>NZ_JBASJU010000322.1:0-9252 GCF_049655485.1 Daejeonella sp.
AAACTATGGATATTGCCAGTAAGGCTGCCGAGTTAGATCAACTGGCCTCGAGAGTTATTCTTCCCTATATCATCATAGTTGTGGTTCTGGTGATATTAGGCATTGTCCTCAATTTTTCAACTTTGCCTGAAATTGATACCGATCAGGAAGATGACGAGGTGGCGGCTGCCAACACCGACAAGGTAAGCATTCTGGAATTCCCCCATCTCCTTTTGGGCGTGCTTGCTCTATTCTTATATGTGGGTGTGGAAGTTATAGCGGGAGATACGATTATTAGTTACGGAGCATCCTGGGGTATATCTTTATCTACAGCCAAATATTTCACGACAGGAACCCTTATCAGCATGATTGTGGGTTATATAATCGGGATCATTTGTATACCCAAATACCTAAGCCAGCAAACAGCTCTTAAATTCTGCGCCATATTAGGCGTGATTTTCTCTATTGCTGCTATTTATACAGAAGGATTTGTTTCTGTAGCGTTTATAGCTCTATTGGGCCTGGCTAATTCTTTGGTATGGCCCGCATTGTGGCCACTGGCTCTCGCAGGATTAGGGAGATTTACAAAAATCGGTTCATCTCTACTGATCATGGGCATCGCCGGTGGGGCTCTCATCCCATTATTGTATGGTCGCCTGGCCGATATCAGCAATACCCAAACCGCATATTGGATTATGGTCCCCTGTTATCTCTTTATAGGATATTTCGCAGTTTATGGTCATAAAGTAAAACGCAGAAAGCAAGAATTTTAGAACAAGAAATCACAAATGGATCAGAATACTACGATATCTAATCAAATAAACACGGTCATTGCCAGCTTTTGTACCGATGACGAAAGCTACGATTTTGAACTTTTTGGTTCGGGACATATTAACACGACATTTTTTGTCAAAAGAAAATGTGGCGGCAACAAGGATTATCTCTTACAGCGGATAAATCATCAAATTTTCAAAGACGTGCCCGGGCTGATGAACAACATTAAACTTGTTACCGAGCACCTCAAAAATAAGCTTGCAAGTGTACCCGGTGCGAACCCGGATCTCGAGGTATTAACGCTCATACCTACTAAAGAAAACCGGTTTTATGAGATAGATCAAAACGGCAACTTTTGGAGAATGTATGATTTTTTACATTCTAACAGATATGATGTTTTGGAAACTGAACAACAGGCTTATGAAGGGGGTAAGGCTTTTGGAAAATTCCAGGCCATGTTATCAGATATGGATGCTGACCTACTTATTGAGACCATTCCCAACTTCCACAATATCGAAATGAGGCTCAAAAGATTTAATGAAGCTATTATCAATGACGTTGCAGGCAGGGTTAAAGAGGTTAGTCCTGAGATAGCTTTCCTTCAGGAACGTTCGGAAGCTATGCTGAAAATTCTGGGGCTTGGTGAAGGGAGTATATTGCCAGTACGAATTATTCATAATGACACGAAGTTTAACAACATTTTACTGGACAAAGCAGATAAAGCTCAGTGTGTGATAGACCTGGACACGGTTATGCCTGGGTATGTAGCTTATGATTTTGGTGATGCTATACGAACCATAATTAATACTGCGGCCGAAGATGAAGCTGACCTGTCTAAAATTCAGCTGAACATTCCCCTGTTTGCTGCATATACGAAAGGCTACTTTAAAGAAGCAGGTTTTTTCCTTTCGGATCGGGAAATAGATTCTCTACTGAAAGGGGTATTGCTGATTCCATATGAACAGATAGTTCGATTCTTAACTGACTATCTGGAAGGTGATACTTATTATAAAATCCATTTTCCATTGCACAATCTGCAAAGAACCCGGGCTCAAATCGAGCTCTTAACCAAATTGGAGCACCATTACAAGGAGCTCGATGAAATCGTGCAGGGAATAGCTGCACTGCCAAGCAATGAGAATTTTCTCGAAGAAAAAAATGAATTAACCTAATAATCAACGAAATAATAGTCATGAAAAAAAGTTACTTAAATCTCACCAACCCGGGGAGCAGAACTAGAACAGCGGTCTTTTTTTTAGCTGCCTTTCTGATAGCTGCACCTGAGTCAATTTCAGCAAGGAGCCTGACGGTAGTTGACAGGCATTCCATTTCGGAGTCAATCACCGTAAACTCAGAAGAAAATTCCCGTGATCGAATTGTTAGGGGAAGAGTAGTCGATGAAAAAGGGGAAACATTGCCGGGAGTGAGTGTTCAATTAAAAGGAACCACTGTAGGTACAGTTACTAACGCTAATGGGGAATATAGCTTAAATATTCCTGCTGATAATGGAACCCTTGTTTTCAGCTTCCTGGGCTTCACTACTGTGGAAACTGTAATTGGGGCGAGCGGAACGGTTAATGTTACCTTGAACACTGCGCAATCTTCATTGAACGAAGTCGTAGTTGTGGGTTATACAAGCAGAGCCGTTTCCCAGTTATCAAGTTCCGTATCGGTTGTTTCAGGGGAGAAATTAAGAGATGTTACTTCTAATAATGTGAGCAGCATGCTGCAGGGTAAAGCTCCCGGCGTGATTGTGTCTGCCTCTTCAGGCAGTCCGAACGCGGAACCCAGCGTTATAATTAGAGGGTCAAGTTCCATTACCGCAGGGTCTTCTCCATTATACGTAGTTGATGGCGTGATAGGAGGTACCGTGAATCCGGTAGATGTTGAAAGTGTAACCGTCTTGAAAGATGCTGCTGCTACTGGTTTATATGGCTCAAGAGCGGCGAACGGTGTAATTATTATAACGACAAAATCAGGCAAGGCTGGAACAAATCAGGTTAATTTCAGTGCTACAACAGGGATTAACCAGGTTTCTATGGGAAATTTTGATGTGATGAATTCACAGCAATTGTATGATTACCAAAAGACATTTTGGAATCCTACAAACTTTGACAGAGATCGTCCTGCTACTCTGCTGTCGCAGAATACCGACTGGGCTGATCTGGCATTTCGTACCGGACTTACCCAGAACTATACTTTGTCAGTTTCAGGCGGATCTGATAAAACGCAAGTCTATGTATCTGGAAACTTCTACAATGAAGATGGTACGCTTGAAACAACCGGGAGAAAGACGTATAATTTAAGAACCAACGTTTCTCATGACATAAGCAAAAAAGTAAAAATCGGTGCGAGACTTGACGTGGGATTCAACAAATTCCAGGAGGACGCGTCCGGAAACTATGGTGCTTTAGTTGGTGCAACAAGGAATCTCCCATGGGATAACCCATATTTTGCCGATGGAACTCTCAAAAGAGGTACCGAACCCGGATGGATTGGAAGAGAACAAGATAATTTCATGCATGGCTGGCAGTATAATCTGGATGATACCAAACGGAATTCACTGAGCGGTGATCTTAAGCTGGATTATTTTATCACTAAAGGCTTAACTTTTACAAGCAGCAACAGGGTTAGTTATAATAACAGTAAAAGACAACTTTATTACGATGTACGTGCAAAAGCAGGATCAGGTTTAGGCCGACTGACTAATGACCTGGCCTATTCTAGCAGCCTTATCACTTCCAACCGCCTTCTTTACGAAACAAGCTTTGGTAAAAATAACTTCAGCACAATTGCTGTAGCAGAGGCCGAAAAGAACTTTGCTGAAAGAAATTCCCTTCTTGGACAGGGATTTGTGGCAGGGCTTCGTGTAATGAATGCTGCTTCTCAAATCCTTAGTTCAGGAAATGCGAATGGCTCTATCAACGAAAATGCCTTTAGTAAAGGGCTTGTGCAGGTTGATTATAATTACGATAATAAATATTTCTTAGTCGGTGCTTACATCAACGAAACGTCATCACGTTTTGGTGCCAACAATCGCACAGGACATTTCTACACTTTAGGTTCATCCTGGATTCTGAGTAATGAAGGCTTTATGCAAGACAATAAAACCTTTGATTTTCTAAAATTAAGAGCGAGTTATGGTTCAACAGGTAATGCTCAAATTGGCAACTACCAGACCCTCGGACTATATAGCTTTTCATCTCAATATTCCGGCTTCTCAGCTTCTACTCCGTCACAGCTTGCTAACCCGGATTTAACATGGGAAAAGGTGAAGACTGCAAATTTGGGACTCGATGTTAGTGTTTTGAAAAGAGTAACCCTGAATGTTGACCTATACGACAAGACTTCAGAAGCATTATTATTAAATGTTCAGCTTCCTTTCACCAGTGGATTTACATCCGTTATTCAAAACGTCGGGTCTGTTAAAAACCGGGGCCTGGAACTTAATTTAACAACCTTAAATCTTGATAAAGGAGCATTTAAATGGGAAACTAACTTTAATATCGCCTTTAACAAGAGTAAGGTATTGAGGCTCGATCAGGGTAAGGATATTATAACCGATAACGGTTTTTCACCTGCTACAATTGTAAGTGTAGGCCATGATCTTAATAGTTTTTACATGAGGAAATGGGCTGGTGTAGATCCTCAAACGGGAGACCCTCTTTGGGAGAAAATCACAACAGATGTAAACGGAAATAGCGTTGTAACCACAACAAATGTATTAGCCCAGGCAACTTCCCAATTCGTGGGTTCTTATACTCCTGATTTCACAGGTGGTCTTTCGAATACCTTTAGTTACAAAGCTTTTACACTGAGTGCATTCTTAAACTTCGTGAGTGGTGTTGAAGTGTTTAATTCCTCAAGAACAAGTTTCGATTCGGATGGAGCATATGAAACAGTAAACAACATGCTTCCAAGGGATGATTGGAGCAGATGGCAAAAGCCAGGCGATATTGCTACTCACCCGAAAGCGGTATTTGGCGGAAATAAGAATTCGAACAAATTAAGTTCAAGATATCTTGAAGATGGCAGCTATATCCGTTTAAGAAACGTTAACCTTGGATACACCCTTCCAAAGAGCCTCTTAACTAAGTTGAAAGTGTCAAATGCCAGACTATTTTTGAGCGGAGACAATCTTTGGACTGGTACTAATTTTTCAGGTCCTGACCCGGAAGTTAGTTTAGGCCAAAACGGTGGAAATTCATCAGACCGTTATCCTATCAGCAAAAAATTCTTGTTTGGTGTTAACCTTAGTTTATAAAAAATATTAAGATGAAAAAGATCAATATAAAATTACTTTTCCTGCTTGGAACAGTATTAATGATTACAACTGCATGTGAAAAAGACCTGCAGCCATTTGACAGTAAATCTAATGAGACCGCATTGGCAACACCTGAAGATCTGCAAACAGCAACTTACGGATCCTATGCCGGGCTTGTAAGTGCAGATTATACCAGATTTCAACATATTCTTGGCGAGTATTCCAGTGATAACGTCGCATTAAGCGGAACTACAACAGATCCCTTATATAACGTTTATAACTATACAGACTTCCCGGGAAACAATATTACCACATCCTTTTGGCGTCAGGCATATAAGGTGATTTTTTCATCTAATCAGATAATTGAAAGGATTGCTGACGGCACTTCGCCGGCGCTGGATCAGCTAAAAGGGGAGAATATGTATTTGCGCGCGATGGCTCATTTTGATTTGGTAAGATTTTTTGGCCGTCCGTATTCGCAGGGAGCTGGTATTAATCCTGGCATACCCATTATAAAAAGTACCGAAAGTGAGGTGTCGCCAGCCCGAAATAGCGTGAAAGAGGTTTATGATTTCATGATCGCTGATTTGCTTAAGGCTGCTAGTCTGATGACCGTCAAGAAAGATTCGCGTTTTGCTTCAAAGGAGGTCGCTTATGCCTTATTAGCCAGGCTATATCTTCACAAGGAAGATAATGCTAAAGCACTGGAATATGCTGATCTTGTTATTAAATCAAATCGTTACAACCTGGTAAGCACTGCGGCGCTAAAAAATTATTTCAGAAGTATACCTGAAAGTAATTCAGAAACCATTTTCGCTATACGCCATATTTTAGCCGACAATCGTCTTAAAGGCGCTATTGGTTCTATGTACTATAATGATCCGGTTACTCTATCAACCGGCTGGGGAGAAATGTATGCCTCTACTTCTTATGTAAAATTGCTGGCTACTTATCCGAACGATGTGCGACATGGTTTTGTGGAACTACAATTGGCTGCAAACGGCGACACGCTAAAAAGGGGTAATGTAGTTAAGTACTTTATCAACAAGTACAACTGGCAGGAAGGTGTGGCGAATCTGAGTTCACCCGTCTTATTACGTCTGGCCGATATGTATTTAATCCGTGCAGAAGCTAATGCCAAACTAGGAAATGCCGCAGCTGCAATTAGTGATGTTAATGTTATTCGTACCCGTGCGGGATTAAGTGGAAATCAGCTTTACAGTACCTCAGATCTAAAAGGCAAGGCAAGTGTATTAGAAGTTGTATTAGAAGAACGCAGGCTCGAACTGGCTTTTGAAGGTCAACGTACGAGTGATTTGTTTAGAAACAATAAACCTTTGGTACGTGCATATCCTGGTTTTCACAGTATTGATAGGTTTAATCTGACGATTGCTCCAACTGCTCCCAGAGCAATTTATCTAATTCCTGATCGTGAATTGAAGCTTAATACAAATTTAACTCCTAATCCATAATGGGTAGTTTTATTATGCATAAAAACCTGAGTCTGATTCTGCTCGCCTTTATTTTGCTTTCCTGTGCATCATCGCAGACGAAGCATTCTAACGATGAGAATAAGATTGAAAGCTATTATCGGGCTGAGGATTTTGCTGCAGTTAACAAGTTTGATGTCCATATTCACATTAATACAGGCGAAACCGCCTTCATTGAACAGGCGAGGAAAGACAATTTCCGTTTTTTAGACATCGTTGACGACCGTCCCTTTGGGCTGCCTATGGCAGCCCAACAGGAATTTGCTATCCAACATTTGAGGAATTTTCCAAATGATATGGCCTTTGCTACCACTTTTCCTGTGCATGACTGGAAAAATCCGGATTGGGCGGAGACAACTATCTCCAGCCTGAAACAGTCGATAGCAAATGGCGCAAAGGCGGTTAAAATATGGAAAAATATAGGAATGGACTTACGGGAGGAAGACGGCACTTTCGTGATGGTTGATAATCCTAAACTTAAGCCTGTATTAGATTATCTGGAGAAGAACAGGATTCCCTTGATCGGCCACAATGGCGAACCGAGGGACTGTTGGTTGCCTTTAGATAGCATGACTTTTAGTAAAGGCTATTATGGTTCGCACCCTGAGTACCATATGTACCTTCATCCGGAATATCCCAGCTACGACGACCAGATTAACGCGCGGGATAATATGCTTAAAATGCATCCCAAATTACGGTTTGTCGGAGCGCATTTAGGAAGCCTGGAATGGAGTCTGGATGAACTTGCAAAGAGGTTTGAACGATACCCAAATATGAAGGTTGACTTATCGCGTATGTCAAATTTGAAACTTCACGCTTTAAATGACCGGGACAAAACCCGCGATTTCTTTATTAAATATCAAGACCGCCTGGTTTATGGATCAGACCGGCAGGTAAATCCAACATCCGATAAGGTTGCTTTTACAAAAGGTATCCACGATGGCTGGATGAAGGACTGGGAATTTTTCGTGACAGATAACACCATTTCTTTAACGGGATTTGGCGATCTTAAAGGATTGAAATTGCCGAAGGAAGTAGTAGACAAGATCTATTCAAAAAATGTGGAAAGATGGTTGTCGCCATTGTAGCGGGGTATATAAAACAACAAATAATGAGCAAGTTAATTCATCGAACACATAAAAGCAGTAAATGAAAAACCTGATTAAATTTAAAAGTCTCTGGGTACTTATACTATGCCTCCCTATAACGTTTAACTCACAAGCGCAGAATATCAGTTCGAGTTCACTATCAAGCTCTGAATTTTATACCAGGGAGGATTTCAAAAACGTAGAGAAATATGACACTCATGTTCATTTGAATATTTATGATACCACTTTCATAAATCAGGCAAAAAGAGACAACCTTCGTCTCCTGACGGTTAACGTAAATCCTGCGTATTATCCATCGGTGGAGGATCAGGAGAAAGTGGCGCTTCAACTGGTGAAAGCCTTTCCTGATCGAGTAGCATATACAACAACTTTTACTGTAGATAATTGGGGCACAAAGGAGTGGTTGCCTGAAACCCTTGCATACTTAGAAAATTCATTCAAGCAAGGGGCAATTGGGGTAAAAATATGGAAGAACATCGGGATGGGCCTGAAAGATAAGAATGGCAAATTTGTGATGATTGATGATCCAAGATTTGATCCGGTGTTGAAATTCATAGAAAAAAGCAACATCACACTCTTAGGGCACATCGGTGAACCGCGTAATGCATGGCTTCCTGTAGAAGAGATGACTGTTTCTAATGATAAAGGATATTTTACAAGGCACCCGGAATACCACATGTATCAACACCCTCAAAATCCCAGTTATGAGGATGAAGTAAATTCCAGGGACAATATGCTGAAAAAGCACCCGAACCTAAGATTCGTAGGGGCTCACCTGGGAAGCCTGGAATGGAGTGTTGATGAACTCGCTAAACGCCTTGATCGCTTTCCGAATATGGCGGTAGATATGGCTGCAAGAATTGTACATCTGCAATCTCAATCGGTTAAAAATCGTCAGAAGGTCCGTGATTTTATGATCAAATATCAGGACAGGCTTATTTATGCTACCGATCATGGTGTTGACGCAAAAACGAACCTTGCTACAATGAATAAGGGTTTGCATGATACCAGAATGAGAGATTGGACCTATTTCGCCACAAATGAGGACATGACTTCATCAAGTTTTGAGGGAAGTTTTAAAGGATTACAGTTACCAAAGCAAGTCATAGATAAAATATATCGTATCAATGCCCAGAAATGGTTTCCTGGATTTAACTAGTTCAATTATTCAACCTAAATAAACCCTTATCACAAAAAACATGAAAGGTGAATCTGTTCACGATGATAATAAATTAGTTTCCGGTGCTGTAGTTAATCCGGCAATGCCGGTCAACAGGGTCGCGTCTGTAGACGTATACAGGGGATTCGTTATGTTGTTAATGATGGCAGAAGTGCTATCCCTTTCCAAAGTTTCAGAAGCGCTTCCGGGAAGCTCGTTCTGGAGGGTCATCGCATTCAATCAAAGTCATGTAGAGTGGATCTGGTTGAGTTTACACGATATGATCCAGCCTTCATTCACCTTTCTGGTTGGAGTAGTTTTACCCTACTCCATTTTGAGTCGCAGAAATAAAGGAGCGAGTGTCAGTAATTTACTGCTCCATACTTTGAAGCGATCGTTGATTCTAATCCTTCTCGGGATATTCCTTCGCTCGATGAATTCGGATCAAACCAACTTTACATTCGAGGATACACTTAC
>NZ_JBASJU010000323.1:0-3461 GCF_049655485.1 Daejeonella sp.
AAGGAAGTTGAACATCGTGCGGTGACCGTTGAGGGTCGTATTGATAGGTTTCAGACTACAATAACGCGACTTCAGCAGGAAAACGAGCGACTCAAAGTGGAGGTGCAAAAACAAACAGCGAAAATTAACAGGCTTGTAATCTATCTGGTGGTATCCTTATTTGGGGTATCTATTGGTATAATTTACGCAATCAGTATTAAAAAATTACGAAAGACTGATACCGGAGTCGTTTAACTTGATCAATTATGGCTAATTTTGCCATCGTCATATCACGACAAATAATCCCCCCTAATTTTAAATGGCACGTGCTCGATTAAACAGTGGTAATACACAGTCTGAAGAACTCCCAAAAGCAAAAATAAATAAGGAAAGTTTACAGCAAGTGATGAGGTTATTATCATACCTCAAACCATACCGTACAAAGTTTTTCCTGGGTTTAGGCTGCCTTATTCTTTCGAGCAGCAGTTCTTTCCTGTTTCCATTACTTATGGGCCGTCTGATTGGCACAGGAGCTGAGGCAAAAACGCAGGGCGTAGCAATGCCTAAAGAAATTTTGGACTCCTTCCCTACTGATATTAATACCGTTGCCCTCACCTTACTTGGAGTGCTATTTATACAGGCGATATTATCTTATTTCCGGATAAACTGGTTTGTAGAGGTTGCAGAGAAGGGCTTGGCAGATATCCGACGCGATACATATCATAAGCTGATAACCCTCCCAATGAACTTCTTCTCCCAAAGAAGAGTCGGTGAACTAAACAGCAGGCTTTCAGCAGATCTTTCGCAAATTCAGGATGCTATCACGACTACTTTGGCAGAGATGATACGACAAGTGATAATCTTTACAGGAGGTATTATATTTCTTGTATTAGTGTCAGGGAAACTGACTCTGATGTTATTAGCTGTATTACCTTTAATGGTTGTTATTGCTGTCGTTTTTGGACGTTTTATCCGTAAACTTTCAAGAAAGGCGCAGGATAAGCTGGCCGAGTCGAATACGATTGTAGAGGAAACCTTGCAGGGGATTTCAAACGTGAAGGCGTTTGTAAACGAGGCTTATGAAGTAGGAAGGTATAATACCAGCATCCGTGAGGTTGTTAAAATAGCGATGCGCGGTGCGCGCTTCAGAGGAATCTTTGCTTCCTTCATTGTTTTCTGTTTATTCGGCACTATCGTATCTGTCGTATGGTACGGCTCCCACCTGGTTCAGGCTGGAGAAATAAGCCTGGCCAGCATGTTTACTTTTATTTTATTATCCACTTTCGTGGGAGCTGCGATGGGCAGCTTTCCTGAATTATATGCGACGATGCAAAAGGCCTTTGGAGCGAGCGAAAGGGTACTTGAAATCCTTGGAGAGCAAAACGAGCCCATATCCATGCATGGAGAAAACAACCAGATCCATCAGAGAATCGAGGGCAACCTGCAGTTTAAAGACGTTGTTTTCTCTTACCCTTCACGGAAGGAAATTACAGTACTTAACGGTGTTTCTTTCGAAGCCAGGACCGGTGAGAAAGTTGCAATCATTGGGCCGAGTGGTGCCGGTAAATCCACCATCGCGGGGTTGATACTTCGCTTCTATGAGGCTCAGGGCGGAACCATATTATTTGACGGAAAAGAGGCTTCTGATTACACTCTTACTGATGTTAGAAACCAGGTGGCAATAGTCCCGCAGGATGTGCTTTTATTTGGAGGAACAATCCGCGAAAATATTGCGTATGGCAGGCTTAGTGCGACTGAAGATGAAATTATTATGGCCGCCAAAAGGGCTAATGCACACGACTTTATTGTGGGTTTCCCAGAAGCTTACGACACACTTGTTGGAGAGCGGGGTGTAAAACTTTCTGGAGGACAACGTCAGAGAATTGCGATTGCACGCGCACTTTTGAAGGATCCGGCAATACTTATTCTCGATGAAGCCACGTCTTCACTCGATTCAGAATCTGAACGCCTGGTACAGGAAGCACTCGAGGAATTGATGAAAAACAGAACCTCAGTAATTATTGCCCATCGCTTATCAACTATTCGTGAGGCTGATAAAATCGTAGTTCTCGAGAAGGGAAAAGTTATAGAGAGCGGAAGTCATTCGGAATTGATGAAAAATGAAGAAGGGCTGTACAGATATCTGAGTCAATTGCAGTTGGAAGCGCAGGTGAGCGGGGATGAGCCTCTAACCACTAATCTCTAACCACTAACAATGAAACTAACCGTTTGGGGTGCTGCGCAGCAGGTTACCGGAAGTATGCACCTTTTAGAAACTGATAATTACAATATCTTAATAGATTGTGGTTTAGATTACGAGAAAGATACCTGGCTTGAAGAAAACGAACAGTTCCCTTTTATGCCATCTGATATTGATGTAGTAATACTTACTCATGCTCACATCGACCACTCTGGAAATTTACCTACACTTGTAAGGCACGGCTTTGATGGCCAGATACTTTGCACTGCCCCTACTGCAGACCTCACCGAACTGCTTCTTCTCGATTCGGTGAATATTTTCTTAAATAAACAACGTAAATCCCGAAAAGGAAAACGTGGATTCAGCTCCGGGCCGAAGCCTCTGTATCTGCAAAAGCACGTTATGGAGACCGTGGACCGCTTTGTTACCATTGGATATAATAAACCCTTCTTAATAAACGGCGAAATCAGCCTCAGTTTCATACCGGTTGGCCACCTTTTGGGAGCTGCCGCAGCTGTAATAACTGTTCAGGAACATGGCGAAAAAAGAACAATCGCTTTCAGCGGAGATATCGGCAGAAAAAACTATCCGGTCCTAAAAGATCCGGAAGCTTTGCCTCAGGTTGACTACCTGGTATGTGAATCTACTTATGGCGGGAGGTCGCATAAAGCTACCCAGAGTGTTGAAGAGCTTCTTACAGACACTGTTAATGAAGCATGCATAAAATCGCCTGGCAGGTTAATAATACCAGCTTTCAGTGTAGGCAGAACGCAGGCCCTGGTTTACTCGCTTAACAGAATATTTTCGAAGGGATTACTCCCGCGGGTGAAGGTTTTTGTAGATAGCCCAATGGCAACCTATGCCACTGATATTTTCAGGAAACATCATTCCCTCTTAAACGACGAAGCACAAGATTTCTACAAGAAACAAGGTGATGAATTTGAATTTGAAAACCTGGAATATATACAGGACATGAATGCCAGCAAGGCGATCTCCAACTATTATGAGCCTTGTATAATAATTTCTTCTGCCGGGATGCTCGAAGGTGGGCGTATCCAGGATCATCTATATTATAACATATCCAACTATTATTGCACCATACTCTTTATTGGCTATTGCGCGAAAGGGACACTTGGAAATCGACTGCTTCGCGGCGATCCTATCGTGAACATAAGACACAGGGAATTATCAGTTTACGCTACCATCAAGCAAACAGACCTGTTTAGCGGCCATGGTGACCATAATGATCTCGTAAACTTTGTCAAACAACAGGATAAGCTTA
>NZ_JBASJU010000324.1:0-10501 GCF_049655485.1 Daejeonella sp.
ACCGGGATACCCTTTTCTTCCAGAGCTTTTTGCATTTTTCCGAAATCCTCGAAAGAGGTATGGATTACACCTACATCTTTTCCGTTTTCATCCTCTTCCACATACAGATCCTCGAGCCCGAAGTCGAGTAGTTCAAGTTCAAGTTCGTCCAGTTCCATTTCGCCGGGATCAAATCTAAAGACTGACTTCCGAGTAAAAATAAAATCGAGGGATCCCGTTTTACCTAGAGTGCCATTAGTCTTGTTGAAATAGCTACGAACGTTTGCAACTGTACGGTTGGTATTATCAGTAGCAGTTTCTATAAGGACAGCCACTCCGTGGGGCGCATATCCTTCGTAAACTATTTCTTCGTAATTGCTTTCGTCTTTATTGCTTGCCCGTTTGATTGCCGCTTCCACCGTATGCTTCGGCATATTAACAGCCTTAGCATTCTGCATTGCAGTTCTCAAGCGTGAGTTTGCGTCGGGGTTCGCCCCCCCGTCTTTTACGGCCATCACGATCTCTTTTCCGAGACGTGTGAATTGCACGGCCATCTTCGCCCAGCGCTTAAATTTTCTTTCTTTACGGAATTCGAATGCTCTTCCCATTTATCTTAAAACTATTTAAATTCAATATTTTTATTCGAAAGTTTTCGGTCGCCATTCTCAACTTTCAACTCTCCACTCTCCAAAGATTCTAATTATTTCTTCAAATTATTAAACATATCAACCGTCATTTTTTCAAGGTCGAACTCTGGCTTCCATCCCCAGTCCATTCTCGCATGGCTGTCATCTATGGATTTCGGCCAGCTTGAGGCAATCGCCTGTCGCTGGTCGTAGTCAGTATAGCTTAGTTTAAAGTCAGGGATATGCTTTCTGATCTCTTCGGCCAGGATCTCCGGCGTAAAGCTCATACCGGTAAGATTGTATGAAGATCGGATATTTATTTTTTCCGCCGGTGCATCCATTAATTCTATAGTGCCGCGGATTGCATCATCCATATACATCATGGGTAGCTCCGATTCTGCCGACAAAAATGACTGATAACTGCCTTTTTTCAAAGCATCATGGAATATATGAATCGCATAATCCGTTGTTCCGCCGCCCGGGGCTGCTTTCCAGCTGATTAGTCCAGGATAACGGATACTCCGTACATCGAGCCCATATTTCTGGACATAATATTCACACCAGCGTTCACCAGCCAACTTGCTTATCCCGTAAACGGTATTCGGGTCCATTACACAATATTGCGGGGTATAATCTTTCGGGGAGTTTGGCCCGAAAACGGCTATGGAACTTGGCCAGTATATTTTGGATGTTTTAAATTCTTGAGCGAGGTCGAGGACATTTAATAAGCCGTTCATGTTTAGGTCCCATGCCAGCTTAGGGTTTTGCTCCCCCGTTGCTGAAAGCAAGGCCGCCAGCAGATAAACCTGCGTGGGTTTATATTTCTGAAAAAGATTTTTTAGAATTTCCTTCTCAAGCACATTCACAAATTCAAAGGGGCCGGCATTTTTTATATCGTAATCCGGTCGGCGAATATCGCAAGCTACGACATGCCCATCGCCGTAGATCTTCCTCAATTCGCTTACCAGCTCCGTTCCGATTTGCCCGTTTGAGCCTATAACAACAACTGTTTCCTGCATTATAATTGGTTTGGGGCAAAGGTAGGGATTTTATGTTCTGTTGAAGGCCCACTTGAGTTTGGAATTATTTACAGATTCGCCGCCAGAGCGAAGGCTTTGCGAAAGCGTCTTACATTTCCGCTTGTATCAAATACTTCGGAAACAATAAAATAGATTCCGGAAGCAGCAGCTGTGTTGAATTCGTTGAGTCCGTCCCAGACAAACATACCTTCGGAGTTCAATGTTGAATTTTTAAGCAAATGCTTAATTATCATTCCTTGATCATTGAAGATCTTTACGTTCGCAACCATTCCCGGTGCTGGCAACCGATAACTCACCTGAAGTAAGTCTTCGAAGCCATCGTTGTCGGGAGAAAAGGTCTTTGAAACCAGTGCAAATTCCTCGAAGCCAACACTTTCTTCGTTATATTGAGAGTTTTTGTATCCTGGTGTGGCGAACCCAGATGCATCAGTCGCGGATCTGAAATTGCCGGGCTCATTGGTTTTCAATTTGAAGCTGCTTCTTTCCAGAGATATACCGTCAAATGTTTTAAGTAGTTGGAAATGCATCTTTTCGCTATAATTAAGCTGGTCAATTTGGACACCGTTACTTAATAACCCAACTACTCCTTTGTCATCATTGAATGCAGGGAGTGCTGCCTTTAGTATTTGGTCCGGGGATTCAATTCTATATTCTTTTTTAATTATTTCAGGATCGGTTGTTACTGCCAAATAGTGGCCGGGCTTAAACAGTTTTTGCTTTATGCTAATCGGCCGGAGCGGCCCGATCGAATCTTTTACCATAGAGGCAATCGAAAGATCTTTTAAGTCGAGGGTGTGGTTCGAGTTATTGTAAATCTCGATAAAATCAACACCATTTGGCCGGGGATTAAAAAGGACTTCGCTTATCAGAACAGCATTTTTAACAACTCGTTCTGTCAAAATGAATTCACCTTGATTAAACCCTGTTGAAATAGGGGTCCCAGAGCAGTCACGGATTTCCTTCAATTCGATTTTATAGGTATTTCCCCGGGTTGGAGCATTCCTTAATTTAAGCTGAACTTTATCGAAGTCCGGCGACAAAGTGATAGCCGATTCAGGTTCTCCCATCCCATTGTTTATATGATATTTCACGGCTGAAGATGCGGACAGGCTATCAACGGTCTTGTTGAATGTAAGTAATAATGTAATACTGTCAGTTAATATTACATCCACCAATTTAAGGGCATCTCCCGGAGAATCATTGAAAATAGAATTCCGTTTTCCCGGAGTACCACCGGCAGAATCTATACTTGCCGCCCAATTTTGAGATCCGGCGCAGATTGAAGCTGGGCTTATCATCTCCAGAGAATATCCTCCCGATTTCTTTGCTCCATTCCTATACCAATCTGAATTATAAGCAATACGCTGAAATTCCCGCCCCTTATTGTTTTTGAGAACTAAGACATCCTTCTCATTTGCAAGTAATGGCCACACTGGTAAACCTTTCACATTGCCAAAAGAGGTAAAACTGGACGTGTCTTTTTCCGGGCAGAGTATCAAATAGGAAAGTGGAGCGATCTCTCCAGAAGTAAATTTATGCAGTACGCTTGCATCCCCGTAATACATTCCTTTCAAGCTTACCGTTTGCTCTGTGGGATTATAAAGTTCAACAAACTCCACTTCTGGTAAATGGACCTGTGGTGAGGGGTCGGCCAGAATTTCATTTATATAGACAGGATAATTCTCTTCTGGGATGATTGGTTTTGTAAATAAAGCCTGGTTGTTTGGTTGATTGGACTTGATCCCACTGCAGTTAAATAAGGAGTCAACAGTGAGGAGATACTTGGTTCCTTCGTTAAATTTCGCTCCAAACTTAAGATGGATTGTTAAAAAGCTTTCCCCGAAAGTAGCTTCAAGAGCTGCACCAATTTTATTATCGATGGAAAAATGTGATGATTTAAAAAATATAGTGTCTGGAATCGAATTTAGATGAACAATTACGGTGCTATCGGATCTACTGCCCACCGAATCTATTTTGATCTGTTGCCAGCTGATTCCAGGATTTTTTCTACTATTAGCGCGACCCGGCGTCCCGCCGGTTGTGTCAATGGATGAAAACCAATTATAGAAACCATTGCAGGAGTTAATTAACAGGTCTTCTTTCTCCAGGGACCATCCCCCGTTCTTTTTCTTTTGGTTTTTATACCATTTATCTGAGTACACAATTGAGTCAACTACTCTTTGTGTGAAGCTTTTTAGAGTTATCTGATCACCACCGTTTCCTAAAGATGGCCATGGTGAAATCCCTTTCGTTTTGCCAAACGGCCTGAACAAAAGAGTGTCAGCTGTGGAACATAGGATTAAGTATTCTCCGGGTTCAATTTTAGCAGCTGTAAAAACTGCTTTCGTACCACTGTCGTTTAAAATCCATTTATTCAAATCCGTTGCATGTGCTCCCGGGTTATATAACTCTATAAATTCTGCGAGCGGCAAACCTACTTCTGGAGATGGGTCAGCAAAGATTTCAGTGATGATAATTTTTGCCGTATCGATTCGCTCTGGAGGCATCGACGAAGGCGGGTTGGTTTTAAATTGAAGTAATTGAGAATCTGTGATGGATTTCCCACTACAGTCTTTTATCAGGGATACAAGTAATTTATAATTAGTTCCTGCTACAAACTTTTGTTCATATACCAGGGTTACTTCCCTTTGCATTAGATCTGAACTTATTTTTTTGATTGAGTTTGCGGGGGATAAAATAAATTGGCCGGCAGTGAGGGTTGAGCTGTTCAAATGTTTATTGAAATATACTTTGAGGCTGGAATCTGTTACCAGCTTGATACTATCGGCCTTTACCGGCACAAGGTCATATCCGGTAACGGCCACCGAGTTGGCTCTCCCAGGCGTTCCCCCATTTGTGTCTATAGCTGCATTCCAGTTAAAGGGAGGTTCACAGACCGAGGTTAAATCAATTTTTTCCAAACTCCACCCACCCAGCTTTTTTACGTTGCTGCGATACCAAGTGTCGTAATAAGCTACTGAATCCACGACTCTGTTTTTGAAACTTTTTAGGACTACCTGATCGGAAATGTTATTTAACGACGGCCAGGGATTTAAACCGATTGTCTTTCCGAAAAGTTTGTAATGAATGGTATCAGCCGCAGGGCAAAGGATTAAGTATTCCCGTGGTAATATTTTCTGGCTACGAATGATAGCTTTTGTAGTCGGGTCGCTTACGGACCAATTATTTAGATCAATAGTATCACTGGAGGGATTATAGACCTCAATGTATTCAGCAAGGGGTAAGTGAACTTCTGGCGAGGGATCCGCAAAGATCTCAGTAATCACAATTCTCGATGTATCTGGAGGATTACTGACAGAGACAATCTTTTTTGTGTTGAAAGTTAAATTCTGTGCTCCTCCTAGTAAAGGGACGCCATAGCAATCTTCAAGGTTCTTTATATTTAATTGATACCTGGTATCAGGCACAAACTTTTGATCATAGATGATCCTTATTTCGTTACTTTCAAAATTGGCAATTATTTTCTTAATGGATGATGCCGTCGGATTCAAAATGAAATTTTCAGCGATTAGTGTTGAATTGTTTAGGGGCTTGTTGAAGTAGATCGTTATGCTGGTATCAGAAATTTGTTTTAAACTATCGGCCGTTAGCTTTAGGTTTTCATAGTCAGCGACGAATACAGAGTTTTTCTTTCCCGGTGTGCCTCCAGTGCTGTCAGTAGAGGCAAACCAATTTTGAGCCCCCGAACACAGAACCCCCGGATGTTTGCGTTCAAGTGTCCAGCCTCCCTGCTTTTTGGTTGTGTTTCTATACCATGAGTCGGAATAGTTGACCGAATCAATAGGGGTTCCTTTTGAACTAAATAGTTTTATGAGCTCCCCCGAATTATTTAACGACGGCCAGGGCGATAAGCCGAGAACTTTGCCATAAGGTTTAAATTCTGCGGTGTCTGCTTTCGCGCAAATAATTAAGAAAGAGGATGAGGCAATAGTAATGTCGCCGAGCGTCGCGGAACTTCCGGAGTCACTGAACTTCCAGCCTTTTAATGAAATGGAGTGAATGGTGTTATTTCGAAGTTCAACGAATTCCACTGACGGGAGATCAATTTGTGGTGCAGGGTCAGCTAATAATTCATTTATTACAACATCACCGAATTTAGCCGTATAAGGTTTGATATAGGTGAAGGTACCCCTTTGGTTATTGCTTATCAGGTTCCCATTTATATCCCTGATATTCGCAACTGAAATAGAATATGTGTCGCTATTTAAGTTATTCGCCAGCTTAATATGAAATTTTGCCGGGTCATTTGTAGTTAGAACCTTAAGTATCGGCCCCCCGTTATTGTTAATCGCGTAGTTGGAAACACCTTTCGTACTTATACTATCCATTGCCTCACTGTAAGTTATTGCTATTGTATTGGAATCAATGACCGATACAGAGCTCATGCTTGGTGGAACGGTGTCGGTAACTACTGAAGCAACTTTGATGTTATCGAAAAAATGTTTTTGAAAAAACGTCGCAGTAGATTGTTGTATCACAATACCAAAGTAACTGGTGCTCGTGTGCTCTGTATCAAGGGCAGTTCCTTCGGTGATATAGCCCGAATTTGCTGACACTACCTCCCGCTCAAGAGTAAATTTGCCAGTATTATCGCGCTTCAGTCGTATTTTTAGGGTGTTGTTAGAGGATCCAACAGAACCATTCACCCCGTCTATTATTTTCGAGACGGTAGCAGTCGTCCCTGATCTTTTGTAAAGACTTATTTCATCATCAGTATTACCAATCCTAATAAAGTAACCATTAATCATTGTGTTTTTCAGGTCAGCCTCGTCGGAAATAACATAGATATCTGTATAGTTTGATCCCGACGTGTTAAATTGAAGATTTACCCAAAAATCCCACTGTGTATTTGTGGCCAGCTTGTTTCCAGTACTTAGGAAAAAACTTGCATTGCCAAGATTTGAATTTGAACGCAGCTTATTATCAGTGATTACAAAATCAGCGTTATTATTACTTCCCGTCCAAATAGGATTTGCAGTAAAATTTCCGTCGTCGAAGTTTTCATCAATCTGTGCACGCAGAGTAATGACCGGGAGGAGCAATAAAATGACGTAAAAATATCTCATGAATTTGTTGCTGTGATTTAAATATCACCAGCGACAATCACAGTCAGTAAACGGAATGAGTGTGCGGTACAAATTTTTGTATTTCAGGTTATTTCGTACAACTGGTAACGAAATTGTCAGATTAGCCCTTTATATCTTTCGGAATGCCAGAAAACGCAATGATTTTTCCCATATTTGCCTCAATTAAACAGTATTAACAATTTATTTATCAAGAAAATGAAAGTCGCAGTAGTTGGCGCTACCGGCCTTGTAGGTTCGGTGATGTTAAAAGTTTTAGCAGAGCGCAATTTCCCAGTTAGTGAATTGATTCCGGTAGCATCCGCAAAGAGTGCAGGTAAACAGGTTGAATTCAAGGGAAAGAAGTATACTGTTGTGACTATGGATGATGCGATTGCGATGAAGCCGGATGTCGCTTTGTTTTCGGCCGGCGGAAGCACTTCATTGGAAGCTGCTCCCCGTTTTGCAGCAGCAGGTACAACAGTTATCGATAATTCTTCAGCGTGGAGAATGGACCCGGATAAGAAATTGGTTGTGCCGGAGGTGAACGCAAATGTGCTTACTGCTAATGATAAGATCATTGCTAATCCGAATTGCTCCACCATACAAATGGTAGTGGTTTTAAAGCCGCTTCATGAAAGATATAAAATTAAAAGGGTTGTCGTTTCAACTTATCAGTCAGTCACTGGCACAGGTGTAAAAGCAGTCGACCAAATGATGAACGAACGGAAAGGTATATCCGGAGAAATGGCTTATGCCTATCCAATTGACCTGAATGTGATCCCGCAGATTGACGTGTTCACTGCGAACGGTTATACCAAGGAAGAGATGAAAATGATCCTTGAAACCAAAAAGATCATGGGTGATGATTCCATACGTGTTACAGCAACTACTGTGCGTATCCCCGTAATGGGCGGGCATTCTGAGTCTGTGAATATTGAATTCGAAAGCGATTTCGACCTGGCCGAAGTTCGGGCGATACTTGAAAAGGAAGAAGGGATTATTGTAGTTGATGATCCGGCGAACCTGAAATATCCAATGCCGATGGATGCTCACGAAAAAGATGAAGTATTTGTAGGTAGGATCAGACGGGATGAGTCGCAGGACAATGCCCTTAACCTTTGGATAGTTGCTGATAATCTCCGTAAAGGCGCTGCAACTAATGCTGTTCAGATCGCGGAGTATCTGATGGCCAATAAATTGATATAAGAGAACCAGCAAACAGGAAGAGGGAAGAAAATCTTTCCCTCTCCCTGTTTTTCATTCTCAACTCTCAACTCTCCATTCTTCCTTCTCCATTACCCTGGTTAATTTTCATAGTTTCCCAAATCAACGTTATCTTGCTGGTAATTATGCATATCCTGGTAGCGCCTAACGCCTTTAAAAATAGCCTTACTGCCCCTGAAGTCGCAGATGCAGTTTCTCAAGGCTTGCATAATTCCCGTCTATCTTGTACTACCGAGTGTTTCCCTGTCGGGGATGGCGGAGATGGGACAGCAGCCTTAATTATCAATAAATTTAATGGGATTACAATAGAAGTTCAAGTCCGAGATCCTTTGAATAGGATGGTAAATGCCACATTCGGGCTTATTTACAATGGAGCTACGGCCGTTATTGAGATGGCAGATGCTTCCGGGATTAAATTATTAAGTGCGGATGAGATAAATCCTCTTAAAACTTCGTCTGTAGGTACAGGAGAATTAATCCTTGCTGCACTGGATAAGGGTGTTTCCAAAATCATTATCGGATTAGGCGGATCTGCCACTGTTGATGGCGGTGCCGGTATGCTCAGTGCCCTGGGGGTGAAATTCCTTGATGTGGAAGGGCAATTATTATATCCCAGTCCGGAACATCTTCTCAAGCTCGACAAAATTGATACTTCTGAACTTGATCCGAGATTAGCCAGATGCAGTATTATCGTCTTGTGTGATGTGGATAATCAGTTATTGGGCTCTCAAGGTTCGGCGGCTGTCTTCGGCCCTCAAAAAGGGGCAAAAGATTTGGATGTGGCATTACTTGAAGGTATTCTAACAAAGATATCCGGGATTGCAGCGGAGCAAAACGGCAAGCCTATGGGAAGTGTAAAACATGGTGGGGCAGCTGGCGGAGTTGCTGCAGCTTTATATTCATTCTGCAATGCGGAATTGGTAGCAGGCGCTGAGTATTTTTTAAAAATGACCAATTTCATGGAGAGTTTGGCAAAATGTGACCTGGTGATTACCGGAGAGGGCAGCCTGGATGAACAGACTCTGAATGGAAAAGCACCTTTTGCTGTAGCCTTATTGGCGAAACAACTTCATATTCCAGTTATCGGTATCGCTGGCAGGGTTCCATTGATAAAAAGTGAGCAGTTGGATAAACACTTCGATGTTTTAATGCCTATCGGACATGAACCAGCTAATCTGCAAGATGCTTTTAAGGATACGGAGGCCAATCTGATACGTACAGGAACACTGATCGGGAATTTATATTCGCTATCAAGCGGCAAATGACTTAATTTTGGTTTGACACCCATACTTAGCCCTTACATCTTTTAAAATGAGATACCTATTTTCCTTTATTCTGTGTTTTTTGATAAGCAATGTTTCCGCCCAATCGTTAAAACAACGAATAGCCCACGCCTATCAGAAATTTGCCTCCGATGAGCAGCTCGCTTTTGGATCGGCTTCCCTAACCGTATTGAATGCTGAGACGGGAGAAGTCGTTTTCTCGGAAAATGGCAATACAGGCCTGGCGTCTGCTTCAACCTTAAAAACCATTACATCAGCGACAGCTTATCATTTATTAGGTAAAGATTTTAAATGGGAAACCACCCTGGGTTATACCGGGTCTATAAGTGCCGATGGTACCCTTTCCGGCGACCTGATTGTAACCGGAAGCGGAGATCCAAGCCTGGGAAGCGAGCGTTATGAACAAACGAAAAGCGCTGCCATTTTAAAACGCTGGACGGATGCGGTATCCAGAGCAGGAATAAAAAGAATAGCGGGGCGCATAATTGCCGATGACCGCTTATTTGGTACGCAGACTTTACCCGGGGGATGGCCGTGGCAGGATATCGGTAATTATTATGGTGCTGGTCCTTCCACATTAACCTGGCGCGAAAACCAATTTGATCTTGTCTTTAAGCCTGGTCGTGTTGGCGAACCTACATCGCTTTTGCGTACAGAACCCGACATGAGCTATTTGAAAATAGTGAACGAGGTGTTAACTGGCAAGGCCGGTACAGGAGATAATGTATATGCTTATTCTGCGCCTTATTCCAATGTCGTGTACCTCAGGGGAACTTATGGAATAGATCTTAAGAAAGTGATATCAGCATCGGTACCCGACCCTGCTTTTGACCTGGCACAAAGCCTGAGGAATAGTTTGAAGTCGCAAGGTATTGCTTCTGGATCCATCAGTACGGCCAGGGAACTGGACTCGGAAATGCTGCCTTTTCAGGCTGCCAGCACGATTTTGGATTCATACAGCTCACCCATTCTCGAAAAGATCGTTTATTGGTTTAACCAGAAAAGCATTAATCTCTATGGGGAACACTTGATCAAGACCATCGCATGGAAACAAGGCAAGGACATTACAACTCTTGAGGGGGTTAAAGTGATGAAAACTTTCTGGAACAGGAAGCTGGGTATAAACGAAAATGCAATGAACATTTATGATGGGAGTGGTTTATCGCCCGCAAACCGGATTACGACCATGGCGATGGCACAGATTTTACAATCTGTAAAGAGGGAGCCTTGGTTCAGCAGCTTTTATGAAAGCCTTCCTGTGT
>NZ_JBASJU010000325.1:0-2149 GCF_049655485.1 Daejeonella sp.
GTATATCACGAAGGGAGCAACACCCACTACCTATGGATTTAATTGGGTGGATTCTGGAATACCACTTCTACGTAGCGAATGCGTAACTGACGAGGGTTTTAACAAAAAAGGTCTATCCTACATAACTAAGGAAGCGAATGATCATATGAAAAGATCAAAAGTGCTACCGGGGGATATTTTAGTTTCAATTACCGGCAATGTTGGAAGAATTGCAATTTTTCCAGATAGTTTGAAGCACGGAAATATAAACCAACATATAGCAAGAGTCAGGATTGCAAATGATTTGTGTGATAAAATATTTATTTATTTCCAACTATGTCAAAATGCATACCGACAATATTATAATGGAATAGTAACGGGGGCTGCTTACCCTCAGTTGAGTTTAAAACAGATTCGTGAGACACCGATTCATCTACCTCCATTATTGATACAAACGAGAATAGCTTCCATCCTCTCCGCCTACGACGATCTAATAGAAAACAACCTCAAACGCATTAAGCTGCTGGAGGAATTAGCACAGCGCACTTATGAAGAATGGTTTGTAAAGTATAGGGTAAATGGGGAGGCTTTGGTTTTTGATAGGGAGACAGGGCTGCCAGAGGGATGGGAAAGGAAAAAACTTCGCGAAGTGATTGGATATGAAATCGGTGGGGGTTGGGGCGAGGCCGAAAAGACAGAAGAGTTTTGCAACCCTGGTTACGTTATTAGAGGAACAGATATTGATCCTTTGTATGCTGGGAATATAAAAAATGTTCCCAGCAGGTTTCACAAGAAGTCGAATATGGCCTCAAGAAAGATCCAGCCAGGTGATATAATTTTTGAAGTTTCTGGCGGAAGTTCCAACGAGGGAGTGGCAAAATCGTTTTTAATGACTACTGATGTGTTAAAGCAGTTCGATGGCGATGTTATGTGCGCGAGCTTCTGTAAACTAGTCAGACCGGCGAAACCAGAGTTGTCAAATCTTTTGTACTTAACTTTTAAATTTTTTAGAAAAATTAAAACAACTGAAATCTGGGAGATTCGAAGTGCGAGCAATATTCTAAACTATAATTGGACGGCATTTCTAGCTTTTCAAAATGCAGTTTTACCTCCCGACAAAATCCTCAACAATTTCAATAGTATAATCTCCCCTTTGTATTCGCAGATCTATAATCTAGGGTTTCAAAATAGACTTTTTAAACAATCACGCGACATCCTCCTACCCCGCCTAATGAACGGAAACATAAATGTGGAAGAAGTCGAAGAGAGATTTGCGATAGCTGCGGAACCAATTCCTGAGTATATAACAAGAGCTTAGAATGAATAAATTAAAACAAAGCATCCTCAATGTAAGCAGTCAGATTTTGGATTTGTTACTCAAGTACAGGAGTGAAAACCCTGACTTCACTTTTTCCTTAAGAAGCAAAGACAGTCCCCAGTCAGATGAAGTACGTTTAGAGAAAGGTCAATGGTTTCAAGGCTCGGATTACATTTACGTTCCCCTTTTTAAAAAAGGGGATACAAACCGAAAGATAACGACCCTTGGATTTGTTTTAGGGTTCGACGAAAATGATTTAGTGAAAGATAATTATGTAGAAATCTCATTTAAAGGTGGCATAGTTGATAAACAGGAAATCGCATTTCATAAAGAACTGGCTACAAAAATTGGACTCAAATTACCGATAGATCGTAATCATGGAGTTAAATTCTACGAAAACCAAAATGATTATTTAGAGAATTTGCAGGACTATATCACAAATACCAGAAATATCGCCCTTCAATTACTAGAAAAATACAAGCTCACAGAAAAATATGTAATAAGCGAGAAGGAGTTTCAAAGTCGCCTGGAACGAGTCAAGGCCATAAGAATGAAATTGGAATCTGACAAAATACCTGTACAACCAAGCGAATCGAATAACTTTTTTCAAAAACATACAATGAAGCAGCCCCTTAACCAGATACTATTTGGTCCCCCCGGAACTGGCAAGACCTATAACACCATTAACAAGGCTTTGGAAATTATCGATGAAGACCCTGAAAAGCAACTCGATTGGACAAACCGGGAAGCTGTTAAAACTCTATTCCACAGACGCGTAGAAGAAGGCAGAATTGTTTTCTGCACTTTTCATCAAAACATGGCTTATGAAGATTTCATCGAGGGGATAAAGCC
>NZ_JBASJU010000326.1:0-2402 GCF_049655485.1 Daejeonella sp.
AGGGGAATATCGTAATCATAATAATTGTCCTGATTATCCGTACCAACTCTAAGGAATGCCCGTACATCATTGTCACGCAGCTGATCCCCCTCTGCGTGGATAAACATTTCCATTCTTTTGTAAGAACGGAAATCATTATATGAGGTGCGGTACGAAGCCTGGCCGTAACCATCCCGGAGGTTGCGCACTGCTAAAGAAAGAGATTGCTCATTCTGACGGGATTCGCCACGGAAATTAGTGATGTCGCGCTCGCGTTCGATACCCGGAGGCAACACATAAGGGATGGGAGTTCTCTTGCCATTTTCTTCAATATTTACCGCGGCAACATCAAGCGTTGAATTATCCAGCCCTGGATTAATTAATGACGGGTCTGCAAGCACTTTCGTGGGATTCTTCTCTGCGTTATACCTTCTCCACTCACCTCTTACCAGCTGCAGCTTCGCAAGACGCAAAACAGCCGTATCCGCGAAATCGGTCATAAACATCCTGATAAACCGGATCGATTTGAAATCTTCGATATTACCGACTTTTTGTATATAATCCTTTACAGGGATTTTGAACTGGATCCAGCGAACGGTTTCAGTCTTACCATTTGCTAATCGTACGGTAGCCGGAACGATGTCGGTGATATAATTGGTCCCTACATTCGTGAGGTCCTGGGGACGAATAGATACTTTATATTGATAATATTCATCAGCCAGAGTGGAGTTATTATCTCTGTTGATATCCTCCCCATCCGGCAATGATGTCGAAGCAGTATTTTCAATGCCTGTTTGAGCCCGGGATTGATCTGGTGTTTTCGAGTTCCCCTCAGGATTATTATATCTTTCATAACGCTTCAATATCCCTGCGTTTTGCTGATCCAGGTTTGAGCCCCGGTAGAATTGGTAATCATCTGATGCCGGATCTTCGTCGAGTGCTATTGCCGCCCGAGCATTTATTGATGCTTTAGCCTGAGTTAGAAAAGGAGCAAACTGCTGCCGTTCATCAACACTGCCTAAACCGTCAATACCTACATCCTGAAAAGCACGCGCCCCTGAATTATTGTCAAATGCCTGAATAACCGGCTGGAGCTTAGGAACCCTTCCCCAAACTGTAGCATCTGTTTTGGCGGCATTTCCGTCCACGGGTAGACCGTTTTCGAGACTCTTTCTGCCGTCTTTTAATATATCTTCTGTAATATTTCCAAGGTTGAAATAAACATCTCCACCCTGGCTTGTAGGATTGTAAATAAATGGATCGAGCATCCACATCTCAATAAACTCAATATTCAGGGCTTCAAAATCGTTGGTCTCCAATTTTCTGAATATCCCGCCCCAGCGGCCTCGGGGATTAGACAGTGTACCATCCGGATTTAAGCCTGTGCTTGTAAAATTATAAGGGCCCCTTAGCCTTGGATAATATGCCAGGTCGAAAGTCGGTAATATGATCGGCTGGCCTGTAGAAGATTCTTTAAAAGGAAAAACTTCCCTTTCAAAAACCTGACGGACATAATGATTAGAAAGTTCATTTTTATCTTTCTTGATATTATCGGGAGTCAGTGTATTTCCGCTAACGAAGAAAATTGGGTCTATATTGTAAAATGCCAGGCGTGCCCGGTTATATCCATAAGTCAGATCATTATTTAACCGGGATTCCGGGAACATCTGCGGAGTTCCCGAAATCTGCCAGGCTATTGCGCTCTTAATATCAATGAGCGACCTGCTGGCTTCGAAGTCATCAAGGTAACTTGCGCCGTTCCTGCTTCCCGCGAAGTTCAAAGCTCTGGGATGGCCCGGTATCATATTCGCATATTCACCACTGAATGTTAATGTAGAAGGCTCTTTAGTATTTATAAAAGGAATCTTATCCACCATCCGGGTCAGCCATCTGGAGCCAGAACTGTAATTCGCATCGAGGCCCCATATGGTATTGGAAATTGACTCCTCACCAATATTCACTTTTTCAGTCAGCGGCTTCTCCGTAAGGTTCATAATGGTACCTCCCAGGTTCAGCTTATTATTTACCCGGTAATCAAACCTCGAACCTGTCAGTGATCTCTGCTGCAAACCAAAAAGCTCGTTATTTTCGAGTTTTATCCGGATCGGCTGCCCCGAATTTAAGAGCGCCTGATTGAGTATACTAACCATACCGCCATTATAATCCACGGTAAAATCAACTCCTTCCTGTAATGGCAACGTCCCTGCTACCACCTGAACTGAACCTTGCGGTACGTTTATAGCATTTAACTGGAAAACAGAATTTGCCTGCGATTGATAAGTACCGCGAATCTGGTATCTGTTTAACCTTGGGAAAAGCTGCTGTGCCAGAACTTTAGTTGAGTCGTATAAGGGCTGGTAGACATATTTTTCAATAAGATTCCGTTCAGAAACCGGGTTAAAACGCTTTGCCAGGTCAGAACC
>NZ_JBASJU010000327.1:0-1644 GCF_049655485.1 Daejeonella sp.
GTGTAGTATAGAGTGCAGGAATTCCCACTTTGGCGAAATTGAAATGATCAGATCTGTAGTAATATCCAGCTTCTGGATGGCGTTCAAATGCCAGGGTACGTCCGGCTTTTTCAGCCTCCGTTTTAAGGTAATCTTCCAGTTCAGACTGGCCCTGTCCGACCGTTATGATATCACGTGTACTTTCAAAGGGGTTTAAACCATCGATATTTATATTTGCAATTGTCTTTTCAGCCGGATATATCGGATTTTGAGCATAATAAGCAGAGCCCCATAATCCCTGTTCCTCGGCGGTAACAGCGAGCATGATCACCGTACGTTCTGGCTGGACTTTAAGGCTTTTAAACGCTCTGGCCAGCTCAATAAGACTAGCTGTTCCGCTCGCGTTGTCGAAGGCACCATTGTAAATCGAATCTGCCGTTTCATCAGCTTTGCCTATACCCAGGTGATCCCAGTGCGAGGTATAAATAATTACTTCATCAGGTCTTTTGGTGCCTGTTATCTTGCCAATAACATTCAATGATTTATTGAAGGTCGTTTCAACCTTCATGCTTGTTGAAAGCCTGACATTTAATGCAGATGGTTTGAAACCGCGCTTATCAGCCTGAGCGAAAAAACTCGTACTGTCCAAACCCGCAGCTGCTACCAAACGTTTTGCTGCCGGGAGCGACAACCAGCCGTTGATATCTGTATATACATTTGGGCTTTTACGATCATCTAATCGCAGCTTTGATGCGTTCCAGTTATTCTGAACAACCGAAAAAGGATAACTTGCTCCTTCGGTTGTGTGAACAATAAGGCAGCCTTTTGCACCCTGGCGGGCCGCTTCTTCGAACTTGTACGTCCAACGTCCATAATAAGTCATCGTTTTTCCTTTAAATAGCGTTGAATCACCCGCAGCAAAGCCGGGATCGTTTACCATCACAAGCACTACTTTTCCCTTAACGTCAAGCCCTTCATAATCGTTCCAGTTATGTTCAGGAGCTACAACACCGTAACCGGCAAATACAACTTCATCGTTATTCAGGCTAACCTTATCGGTGATTTTATCCGTCCAGATCACATAATCATCAAAACCCTTAAGGTCAAAACTTCCTTTTGCAGAGCCTACTTTCATCATCGGATCCGCCGTGGTTTTGATATTCACCATTGGTACCTCCTGGAGATAGCTATCGCCGTTCCCCGGCTCAAGACCAGCTAATTTAAACTGCCGCTGGAGATAAGCGATGGTTTTCGTTTCACCAACAGTAAAGGGTTTCCGTCCCTGAAGCGAATCGTGGGCCAGCTCGGAAACATGAAGGCGGATGCTATCTGCACTGAATGCGGCTAATCCGTCTTCATCTCCATTTACCGCTGCAGGATTATCGGTATTGCAGGCACTCGCAAGTAACAAAATGATAAATGCCAAATGGTATAGTCTTTTGTTCATGTTTGGTTTTTAAATGAAAGATACAGAATCCTCTTCTTACTTTTATCTTTTTGTAAGGTGCCGGAGATTTACACGACAAAGATTATTATTCAGACAGCTTTTAAAGAATTATATTGATGAAAGTGATTAAGGAAAAGCACAGCCTTGCCATGAGATGGTTTCATTGGGTGCATTTCCCCCTGCTCGCTATTATGATATGGAGTGGCTTACTCATATAT
>NZ_JBASJU010000328.1:0-18394 GCF_049655485.1 Daejeonella sp.
TGTTCTTTGATTGTACCACTATATATAGTTCCAATTGTCGCTATTAAAGTGATAGTGGCACTAACGACTAACACCAAATTGGAGTAGTTATAAATAACATCGGCTGTTGATGATGAAATATTAAACATGTTTAAAATTTTATGATCTGTATGTTCCACAAAACAGGTGTATGTTTAATTTAATCGTATCGATATAAAATAACTCAAATGAGCAATTTTGACGGTAATATAATCGTTTAAATATACTTTTTTTAACCAGTTTCTAAATAGTAAAATTTGAACTAGTTAACTCTATTCCAATTTTTCTTTGCGACCTAACAGCGACTGAGCAAGCATCTAGGAAAGATAGCAAGAAACAATCAGTGAGAGGAAACGAACTGAGAGAAGGTCCGCAACAATGATTAAAATGGTTGCCTTTTAGATAAAAGGCTCGAATTGGATCTGTACATCTTATTTTCACCTCCTATAAGTATATAGTTGCTGATTTAATTTTGTACACTTTCTTTATAAGGCTGATTATTGAGGATACGCTTTAATTAAGTGATTGATTGATATTTTTTAATCAAAAACTGCTATAGAAGCACGAAACACCTGCTATCGCAAACGCCATGTTAGCGGTTGGTTTATCAATACACTCTTAATCAGTTTTAATAATACTTGCATTAACATTAACAGGTGTGCCGCGCAGCAAGGTTTGAAATACTATACAACTTCGTTCTGTCGCTTTTATCAGCTTTTCTGCCAATTCTGTTGGAACGGAATTGAATACAGTTATTTCGATTTCCAGTCCCATACTTTGAAATCCTACTGGCACTTCTTTATCTACCATTAGCGTGCCGCGAACATCTACATTTGCTGTAGCTATAACTCTGGTTTTAATCAGTGTAATCTGTAGCCGATTAGCAATCATTCTAAGGGCAGTGTCAAAACAGGATGCCAATGCAGCGCATAGTAAATCGCCTGAGTTCGGGAAGTCGTGATGCCCACCAACAGCTCTATGAACACCTATTGGGAAATCCACTTTAAGTTCCTCATTAATGGCGACTGATGTATGAAGCGGGTCGTCTAAGTCCTTCCCCTCTATAATAGCCATGTCAGTTATCCACGCTGATTCTGGGTTTTCAATATAACTTGCAATCAGCGGTTGCTGGCGTTCTTTTATGATGGAGTTACTTATCATGATTGTTGTGAATTTAAATAAATATAATATAAACTTTCCCTGTCGCTACCCACTGAACAGAAATTGTTTGCTGCTTGGCGACACATATAGTGGCTGCAAGTAAAATTTTGCTTTTCATGTCTTTTTATTTTTGTCTGCCTACACTTTTCGGTTTTCAGTATCTCCGTTGCGTTAGTGACATGTCGTCAAAACTTGCCGCTAAATTGTATATAAGGGTGATAAAACTATCCCACTGATTTGTTTTTCTCACGTAGCGATAATGTTAAAAGTTTTATTCTTTCTCGCCAACAGCCACTACCATTTCGCAAGGTCCAACAAAACCATTCTCTGTTTCAAAGTCTTTCAATTCTTGTTCTATTTCTTCCCATACGGTTTGTTTTTCTGTATCGGATAAGCCGCTCAACATTTGATGCAATGCACCGAATGATTCTCTCTCAAACTGCACACAATCTTTTGCAGAAGGCATGAGTAAGGGTGAATTTACAAGCACCGCTTTGACATTAATGAAACCAGCTTTTGTCAATGTTTTTTCAATTACACCCTCTGCACCTAAGCTGAACGGACCCGGCTGACCGGGTAACGGTGGTGGTAGTTTCGCACGATTACGAATAATAGATACCGGAACAGAGAAGAATTTGTTTTTTTCAGGAGTTGAATAAACGATAGCAGCAACTTTGCCTCCTGACTTCAACACGCGTAGCATTTCCTTCAAGGCTCTCTGTTGGTCTGGAAAATAAATAAGTCCAACTCTTGAAATAACCGCATCAAATGTTGCATCAGGAATGGTAAGATTTTCTCCATCCATTACTTTTGTTTCAATGTTTTTCAGTCCCGCCTGCTTTGTCATTTGTTTAGCAAACTCAAGGATGTTAGATGAGATGTCAGTAGCAAGAACATAACCTGTCGCGCCAACTTTTTTTGCTGTGGTTATAGATTGCTCACCTGCACCGGCAGCAACATCCAACACACGATGTCCGGTGGAGATGCCTGCCATTTCTAACATTGTTTCTGTCGCTTTACCAAGCCATTGGTTGAGCGTAGGACTCCAGCGGAACCATGCTTCTGCTGCTGTTTGCCATTGGTCGCGAGTTGTGTTCTTGTATTTAACAGGGTCAAATTGAGGTGTTGTAGTTTCCATTTTACTTTTTTTTATTGTCCTACTCGTTTGGCTTCGGTGTCGCCCCGTTTTTGAAGTGGTCGCTATCTCCACTTTTTGTTTTACGTATTCAGTCAGTCTTAATAGTCAAGAGATGATATCCAAATTGTCGTTGGAGGGTTGCCCTGTACTGTTGTGGTGTGTCATAAACTTTCCCATAACTTGTATATACTGATGACAAATCCATCTAAATACATCCAGATCCGGCTGTATTGCGGCAGTTTTTGTCATCCTTTATTAAATATGCTGATTAACAGTAGGATATCCTAACCTAAACTTAAAATATTGAACTAAAACCTCGTATATTATCTGAACTTTCCTAGTTGCGACCTCCTTCCGACGGAGTGAGGGTCACTGGAGGAAAGCTTGCAAATCGATCCAGTGATATGTCCTCTTCGGAACACGAAGCTTAGTGTTAAAAGTAAATTAGTTTAGTTATGTTAGATCATGGAAACAATCTCAGACTTCTTAAAAGATTTGAAAGACCGCCTATCAAATCCATTTATCTCTTCTTTCGTCATTAGTTGGTTACTGACAAACTGGAGAATTACATTATCCTTGATATTTTATAGCCAGGACGAGCTAATATTGGATGATTATACTTCCTATACTGATCTCATTCTTCGCAATTCAGGATGGATTAATATGCTATTCATTCCCCTTGGTTTCTCCTTACTATACACCCATCACCCGATGGGATTGCCCAATGTCGAAAATCTTTGATTTTATTTTGGTCTGTCATAGGTATAGTGAACCTCCTTTTTTGCCAAACGCCTGTGATGCGTCCGTGCTGATGTGCTTGAAGTCGCGAAGCTTTGGATACTTATAAAGTTGATAAAAATATCTATCCCTTTTTTTGAAGTGTTTCGTGAACTTTTCGTCCCTCCCTAACAACAATTTCAATTACTTCATGAATGTCTTTTTTTGAAGTTCTGAAATTCACAATACATACTCTCAAACAATATTTTCCAGCAACAACAGCATTTGATAAAAATATCTCGCCTGATTCCTGTAACTTGTTCAACAAGTTTTCATTCAGGCTATTTAAATACTCCTGACTCTCTTTCTGTTGACGCACATAAGCGGGCGGAACATATTGAAATGTGGTGATGCTTAAATTTTGAGTTACCGCTTCGAGCTCCAGATGCTTTTTTGCCTCTTCAAAGAGCAGTTGTGCTAGTGCTATGTCGTCACCGATCATTTCTATGTAACCATTCTTTCCTACTTGCTGCAAAGCCATCCACACTTTTAGTGCTCTGAACCCTCTTGAATTTTGAAATCCAAATTCATAGTAATTGAGTGAAGGCTCATCTTCGTGACCGCTGAAATTGTAATAGGCAGCATGAGAGCTGTAAGTGTCTATAAGATGTTGCGGATTTTTTACCAGCGTGCAACCTGCTTCCAATGGTGCATACAACCATTTGTGAGGGTCAAGTGCAATAGAATCAGCTTCCCGGATTCCTTTAAATAGTTTTTTGTATTTTGGAATTATGGCTGCTGGAATTCCATACGCGCCATCAATATGAAACCAAAGATTATGTGCTTTGCAAATTGTTGCTATTGCCGAAAGGTTATCTACAACTCCTGTGCTAACATCGCCAGCATTCCCAATTACCAGAAAAGGTTTTTTGCCAATCTTTAAATCATCATTAATTGTTTGCTCTAAAATCTCTGTGTTCATTTTATTGTCAGCATCTGTTGCAATCCAGCGGATAGCTTTTGTGCCGTGTCCAAATAAAACTGCTGCCTTTTCAATCCATGTGTGGGTTGCTTTTGAGCAATAGAAAACCATTTCGCCTGCTGTATTTGCCAAACCATCTTCCTTCAAACTCATTGGCGCTTTGGCAGTTCTTGCTGCTAAGAATGCAGTGAAGTTAGCCATGTTGCCACCGCTTACTAGTATTCCTCCGCAAGAAGCAGGAACACCGATAAATTCCGAAAGCCATTTGATTGTTTGTTTTTCGATAGCTGTTGCCATAGGGCTTAAAATATTTGCACCCACATTGGGATTGACGGCCGCCGCGAGAAAATCAGCCAATGCACCTATTGGTGTGGGAGAGGAGGTAATGTATCCGAAAAATTTCGGGTGTCCGTTGAGCAAAGAATGTTCGAGCAGCAAAACAGAAGATCTGGCCACTATTTCTGATGCGGCTATTCCATCTTCCGGCAATGAAGCGTTCCCTAATAACTGCTGAATTTGTTTGGGCGTTTTACCTGTAGTAACCGGCTTTTCATTAATAGTTTCAATGAAACCGGAAATGACATCTACTAATTGATACCCGATTTTTTTGAAGTCATCGCGACTAATCTCAATTGGTGATTCTCTGCTATCTTTCATGTCAACGATTATTGTTTTTTATTTGATAAAGTTAATTTTTGTAAAATATTATTTTAATCTATCCTGTTCTTCGTTCGAGCCGGTCTTATGCAATCTTTTTTTCTTTAACATATTATTCCCAAAGTTTACTGTGTAAGTAAGGGTTGGAATCGTTGTTTCAAAATCCACATATGTAGTTGTAGTTAGTTTTTCACCTGGAGTTGTCCCACCCCATTTCCATTTATTGGTCCCAAAAATGTCGGTATACGATGCCCGCAGACTTGAATTACTAAACTTCTTTTCAAGTCCAACATCCAAGGTGCCATAGGCAGGCCACTCCAAAATCCCAAATAATTGCCGCGATATATAAAATCCGGATAACTCTGCAGTAATGCTTTTGGATATTTTAAACTTTTGAGATCCATTGAAACTGAAATTCACTATAGAACTTGAAATGGGATTATTCATATAGGATGCCAAGTTAGAATATAATCCAACCATACTATTGAGCTGCATCTCCCACCACTTGGTAACCTGAACCGGAAAAGACAACACTAAACTATAATTATTCTGATAATCTAGATTTTTTGCTGTGCTTACTTGTTTATTATCAGCATTAACACTTGGCTGGAACAGAGAGATTGTATTTTTATCATGACTGTATTGTAGCGATAAAAGAATAGATTTAAATTTATACTCTGCCTTTAACGCATCCGTAAAAGAGGGCAATAGGGAAATATTTCCACTAAAGAAATTGCTTGGGTCATTGAAATATACAAAAGGAGCCAGTTGGAAGAAAGAAGGTCTTGAAATTCTTCGGCTGTATGAAATAACCCAACTACTATTGTCATTGATCTTTTGGTTGATAAAAAGACTTGGAAACCACTTGCCGTATTTACGATCAACCAAATCTTTTTGGATACGAGTGTCAATGTTTGTTCTTGTATGTTCGTATCGAATCCCTGCCTGAATATCCAGCTTGCTGGTTGCTTTAATAGTAGTAGAAGCATAGCCCGCTATTATATTCTCATACATATTGGCATAGCTGGTGAGGCCGTCATCTATAGACCACGTCCCGTGGTTTAATTGGTCAACAACAATATCATTATCAAGCGTAGTGGACGATCTTTTCGAACCAAACTCCAAAATAATGTTGTCATTTATTTTACTGGTGAAATCTATTGCCGAAGTAAAAATATCTATCCCCGTATCTTTCCGACTTCGCAATACCTCCTGCGTTGTATAATTACCTTGATCGTCAAAATAATCCTGGTAATAATCATTAGGGTTTGTCGAATTATAGTTTATCCTATCCAAGTCCACCGACATGGAGAAATTATTGTTAAAATCATGTTTCAGATTGAGATTGCCCAGTAATTGCAGCCAGTCATTCTGTTCAATGCTATTCATCAATACCGAATAGGAAAGATTTTGGTCGATGGTTCGGGTAATGTCCGCCAACGCATCCATATCCCATTTACGATCGAAGAAATTGAACAAACCCCCAATGGTTGTTTTCTTTCCAACGTTCCAGTCAAATCCCAATCCTCCTGTGTTTATACCAGTATAGGCTGTCCTGTTGTTAATACTAATCGTCTCATTCATCTGGTTATTTATTGGAATTGACCAGCGTGTATTAAAATACTGTCTTGTATAGTCATTTCTTGTCGTGATGTCGCCAAATAAATTTAGTTTTTTGCTTCTACTGTTAAAATTAAGTGTCCCACCGTATTTACTCCTTCTGCCATAGCCGGAAAATAAAGACAGATTGCCATTGGTCCCGGTGTCTTCCATTTGTTTCATCACGATGTTGATCATGCCGGCATCACCTTCCGCATCGTATTTTGATGGCGGTGTGGTAATGAGTTCTATCCGCTCTATGTTTTCAGCATTCATGCCTCCTAACATTTGCACTATCGCTTCCATGGGTAGCCGGGATATTTTTCCGTTGATCATTATCCTTACGCCTTGTTTTCCAGAAAGTGAAATGGCATTGTTCATTTTGTCAACCGAAACACCCGGTGATCGTTGCAATATATCCAGAACTGTTCCTCCTGCCTTGCTTATCGCGCTATGTACATTAATTATTGTCCGGTCAATTTTTTGTTCAAACATTGGCTTCTCTGCAGTTACTATCACTTCACTTAATAGTTTAAAATTTGCATGGACGGTTATACTTCCAATATTAATTGGTGAATTGCTTTTGTTGACTTGAAAAACTTTGGTTGTTTCTTTGTGGTATCCAACAGCACTGACTGATATAAAATAAAACCCTTCTTCACTCACATCAATGGTAAAAAATCCAGCATCATTTGATAACTGTCCGCGAACAAGAGAAGAGTCAGAACTATTTAATAGCAATACACTGGCAAACGGAAGTGATTCGCCATTTTCCATTTTGGTTATGCCTTTAATCTGGAGTTGTGCCTGGCTTATGCCTGGCAGAAAAAATGCTGCAATAATCAGAGTCTTTTTGATTACGTTGTTAAAGCGTATGGTTACAGTGCTTTTCATAATTTGATTTTTGGTTGCGAAACGTGAGTTGACTCTTGCCACCGAAACCTTCACTTGACAGTGGTGAAAATCTTTGTCAATATTTAACGAATGTTGCAGATCACAATCTGGATCAACATTAACCTAACCAACATTTTAAATCAAACTGATAACATTGCTTTTTGATAACAAGTGGGTGTTCGATTATTGTGGCTTCGGTGGTGTTCATTGATAAATGGAACTTTAATTTGCTATTAATCCACTCTTTTTCTATTGGTCTTTATAAATGGAATAATCATCGGAGCGGAACGCTTATAATCCTGATACTTTGGTCCAAAGTGCTTGATCAGATCTCTTTCTTCAAATTGAATGGCTGTAAACATGTATGCTGTTGTCATAATGGCAAAAAATAAATGTGCCGCAGTCATGGTTGGTGTTGCCCAAAATGCAATCATGAAGCCCAGGTACAACGGATGACGAACATATTTATAAAAAAAAGGTGTTCTGAAAATAAGGGGCTCATATTTTTTTCCGGAGAAATGCAGCCAGACCTGACGCAAGCCAAATAAGTCAAAATGATTAATCAGAAACGTACTCACCAGAACAATTCCAAAACCAAATAGAGAAATGGAAATGAGAAGATTACGGGCAGAGTCAGATTCCACCTGCCAGATCACCCCGCCCAATGGTTGCCAATACGAAAAAAGCAGAATAAGACATAAACTAGATAAAAGCACATAGGTACTCCGCTCGATGGGCTCAGGAACAAATTTCGTCCACCATTGCTTAAAGGCAGGACGTGCCATGATACTATGCTGAAGAGCAAACAAAGTAAGGAGTCCGGCATTGACCAATAGCGCCAAACTCAAATCCAGGGTTGGAGGACTATCAATATGTTTTGGAACGAACAGCGAGTTAACGAACCCTATGGCATAGCAGAATGTTCCCAAAAAAATAAGGTAAGCCACGATGGCGTAAAGAAGAAAGGTTATCTTTTTCATATAGTTATTAGATTTAGTTGCTTTTAATTGATTACGCCCAACCATTACATCGGGCCATATTTAAAGTCTAACAAATATGGAGTTTCAACAGAAAACACGAGTTTAACCTCTGTTGCAAAGACTTTAAACTTTTTTTTAAAGCTTTAACCTATGTTGAATAAGATTAGGAAAATGGCAGGTATTGAAGAAAATCGATTGGATCCTGAATAGGAAACTTAGAAGAGCTTATTTAAATCCCATTTGTTTGGCGAGCTGTTGAAATCGAGGCTCGGAGTGCAGGTTATAAAATTGTGGCTCAGTCATCAGCCAGGGCATCTCCATGTCATGCTTTTCGTAGGCGGTATTAAGCCATAGAAGGGCTGATTCTTTTTCGTTTAACGCTGAATAAATTACGGAAATAAAAAAGGCTTCGGAGCCTGTTTCATTTTTTGCTGATCGGGCTTTTAGTTCATCAATAATTTTGATGGCCTTGCTACCCTGTCCCAATTTCCCATACGCTGCGCCCATCCATCCCAACATGCGCGGGTAGCGAATACCCTCCAGCGCAATAGCCTTATTAAAATACACAATGGCTTCTTCGTATCGTTTTAAGTTAAGCAACAGAAACCCATGGGAATCCAGGGTATAATAATTATTGAATAATTTCAACCGGGATTCAGCGAATGCAAGTGCGTCCTCCAAACGATTTTTGTATATATAGGATAGAATGATACGGCTATTGGGATAATATGGATCTATTGCGTTTAAGCGTTCCGCCAAAACCATCGCCTCATCATGCCTTGACATGAAGTTTAAATAATCAATATACATGGCCATCGCATCAGGATGATCTGATTTAATGGCAAATTTATATTCTTCCTCAGCACCTATAAAATTCCAGTCATTGTATAGATAATAAAAGCCCATGAGCATGTGGGCTTCATCCAGATTCTGATTTAACTGTAAAGCTTTATCAATGAAAGGCTTTGCCTTCTTAAAGGCATCAAGGGCATTCAATTCGGCACCCCATATAGTGGCCAACCCGATATAGCTATTCGCCAGAAAAGCATAAGCTCGGGCATAGTTCGAATCAAGAGCAATGGCTTGCTTAAGCAAATCGATTGCGTTATGCGCACCTTTATTGGTGTACGTTCGGTACTCGTAAATAGCTTTCAAATACAAATCATACGCCTTTGGATTGTCTGTATCTGTTTGTGTAAGATGAGATTTTTCTTCCGGAGAAAGTTTTGCATGAAGTTCGTTGGCCACATGCTGCGCAATTTCACTTTGAATCGTGAAAATATCTTTTAGTTCCCGGTCATAACTCTTCGCCCATATTTGCTCTTCCGTAGTGCCATCTACTAAGCGTACGTCTATTCGTACCCGATTATTTTCTCTTTGAATACTCCCCTCCAGCAGTGTAGTAACACCCAGTTCGCGTGCTATTTCTCCTGCCGATTCTTTACTCTCACGGAATTGCTCAACAGAGGTTCTTGAAATTACGCGTAGCTGTTGTATATGTGAAAGTGCCGTAGAAATTGCCTCAACAACACCATCACCAAAATATTCATTACGATGATCGTCACTCAGGTTTTTAAAAGGCAGTATCGCTATAGATTTATCTTGATAGCTAACGATTGATTGATTTTGATTGGCATACTTGAGGTATAAAAAAACAACAGCAAAAATCGCAATACCGACTAAAATTATCTTAACAGTAGGTGATTTTCTTAAGGGTAATCTATAGGAAGAAGTATCAACCTTGTTAACGGGTTCCGAAACGACAAGGGTTTCATTTAGTTTATTTTTAACTTCACCTGGAGGAAAACCATAATACTCATGAAAGCAAGTGTTAAAATAAGAAGGGCTTCCAAAACCAATTCTGTCGGCCACTTCGGCAGCAGTCAGTTCACCTTTTTTTAATAATTCCATCCCAAGCTGAAGACGGTATTCTCTGATAAACTGACTCACCGATTGCCCTGTGGCTGTAATCAACTTGCGATGAAGTTGTGAGCGACTCATCCCGATATTCTTAGCAAGCTCTTCTACGCCAAACTGATTGTTGGTCAATTTAGCATCAACTTCCGCTCTAAGCTTTTCCAGAAACTTGCTACCTGCTTCGTTACTTGATTCCATGAAAGTTAAACTTTTGAATGGAAATTTTTAAACTCAAAAGATACGACATTTCATTCTTCATTTTTGCAACTTTATTTATTTCCTCAGAGTCCAAGTTGTCTTGATATCATAGAGAATCAACTTATAATGGACCATAATTTAGTTGTTATGGTCACCTGACGGTACTATCTATGTACTATAATTGTACTATCTCTGCACTATTCACCTCAGTAAATTCAGATGAATCCTACATAGATTTTACGACAATAACACAAAGTAAAATCAGAATAAGACTTCTATACCGCTACAAATACCTTGTTTAAAGCCACTTAAACAATAATTGCAAATTAATTTTGCATTAATCCCTTCTACTCCTATATTTGCAGTCCCAAAGCGGGAGATTAGCTCAGCTGGTTCAGAGCACCTGCCTTACAAGCAGGGGGTCACTGGTTCGAACCCAGTATCTCCCACGGAATAAAGCCCTTCAGATTATATCTGAGGGGTTTTTTGTTTTGACGGCCTGCCCCGGTGGGCAGGTTCTTAGCATCCCCGTTAAGTCGGGGATACCAACCATTGAGATTAATTTCCCCGCGTTTGGGCAAGACTAATAGCTCAATTTTCCTAAAAAACCACCCACATATTTCTACTTTTGAGCATGAAACCCATCTTAAGCCTGTTTGACTTTTCACAAAAGGTTAATTACAAGATCGAAATACTGGCCGGCCTTACCGTAGCAATGACGATGCTGCCTGAATCCCTGTCATTCGCTATACTGGCTGGTTTCCCTCCATTAACAGGCTTATACGCAGCGTTTATTATGGGTCTGGTGACCTCGATATTTGGAGGAAGGCCGGGTTTGATTTCCGGCGGAGCTGGTGCAACCGTAGTGGTACTAATAGCGCTGATGAAATCGAACGGGCTGGAGTATGTTTTCGCAGCGGTTGCTCTGGCAGGTGCAATTCAAATTCTGGTCGGCTTATTCCGATTGGGTAAGTTTATCCGTCTGGTGCCTCAGCCGGTGATGTACGGCTTTGTCAACGGCCTGGCTGTGATTATTTTCATGGCCCAGTTGGAGCAGTTTAAAACGATAACTAATGGCCAGGAAACCTGGTTAACGGGTTCGCCGCTGTATATCATGGCGGGACTGGTTGCCCTGACCATCGCTATTGTTGTTTTATTGCCCCGTATTACCAAAGCGGTACCGCCTTCCCTGGTTGCCATAATCGTAGTCTTTTTTATTGTTCTCGGATCCGGCATTGACACTAAAATGGTAAAAGATATCGCCTCAGTAAGCGGGGGCTTTCCGCCTTTTCATATTCCTGCCGTACCTTTTGAATGGGAAACCCTTGCAATCATATTTCCTTATGCCTTAATCATGGCGGGGGTGGGATTAACCGAGGGACTGCTTACCCTTAATCTTGTAGATGAAATTACCTCCACCCGGGGAAATGGTAACCGCGAAGCTTTAGCCCAGGGAGGTGCCAATATCCTGAATGGCTTTTTCTTTGGTATGGGCGGTTGTCCCATGATCGCGCAGACTTTAGTCAATCTTTCTGCGGGGGCCAGGGCCCGATTATCAGGGATTGTCGCTTCACTGACCATCCTGGCAATTATCTTATTTGCTGCGCCCCTTATTGAGCTGGTACCCATGGCCGCTTTAACTGGTGTCATGATCATGGTAGCTGTAGGCACCTTTGAGTGGATAAGCTTTCGCATCATCAATAAAATGCCGAAGCAGGATGTATTTGTAGGCATTCTGGTGGCCGTAATTACGGTATGGCTTCATAATCTGGCCCTGGCTGTACTGATCGGTGTGATTATATCTGCCCTGGTTTTTGCCTGGGAAAGCGCCAAGCGGATTCGGGCAAGGAAATACACCGATGAAACAGGGGCGAAGCACTATGAAATCTTCGGCCCTTTGTTCTTCGGTTCTGTGGCTGCCTTTAATGAAAAATTCGATGTAAACGGTGATCCGGATGAAGTGTATATTGATTTTAAAGAAAGCAGGGTATCAGATATGTCGGGTATCGATGCGCTTAACAAATTGACTGAACGCTATCATAAGGCCGGCAAGAAGCTGCATCTGAAACACCTGAGTGAGGATTGCCGCACCCTGCTTAAAAATGCTCATGGTATCATCGATGTGAATATTATGGAAGACCCTGCCTATCATGTTGCTGTTGAACGGCTTTCATAAGTGATTTTAAGATCGCACGATCAATTGCCCATGGATTTTAGATGGAGATAATAATCGTTTCGGGTATTGATTGAAAATGGAAGATTAGTGGTAAATTGAGGTTGTCCTTGCGAGGAGGCACGACGAAGCAATCTCTAATAACAGACATCGAGATTGCTTCGCTAAAACGCTCGCAAAGACAAACCGGCTTGTCCTTGCGAGGAGGCACGACGAAGCAATCTCTAAATCTTCAAAAATGAAACAACCCAATTTCATATTCCTCTTCGCAGTGCTGATCATTTCTGCCTGCGGTACTCTTGAGCAAGCAACACAGAGTCTTTACAACGACACCCACCGTCCGCAATTTCATTTTTCCCCCAAAGTCAATTGGATGAATGACCCTAACGGAATGGTATACCTTAATGGGACATATCACTTATTTTTTCAATATTATCCTGACAGCACCATCTGGGGGCCCATGCATTGGGGCCATGCTTCCAGTAAAGATCTGGTTCACTGGAATGAGCAAGCCATCGCTTTATATCCCGATAGTTTAGGTTGGATTTTTTCTGGAAGTGCCGTTTATGATAAAGATAATACCTCGGGTTTAGGCAAAAATGGAAAAATGCCATTAGTAGCATTATTTACACATCATAATTCTAAATTAGAGAAGGAAGGTCGTAAAGATTATCAATATCAGAGTATTGCCTATAGCCTGGATGAAGGCCAAACCTGGACTAAATACGAAGGAAATCCGGTGCTTAAGAACCCTGGGATTGTTGATTTCCGTGATCCCAAAGTGCGCTGGAATGAAGATGTCAGAAAATGGATCATGACTTTGGCAACAAAAGATCGCATTACGTTTTATTCGTCACCAGATTTGAAGAACTGGAGCAAGGCGAGCGAGTTTGGCGAAAAGGTAGGAGCCCACGGCGGCGTTTGGGAATGCCCTGATTTATTTCCCATGTCGCTGAACGGAAAAACGATGTGGGTTTTATTAGTGAGTATTAATCCGGGTGGTCCAAACAAGGGCTCCGCAACGCAATATTTTGTAGGTGATTTTGATGGTAAAACTTTCAAACCATACAGCACCGAAACTAAATGGGTGGACTGGGGTACAGATAATGACTAACTACTCCATCGCCTTATCAAACGATGGAGGTGAAGAGCTGCTTATAGGTTTTGAGAAAAAGACAAATCAGTATTATATCGACAGAAGCAAAGCCGGTAAAATCAATTTCGAAAGTGGTTTTGGAGCAAAACACACCGCACCCCGCATATCTGTAGATGCTGGAACCGATGTTACGCTCCTTGTTGATGTGGCTTCGGTTGAGTTATTTGCTGATGGCGGTTTGACCGTGATGACAGATATTGTTTGCCCGAACAAAACACTGAATAAAGTTGCTATTAAATCGCTTGATGGTTTAATGCTTAAAAGTTTGAGCTATTCCAAAATTGAGGGGATCTGGAAATAGTTTACACTGCCAATAATTCTGCCTCCACCTAAAACATTAACTACTACCTTTTTATAAGTAAATTAAGAAGGATTTTAGCTAAGGAATCTTACGTCTAAAGATAGTAATAATACAATTTCGGAATCCAATTCCGAAATTGTATATTTGATTGTGATTCAACGTACTGCTACCGCGGAATTAAAACTATTAGCCAAACAATTCAAGGCAATTGCAATTGTTGGCCCGCGCCAGTCTGGAAAAACTACTTTAGCCAGAAATGTATTTCCGGATAAAAAATACGTTTCACTTGAGAATCCCGATGTACGGCTATTCGCTACCGACGATCCCAGGGGATTTTTAGAACAATATCCCGATGGAGCCATTTTTGATGAAGCCCAGCGAGTTCCGGAACTGTTTTCTTATTTGCAGCAGGTACTTGACGATAGTACCGGGAAAGGTAAATTCATATTGACCGGATCAAATAATTTCTTGCTTCAGGAAAATATATCACAAAGCTTGGCCGGTAGAATCGGATACCTGTTTCTGCTTCCTTTTTCTACCGAAGAAATTGCCCGGGCAACTAAGGAGCCTCAAACTATAGAAGCTGCTATTTTTACGGGAGGCTACCCTCCAATTTATGATAACGAAGTTGCGCCTAATAAATGGTTGCCTAATTATATCCGGACCTATGTTGAACGCGATGTTCGCCAAATTAAAAATATTAGTAATCTAAATGCCTTCGAACGATTTTTAAAGTTATGTGCCGGTCGGATCGGCCAATTATTAAATTTGAGTAGTATAGCCATAGAAGCAGGGGTGGACAGTAAGACTATTGCTTCCTGGATTAGTGTTTTAGAGAGTAGCTTCATTATTTATCTTCTAAAACCACACCACGAAAATTTTAATAAACGCTTGGTGAAAATGCCTAAACTATACTTTTGTGATACAGGACTCGCTTGTTCCTTGCTTAGCATTCATGATTCAAAGCAGTTGACAACTCATCCCTTGAAGGGGAGCCTGTTTGAAAATTATGTGATAAATGACATGCTTAAGGAACGGTATAATAACAACGAGCCAGCTGACCTTTATTTTTGGCGTGACAGTACGGGAAATGAAATGGACGTGGTGATTGATCAGGGTTCAAATTTATACCCCATAGAGATCAAAGCTGGAAAAACAGTAACGAGCGACTATTTTAAGAATTTTCAATTCTGGAAAAAAGCAACTGGTTTTGAGAATGGAACCGTCATATACGCAGGCCGCGAAGCTCAAAAAAGAAGCAGCGGTATTCAGGTTATATCCTGGAGAGATTTTAATTTATCTTCATTGAGGTAGATACCAGAAGACCGTTTTGTATATTCATGTTTCTTATCCCTGGTGTGGCCAAATAATCTGTTCCCTATGAAACTCCATTTAAAACTCCTCTTCCTCTTTCTAATCTCCACCCCCGGCACCTTCGCCCAGGTCAAACAGCTAAACATCCCCCGCGTCGATAAAATGGCTGATCTCCCACAGCCCTTAAAAATCATCGACTGGCATAAAATGTCGCTTGACTTTGACCGCACCATCTATGACTTTCAGGCAAAGGGTTCTTACTGGCCCATGGTCTGGATCGACAGCACCGCAAAAAACTTTAACCAGCCCGTGGTAGGAATGTACACAGCAGTAGGCGACGTCAGACAAGGCACAAACAATAAGGGCATGTTCCATGAGGCACTCGCTAGCATGGGCTCTGTATTAGGAGCCACCCTCGTCGGCATCGACAAAAGCGATCAGCAGGGAAAGAATTATGTAGCCATGCTGAAGAACTATTTCAACAGCGGCAGCGGCTGGGATATCATGATGAACAATACCGCTCCCGAAGTTGCCCTGCTGGGGGGAGGCTATGGTCGCGACTGGTGGTATGATGTTTATCCCAACGTTCTTTTCTACGCCATCTATGATAAATATCCTAACGAACCGGATTTCGAGCGGCTTGCCCGCACGATCGCTGAAAAGTTCTATAAGGCCGACTCTATATTAAATGGCAATTACAACTATTCCTATTTCGATTACGGGAAAATGAAGCCCATGGTCAATAACATCTGCCTTCAACCGGATGCGGCGGCCGGACATGCTTATGTGCTCTATTCAGCGTATAAAAAATTCGGTGATAAACGCTACCTCCAGGGTGCCATTAGTGCGATGAAAGCGCTGGAGAGTCAGAAAGTGAATCCCACCTATGAACTGCTCATGCCTTTTGGTGCTTATCTGGCTGCCCGGATGAATGCGGAAGAGGGCACTGATTTTGACGTTCAGAAAATGCTCGACTGGACCTTTGACGGAACGGCCATCTGCCGCGAAGGCTGGGGCTTCTTATTAGGCAAGTGGAACGGCATTGACATTTCCGGCACGGTAGGAAGCACCGTCGACCATGGCGGTTACGGCTTCCTTATGAATACCTTCGACGCCGCATGGCCGCTGATCCCGCTGGTGAAATACCAGCCTTCCTACGCCACAGCTATTGGGAAATGGATGCTGAATGCAGCAAATGCCTCCCGGTATTTTTACCCGGCTTACATGCCAAAGGAACACCAGACTATTCCTGAACAGGCTGAAGTAACCAAGGGTGTAATCGCCTATGAAGGGATCTCCATGACCTCTACCTTCGATGATAAGTATCTATCCTTGAAGTCGCCGGTAGCACAGGGTGATGGCCCGAAATGGGTGCCGGGAAAGAATCCCGAAGTTTCACAATTCAGTGTTTACGGCAGTGCCCATGTAGGCATTTTCGGAGGTATGATCCGTCCCACGAACGTGGAGGGAATTCTGCAGGTTAACCTTCAAACCACTGATTTCTTTAAGGAGAAAAGCTACCCTTCTTATTTGTATTATAACCCTTATACTAGTGATAAAAAGGTTTCGATATCGCTAAAGACGGACGAAAAAGTCGACCTCTATGATACGGTAAATGGGCGCTTCATTGCCAGGAACAAAAGAGGATCCGCTAAGATCAAACTCCCGGCAAATCAATCAGCTGTTATCGTTCTGGTCCCTGCTAAAGGCAAAGTCAGCTATAGCGGCAGTAAATTTATAGTAAACGATATTATAGTAAATTATTCGGCAGGCAATATGGTTGGGCCCTGAAAAAAGATATTGAGCAAATTATGAATTGACTCCCTGGATCCGTTTTTTCCAGTTAATTAACCATACTCTCAGAACCTGGGATTTACAATACTATTGTAAATTGAACCAAATCGATACCTTAACCCGAAATCCATATTAAAGTCAAAGGTCGAATTTAATTGCCTGCGTCGGGTGAGTAGATCCTGATCTGAGACATCTCCTTTTACTATGTTTAATTGATCGCGTTGAAATGCATACGATCCTCCAAAATTTAAAAATAATCCTTTAACCACTCTTAATTCAACATTCGTATAAAAAGATAGTCTGTTTTTTGTTATGTCATGAAAGTAATGTCCAAAAGTACTAGAGCCCCTTATTTCCCCCCATGGTTTGTTATATCTTACATCAAGTGTAAGATTCTGCTGAAAACGCAGCTCCTCGGTTTCTAAAAACACCGTTTCTTCATAGTATTTGAAATATCTTGGTCCGACTCTATACATTAAAGTAATAGACTGGTTTTGAGCTTGTGTGTACGGATAAAAACTATATTCAATAGCTGGAGTCAAAAAAGAATAAAGTTTAAAATTCCGGAAATCAGATTGCTCTACACTTAATGAAAAACCTGCGGAGAGTTTTGGACCCAGCGACCACACAGTGGTGTTGTCAAAGTCGTTGTTTTTGTTCGTGAAGCTAAATTCATCTGTTCCTTGTCCGAATCGATTTGTTACACGATTGATATCAGCGCCGATATAAACCTTCATTTTATCCGTAACGTGGGATGCGGATACACCTGCGCGCAGATTTTTTGATGAATAATTGTTCTCTCCTGCAAAAGACCCACGGGCTTCAATACTCATTACCCAAAAATTCCATGGATCTTTTTCTGGTATTGCCTGAATCTTATTTGTTCCTTCTTTTTCTTTCAGTGATATAACTAAATCCTGCGCTTTTTCGGTTTTTAAAAGATAGGGAAGAATAGCAGATTGAATGGACTGTACTGCTTGAGATCTGTTTTCAGCGTCAGTTGCTACAGACTGTCGGATATATGTAAGAGTGTCTACAATTCCCTCAAAAGGTCCTTGTCCGCTGATTTTTAAGTTATAATTTCGACCGCCACCACCTGTGGTTTGAGAAGTTATTAATAGATACACATTCGCCTGGAACCGATCATTAACATAGTCAATATAATCTATCTCTGTTTTTATATAATTAATATCACATGAAGTCTGACAATCTATGAACAAACGGATATTTTCTGGTTTTGTCTGAGAAAAACTATCAATGTAAATAAAGAAAATGGAAATTATAGAAATACATAGATGCTTGGAGTTCATCATTTTAATTTGTTGATTAACAATAAAAAGGCAAATTTGGTTCAACTTTGTAGAATCCAAAGCTGGTGATTAAACCTCAAAATTA
>NZ_JBASJU010000329.1:0-5391 GCF_049655485.1 Daejeonella sp.
TCCCCCTGCTCGTTCCTCACCAGGTTGCCAAGGGTATGAACCCACTTTATTGTTCCATCTTTGAGCATGATTCGGTGCTCTATATCATGCTGAATGCCTGTTTTAAAGGCGCGTTCCCTGCTTTTCAAAAACTCTTCCCGATCGTCGGGGTGAATCGTATTGAAATAAGAATCATAATCCAGATGGAAGGTTTTTTTGTCGAAGCCCCAAATATTATAAACCTCATCCGACCAATGCAATCCCTTACTGCCAGGATGAGACTGCCAGTATCCAACTTTAGCGATTTTTTGTGAAGCAAGCAATTTCGATTCATTTTCTTTAATGCGTTGAAAAGCCACCTCTCTTTCAGTAACATCGTTGCAGGCGATCATTACGCATTCCCGTCCGTCAAAATTGATTTTATAACCGGAAATATCAGACTGAATCAGTCCGCCATCCTTTTTTTGCTGCAGGAAGATTCCAAAATTCACTGCATTTTCCGTAAGTAAAGTGTGCTGATGCAAACCAACGATCCGCTTTCTTTCATGTTCGGTCGTGATATCAAGTATAGACTTCTTTAAAAACTCAGCTTTTGAATAGCCATAATGCCCACATGCGGTGTCATTCACGTCTAAAATCTGAAAATTCAACAGATCGTACACAAAGTTGGGAAGAGGGCTGGATTGGAATAGAAGTTTATAGCGTTCTTCAGATTCAGTTAATTGATCAAATACCTTTTGCCTCTCCGTGATGTTTATGGCAGTCACAAAAGCCCCGATTATCTCGGCTTCAGAGTTTTTCGCGGGCTTGTAGTTCATGGAGAATACAGTTCTATCAGAAGTGACTGGATCTGCTAATTGTATTTCAGCGACCTGGGATTCCCCCTGAAGCACCCTGCCATAAATCTCAGCAGCGAGCGCTCGTCTCTCCGGCTGTGCATAATCGAGTATTGACCGGCCTTTCCGAACAGTTGTGTTAAAATAATACTTGTAAAGCTTTTCGAACTGATCATTGAAGCTTACAATTTCCAGTTTCCTGTTGAGGAGCACGAAGGATTCCTCAGTGTTACTGATTAAAAGGTTTTTCTCCAACTCCGCCTCTATCCGTTTGGTAACATCCCGGAAATTGTCAACAATCCCGTTAATCATTGGATCATCGATCATATTGGTTAATGTCGTTTCTAACCATCGCCAGGATCCATCTTTATGTTTAAGTCGTGAAATTTGTTCACCGATCGTTTGACCGGGGCTCTGTAAAGACTCCTTAATTTTTGCCGCCCATGCAGCTTGATCAGCGGGGTGAACGAGTTCGTTCATCGAAAAAGACATGGCTTCGTCTTCCGTATAACCAAGCACGCGAATGGTGGAAGGTGAAACGTATAGTGGTTTACAACCTGGGTCGAGAATCATCACAACATCAGCTCCATTTTCCACGAGGCTGCGATATCGCTTTTCGCTCTTTTTAAGATTATCCTCGGCAAGGTTTCTCTCGGTCGCATCTTTGGCGATGCAATACATCGTTTTATCTCTATCATCCCAGCGGGCTGACCAAATAATGGACACAAGCGAACCATCTTTCCTGACGTATCGGTTTTCGAAATTCGTCATTTCAGTACCGCCCATAAGGTTCCTCGAGGCCTCTATCGTAAGGGCAGCGTCCTCCTCATAAACCAGATCCATATAACGTCTGCCGGTGAGCTCCTCTGGAGAATAACCCCAAATTTTCAACGATGCTGCACTCACGCTTACAAAGCATCCATTCACATCAATCGTACAAATCACATCCAGCGACGATTCCATGATTTTATGGGTTTCATTGCGGGCCTGCTGTAGGTCTAAAAGTGCTAGAGTATCGTTAGTCGTGTCCTTTGAGTAACAAGCTGCACCAAATATCTGCCCCTGTTCATTGTACATAGGGCTAAACGATACCAACGAATAATTAAACCTTTTCTCTTCAGGATTGTAAAAATCTTCTTTTATCGTAAAAGCATCACCACCAAAAGCCCGGTCGTAATAGTTTTTCCACTTTTGTTTTATTTCTTCCCCATAAACGTTGTCCAGAACCACATCACCTTCCCGTAAATCCCTGCCGGTTGCAAGCATTAATCTGTGGAGAAATGCCTTGTTCGCTGTAATAAGTTGACAATCCATATCTACAGACCACATCAAATCCTCAGTGCTGTTTATTAGGGCTTCCTGATTGAGTTTGGCACGACGTATCTCAGCAGCCTGTCCAGCCTGGAGAGTCATATCTACCACCGTCGAGATCATTAGATTTTGATCAAATAATGGGATATTCTTGGCGTTTATCACCCGCTTCTCACCAGTCGAAGTAGTTACTTCTATATTATCCCACACCATTCTAGAGACTTCTCTGCTGTTAATATCCTCCATTACCTGACTTAGGATTTTTTCGCGGTATACGGGTTCCGGATACACTTTATTGAAGAAAGTCGTTATATCAACAAGGTCTTTGTCGCTCCAGCCATAAGTTTCACTAAACTGACGATTGACCAGGGTAGCCTCCCCACTATCAATCCTGTTGACCGCTATTCCGATTGGAAGGTTCTGTAATATGGTTTCAATCAATTCGGCGCGATTCCTGGGTTCGGATGCCGGGTTTTGTAATTGCATGGGCACCCCTGAGGATTGATGCTGAAATAAACTCTTGCAGATATATTTAACGACCCCATTTTCCTCGATTGGTGTATTTTCTACGTCAATATTAAAAGTTTGCGGAACTATGCTGTCTTTATAATGGACACTCAATGACACATTATCGATTCTGTCAGGTGAGCGAGATTGCTGCACTTTTTCAAATGAATGAACAATACCAGTGAGGAATTCTTCATTCACATGGATTCCATGAAGGAGAAATATTTCAGAAACCGATTTATCACTAACTTCGCTTTCCTGTAAACCTAAAATCGAGAGATAGGCCGGATTTGAAACAAGCAAGGTATAACGGTCATCACCACAGCCGAATACCGCTATTGGAATTGGCGATTTTTGAAAAATACTTAACCAAATTTCAGAACTAACCATATGCTAAGTTTAGTGAATTTGTAAAAATCCTCGCCCTGAGCTGTCCTTGTTTAAAAGTACGAATTGTTCAGAAATATGGATTCTGGCGAATGAAGTTTTAATAAATAAAGGTGCATAGTTTTTCTTCAAAAAAATTAAAACAATTTCAGCGCCTTTAGTGCGGCAATTTTAACAGCGTATACAGTTTATTTTTTAGGACTTCTGGTAGAAATGGTTTTTCTATATAGTAAAAAAATCAGGTCTTCCACTCAACAACTTAGTTATTCAGGTTCCGGTTCTTTTGGAATTTCATGTTTTAAATATCTCATAACCGGGTTAGCTGAAATTCCGTGAATGATAATCGAAATTAAAATGGTGAACGATACCATCGCCCAGAGTGCACGTTCATGTCCGAAATACGTTTGTTGGAATGCAAAGGCGAGGTAAAAAACAGACCCAATACCTCTTATCCCAAAAAAGCTGATCGCGAATTTTTCTTTTATGTGGGTGTCGGATCCCAGCAGGCTCACAAATGCGGCCACTGGCCTGATTATTAAAACGAATACCAGGGATACCATAGCCATCTCCCACGTTAGCGGCTCTAATATTCCGCTTACCAATGCTCCGCCGAGTAAAAGAAGTATGATAGCTACCAGAAGTCTCTCCGTTTGATCTACAAAAGAATGCAGCTCATAATGATAATCATGCTTTTTATCGAAGTGCCGCAGGGTAATCGAACTTACAAATACGGCAATAAATCCATAACCATTCGCAAGCTCCGTCAGGCCATATACGATCAGGGTTAGGGCTATCGCAACAAAACCATCCCGTGTTTTTAATGCGGGGAATTTTTCCGAAACGGTAAAAACAAGATATCCGGCCAATCTTCCCAGAAGATACCCGATAATTATACCTGCTATGATTTTATAAAAAACGTGGTACCCAAGCCAGGAAATAAGGTCAGTTTCTCCGATATCATTCTTTGCCGTAGCAATTACGATAGCCAGCCATACAAATGGAAAAGCCATTCCATCATTCATTCCCGCCTCGGCAGTCAGGGAAAATTTAGTTTCCGATTTAATGTGTTCGTTTGGTGGGCCAACCTGCACGTCAGAAGCCAGAACCGGATCGGTTGGCGCAAGTGCTGCTGCTAATAATAGTGCTGAACCGAGATTTAGGCTCAGTAAAGTATATCCCATGATTGCGGTAATAGCTATGCACAAAATCATGGCAAAACTTATAAGCCGTAAGGGAGTTGACCAGTTCTTAAGATTGAAGGACCTATCTATTTTCAAGCCAGTACCCATTAATGTAATAATGACAATCATCTCTGTGAGCCGCACAGTGAATTTTTCCTTTGTCATTACATCTGGTCTGGGTAAAAAATCCGGAAAAAAGACGTATATCAGCATTCCGGCTACAAGATATATTATTGAATAGGACACTCCTGTACGCTTCGAAATTGCAGGCATCCAGGCCATACCGAATGCCGCAAGCCCGATAAGCGCTAAAATCAGAAAATATTCATTCATCACTCTGAAGTCTCAACTACTATACCAGTTAATTGTTGGGCTAAAACAATCATGTTCAACATTATCACCCAGGTAAAATTTCCGATTATACAATTCCTCAATTAAAACACACAAAACGCCAACATATACGTTCTCCAATCGAATTAGCATTAGGATGAAGGCAGCAGTTAAAGTTCCACATTTGAATAGGGTCGTTTTAATCGGAGCTTCGGCTGGTGGTTTGCAAGCGATTACAAAACTTGTCAGCCAGCTAAGTTCAGATTTCCCCGTCCCTATTTTAGTTGTCCAGCACATTTCCGCCGATGCATCTGGTAATGCGCTGTTAAACTCGTTGAATAATAATGGAAGCCTTATTTGCGAACATGCGCAGGATAAGATCACGATGAAACCGGGTCATATCTATTTGGCACCCTCCGATCATCACCTTATGATTGATGAGGATAAGACATTGTTGATTACCAAAGGCGCGCATGAAAACAGGTCACGGCCGGCAATTGATGCGTTGTTTCGTTCTGCTGCAATTACCTTTGGAACCGGAGTCATTGCTATGCTTCTTACGGGCTATCTGAATGATGGAACATCTGGCATGGAAGCTGTAAAAAAATGCGGCGGGATATGCATAGTACAAGATCCTGACGATGCAGACTACCCTGATATGCCCCAAAATGCCCTTAATCAGGTGGAAGTAGATTATTGCATGCCCGTTTCGCAAATGGGTGGACTCCTTCGCGAACTTGTTCAAAACCCCCTTAAAAAACAAAGAGCTATCCCGAACGAAATTAGAATAGAAACAGATATTGCTAAACGGGTACTCAGCGATTTGCCTTCTGTCAACGCCCTGGGCAATCAGGTACCTT
>NZ_JBASJU010000330.1:0-10813 GCF_049655485.1 Daejeonella sp.
CACACCTTAATGCCCGTAAATCACACGTTTAACAAGTTCCCAAATCATTATGGAAAAGATGAACATATCTTATTTGTAAACGACGCGATCAGGAAGATGGCTGATAACAAGAATGTGTTTGTTATCGATCTATATCCGGCCTTCCTTGACAGCGATAAAAGACTGATTTCTGAATATACCCACGACGGCTTGCACTTAACTGCTGCAGGCTATCAGCATTGGGCACGGATATTAAATGAGGAAATGAGAGAATGAGCAAATTAGGAAATTCGCTAATCTCTAATTTGCTCATCTTCTAATTTGCTAATTCTTTAATTAAGGATATTAAACAATACAGCTGCTAAACTTGCCCCGATAAGTGGACCGGCAATTGGAATCCAGGCGTACGACCATTCACTTGAGCCTTTTTCGGCCACTGGAAGTATAGAATGCATAATCCTTGGGCCTAAGTCACGGACAGGATTTATAGCATATCCGGTTGTTCCTCCTAGAGATAAACCTATTGCCCAAACCAGGAACATGACAGGTATTGCACCAATAGAGCCCAGTCCAAGCGGGGTTTTTGTGTCGACAATTTCTGCGTTTGTTATATGGAAGATCACAATAAGAAGAACAAATGACCCGATAATCTCACTGAATAAGTTTGCTAAATTATTTTTAATGGCAGGCCCTGTACTGAATGCAGCCAGCTTCAGTCCTTTGTCTTCAGTTGCCTTGAAATGATCAATATACTTCAACCACACGAACAAAGCCCCAGTCATTGCCCCAAGTAACTGCGCCAAAAAGTAACTGGGTACCATCGCCCAATCAAATTTACCAACTATAGCAAGTCCGATGGTTACAGCCGGATTTAAATGCGCTCCGCTGTATGGACCAGCCACAACAACACCAACAAAGACTGCGAGTGCCCATGCTGTGGTAATTGCTATTAATCCCCCTCCATTCCCTTTAGTTTTACTTAAAACAACGTTAGCAACTACTCCGTTGCCTAATAAAATTAATAATGCGGTTCCTAAGAATTCGGCTACAAATGGGGTCATTCCGTTTATATTTAAAATTAAATCTACAAACTTACATTAGCTTTCGCTGCTTTAATTGCGCGATTCCAGCCGTCTATTAACTCATCATAATTCTCAAGCTCTTCTGGCTCGAAGTTTCTGTCTACCTGCCATTGTTCGCCGATTTCATCTATCCCACCCCAAAATCCTGTCGCAAGCCCCGCTAAATATGCGGATCCTAGCGCGGTCACTTCGGTCACTTTTGGTCTTATCACACTACACTTTAAAATGTCGGCCTGAAACTGCATGAGCAGATTATTTGCTGTGGCACCCCCATCTACACGCAGCTCACTTATTGGCGTACCTGCGTCAGCTTCCATAGCCTTCAGAACATCCATTGTTTGGTATGCAATGCTTTCCAATGCTGCCCTGGCAAAATGCCCGGAATTAGTCCCTCTTGTAATGCCCGTTATTGTTCCCCGGGCATGCTGATCCCAATGCGGGGCTCCCAGGCCGGCGAAAGCAGGAACCATATAGACACCGCCTGTGTCTTTGACGCCGGCTGCCAAATTTTCTACCTCTCCCGAGGTTTTAATGATCCCAAGTTCATCTCTAAGCCACTGAACAACAGCGCCACCAATAAAGATACTACCTTCAAGCGCATAGCTCACTTTTCCATCTATTTGCCAGGCTATCGTAGTCAGCAGGTTATTAGCTGATATTTTCGGCATTGAACCAATATTCATAAGCATAAAACAACCTGTTCCATAAGTATTCTTCACCATCCCCACTTCGGTACACATCTGTCCAAACAAAGCAGCCTGCTGGTCGCCAGCTATCCCAGCAATAGGAATTTTTGCAGCCAGAATATTTCCGGCAGTTTCGCAATATACCTCGCTTGAAGACTTAACTTCTGGAAGCATCGAATTTGGAATTCCAAACAGGTCGACAAGTTCCTGGTCCCATTTCAATGTGTTAATATCATAGATCATGGTACGCGATGCGTTGGTCACATCGGTTACATGAGTAGTCCCGCCTGACAATTTCCATATAAGCCAGCTGTCTATGGTTCCCATTAACAGTTTCCCCTCATCAGCCTTTTGACGTGCTCCCTTAACGTTTTCGAGAATCCATTTCACCTTTGTCGCAGAGAAATAGGAGTCGATTATCAATCCGGTTTTTGCCCGGATCATGTCACCATTTACTTTACGGATAGAATCGCAATAATCTGAGGTACGGCGGTCCTGCCAGACAATTGCATTATAAACTGGCAAGCCGGACTCCTTATCCCATACAACAGTGGTTTCTCTTTGGTTTGTAATTCCTATCGCATGGACATCTTTGGCGCCAATACCAGCCTTTACGATTACTTCCGCGGATACAGAAAGCTGGCTGGACCATATTTCTAATGGATTATGTTCCACCCATCCAGGCTGTGGATATATCTGTTCGAATTCCTTTTGAGCAATTGCTTTAATGTTACCTTTTCGGTCAAAAACTATAGCTCTTGAACTTGTCGTACCCTGATCCAGTGCTAAAATATAATCTGCCATAAATGCTATTTAGTTATTAAAATTTCTTCTTTTTCTATAAAAGGCTCCAACAAATATTGACTTGCAATTAACCTAAATTCTTCCATCTGTTCAGCAATCCAGTCGGAATTACTTCCATTTTCCAGAGCCATTAACCTGGCAACTTCCCCGCTCATTTCAATGGCCGCCCTGACATCCACAAATAAAATCCTCAGGCGCCGCGCCAATACATCTTCAACAGTATAGGCCATTTCATTTCTTACCGCCAAAATAACCTCTGCTTTTATATTCGGAAATTTAGGATGTAAACGAACATTCCAATCTGGATTTTCCTTTACCAAACCTTCAATTATGAGCCTGTCGGTGCCATATATTTTCAAATGGCTTTCTAAGGTACTCACTTCCGAAGAGTGAATTTTTAAATCCTTTGTCACACAGGGACGGTCACCGAGATTAGCCGTCCGTATGGCTTCATCTACCGTTTCTTCAGACATTTTTCTATAAGTAGTCCATTTACCCCCGGTTATGGTAATTAAACCGGAGTCAGAAACAATCAGTTTATGATCACGGGAAATTTCCTTGGTACTGTTGGTGTCATTCTTCCCGGGGGCTGCTAGCGGGCGAAGGCCTGCAAACACACTCAGGACATCCTTTCGCGTGACGTCTTTTTTAAAATATTGCGATGCAGTGCTTATAATGAAATCAATTTCCTCCTCCAATGCTCTCGGTTCCAGGCTTTGGGTTTCGATAGGTGTATCAGTCGTGCCCACCAATAAACGGGAATGCCATGGCACAGCAAAAAGAACGCGTTTGTCAGAAGTTTCGGGGATCATAAGTGCAGTTTCGCTGTCCAAAAAGGATTGATCCAACACAACATGTACACCCTGGCTAGGGCGAACAAGCTTTTCGGCATCTGGAGTATTCATTTGCAGAATATCATCGACAAAAACGCCAGTAGCGTTAATTACGGCCCTGGAGTTTAATTTGTACTCCTTTTCGCCAAGCACATCCACAACACGGACACCTGACACTTTACCGTTTATATCTTTTAGAAGACCAGTAACTTTAACATAGTTAAGGACGGTGCCCCCCTGTTCCATACAGGTTTGAGCTATATTTACAGCCAGTCTCGCATCATCAAACTTGCCGTCAAAATAGCTTATACCTCCCAAAAGTCCCTTGTCATCCAGGCCCGGAATTTTCTCGCAAACTTCCTTACGGGATAAGAACCTCGACTTCCCGAAACTGTATTTTCCGGAAAGCCAGTCGTACATCTTCAATCCAGCTAAATACTTGGCAACCGAAAACCAGTTGAAACAAGGAATTATGAACTCCTCTTTCGAAACCAGGTGGGCCGCATTAACCTGAAGGCGACCCCTCTCTTTCAATGCCTGATAAACAAGGGAAATATCACCCTGCGCCAGGTATCTCACCCCTCCGTGTACGAGTTTCGTACTTCTGCTTGAAGTGCCTTTCGCAAAATCGGACTGCTCTAGTAATAGCGTTCTAAATCCACGCGAAGCTGCATCCAGGGCAGTACCGAGACCGGTAGCCCCGCCTCCTACAACTATAAGGTCCCACTCATCTTCTGAACTTAGAATTCCCCTGTCCTGTTTATGGTACTGCATAAAGATAATAAATCGAAATAATACGCAATTATAGTAAACATTTCGAAACCTTTTAGTTATTCTATCAAAAAAAATACCCCTTACAAAGAACCGATCTGACAAAGAAAATTTTAATTAATTTTCCTATTTTGCAGTATCACAAAAAAGGCCATTTAATGAGTAGTTTAGCGGAAAGACACCAGTATATTATAAAAAAGCTGCAAAAGGAGCAATACATAAATGTGGTGGATTTATGCTCTGAATTAAAAGTTTCATCAGTAACGATTCGAAAGGATTTAAAACTGCTGGAAGATAAAAACTTACTCTTTAAAATCCACGGAGGCGCCACATTGAGTAATCCTTATACGGTCGACCGTTCCGTGAATGAAAAAGAAAAACTTCAATCAACGGAGAAAACGAGCATCGGGCAGGTGGCAGCCGATATGGTTATGGAAAATGATTCCATTATTATCGCATCCGGCACTTCAGTGCTTGCTTTTGCACGATGCCTCCCGGTAAATTTGAACTTAACGGTGATTACTTCAGCGTTGAATGTCGCTATGGAATTGTCAAGACATCCCAATACGGAAGTTATTCAGCTTGGGGGTATGATGAGGAAAAGTTCCACGTCAGTAATGGGACCATATTCTGAAGAAATTTTAAAAGACTTTTTTTGCAATAAGCTATTTCTTGGGGTAGACGGAATTGATCTGGAGTTTGGACTCACAACTACCAATATGATGGAGGCCCACCTGAATCGTCAAATGATAAGTGTGTCGCAGAAAACCATTGTGCTTACTGATTCAACCAAATTCGGTAAACGAGGTTTCGGTAAGATTTGTAATATCGAGGAGATCGACCATATCATCACCGATAAGGGAATATCGGACCATACTGTTAAACAACTTGAGAGCATGGGCATAAAGGTTACAATTGTTTAAGTTTATTTAACATCTAGATCACATCTGTATAATGAATATTGGAATCATCGGTCTGGGAGACATGGGCTGCATTTACGCAAAATCATTTGTTAAGGCAGGTTACCGTGTGTATGGGTGTGATCTTCCGCATCGGACTGAACTACTTAAAGCAGAGCTTGCCACTTTTGGTGTAGAGGTTCTGGAGGATGGCAAGGAAGTATCGCGAATATCGGATGTCATATTTTATTCTGTCGAAGCCGAGCGCATCTCTGAGGTAGTGAGCCAATATGGTTCTTACACGAAGTACGGAGCAATCGTTGCTGGCCAAACCTCTGTTAAGCATCCTGAAATTGAAGCATTTGAAAAGTACCTTCCGCAGGATGCGCATATCATTACCTGTCATTCTCTGCACGGCCCTGGGTTTGATCCTAAAGGCCAGAAGATGATCGTTATTCCCCATCGCACAAATAAAGAAGCATACCAACGTATGACTGATCTTTTATCATCGCTGGGTTCTGTCATCAATGAAATCCCGGATTTCCACGACCACGACAAAATAGTAGCTGACACGCAGGCAGTAACACATATGGGATTTGAAAGCATGGGAACAGCCTGGAAAGAAGCCGGCTTTTTCCCATGGGAGAATGCGTCCTACCTGGGCGGGATTGACAACGTAAAGATACTTATCACCTTAAGGATTTTTAGCTACAAAGCCCATATCTATGGCGGACTAGCAATACTGAATCCATATGCACGCCATCAGATTAAACGGTATGCAGAATCCGAATCTGAACTCTTTAAGCTGATGATTAAAGAAGAAGAAGAAGCATTCAGAAAGCGATTGTATGCGGCCAAGGATTTTATTTTCGGAAAAGATCACAAACCTCTTATGCTTGATGAAAAAGTAATGCAGGAGTTCTCTCTTTCTGCGGGTTCTGAAAGCCGAAAACCAAACTCTCACCTGAGTCTACTCAGTATGGTGGATGCATGGCATCACCTGAAAGTAAATCCCTACGATAACTTGATATGCCAGACGCCGCCATTTCGCCTAAGACTTGGTATTGCAGAATACTTGTTTAAGAATGATGAATTGCTTGAAGAATCAATTAATGCAGCTTTGTTCGATAAAACCATACGCGGAGACGACCTCGAGTTCCACTCAGCGGTTAGGGAGTGGTCGTCTTTAATTGTTTATGGCGACATGGAAGGCTATAAACAACATTTTAATCTGGTTAAATCGTTTTTCTCCGATAGACTTGACCAGGGTAGAATACAAAGTGCAGAGTTGATTCGGAAATTGCAGATGGAATAGACAGAAGTTAGGGGGCGGAAGTCTGACAGCTTTTTTTTGATATAAGCGAAGCAAAAGAGATTATTTCTCGTTAATATAGTTACTGATGTTCCTAACGGACCTCTTAATACAAAATATGAGGCGGACGAGTGCAAATGTTTTCTTACATTTATTTTTTCGCTTCAAGTTGATTACACAATTACGCACCCTTCTCAAAGTTGCATTCCTAGTTACAATCTTGTGGTTTGGAAATCTAAATTCTAGTAAAGCCCAAGGTACGTCGAATAAAGGTACCGACTTTTGGGTAGCATATACTGGACATTTAGATGGCACTAATTCAAGATTAACATTATTTATAACTTCCCAACAGAATGCCGTCGTTACGGTAGATGCGGGAGGATCAATCTTACCAATTGTAAATCTGTCTGCAAATCAAGCCGTGTCTGTATTAATTGATCCTACTGTTAGAACTAATACATACGTTGGCACTTCTGACATAGTAGAAACTAAAAAAGGGATTCATATAACCTCGGATGTTCCTGTAGTTGTCTACTCCCTCATTTCTTTTGCTGCTAGATCTGCTGCAACTCTGGTTTTGCCCACCAAAGCATTAGGGAATGAATACTTTGCAATGGCTTATAACCAATTTACTAATGCTAATTCTTTTTCCGAATTCACTATTTTGGGTGTGGAGGATGGCACGAAAGTAGAAATTACGCCTACTGCGAATAGTACTAATAATTTGCATCTGGTTGGTGAAACTTTCGAAATAAATCTAAACAAAGGGGATGTTTACCAGTTTCAATCACTGACAGATGTAACCGGTTCAAGAATTAAAACTATAGGGAACTGCAAACCAATTGCTGTATTTTCTGGCAGCACATTCAACGGCTTTTGTGAGCCTGGCAGTACTGTAAATCCGACCTCAAGAGATAATTTATATCAGCAACTTTTTCCTGTTTCGGCATGGGGGAAAAATTTTATCACAGCGCCCTTTTTCAATGCATCGAAAGGATCAGTCGACATTTTCCGCGTTTTCATTGCTGAGGATGAAACTACTCTTACCATCAATGGTTCCACGAATTTCGCGAATACTACATCCCTTTCTAACCCATACAAAAAAGGCAGCATTGTAACTTTTCACGGCAATACTGCTAACTCAATTAGTGCGGATAAGCCAATTAGTGTAGCACAATTCCAAATCACTCAAAATTGCAACTCGTTTAATAATCCTGGTGATCCTGAGATGACGATTTTAAATCCTGTGGAACAAACTTTAAAGGATGTAACCCTTTTTTCGGCATTGAGAAATTTAACATCACCGCCGACAAATATAACGGCTCACTACATTAATATTTTGCTAAAAACTGCAGATATCCCGACTCTCACATTAGATGGTGTGAAGCCGAACGGTTCTTTTGTACAAATAAATTCAGAATATAGTTATATAATTGTAGATGTCACGGCTTCATCCAACGTTAATCCTACACATCGCATTATATGCAATAATGGATTTAGTGCAATAGCTTACGGTTATGGACAGGTTGAATCGTACGCCTATCTAGCCGGCACAGACATCAAAAATCTGAATTTTAACCTACAGATTTTCGAACCTGGTAATAGCATCGCAAAAAGCAGTGTTTGTATTGGAAGAGATTATAATGTAACACTTCAGATTCCCTACACAACCAATAAAATTGTATGGAACCTAAATAACGGGACAATAGTGGAAACGATCAATCTTCCCACCCCGACCCAAACTACCATAAATGGGCTACCCGCATATTTATATCAGTACAAATTATCAGCTTCAAACCTGAATGCGGCTGGCTTATTTTCACTTAAAGCCACAGTAACTAACCCGGCACCTACCAGTTGCTCTCCTGATGAAGATATATCAATTAGCTTTGATGTGTTACCAGTACCAATAAGCAGTTTCACAGCTAGCAATCTTCAAACATGTATAGCTTCTCCACTTAGTTTCACCGACACAAGTACGCCGAATTCGACAAATATCGTTAAATGGTACTGGGATTATGGGGATGGAGTTAAGGAAACGAAAACCGCTGCAGGTCCTGTTAACCATAGTTATTCAGCACCTGGCGATTATATAGTTTCATTACTTGTAGAATCAGAAGGCGGTTGTGTTTCCTCTCCGGGTATTCCACTGGCAATTCATGTAAATAAAACACCGGAGGCATCGTTCACTGCAGCAGCATTGAAGTGCGAAGATCAACCTATACAATTTACAGACAAATCCCTGGCCAATGAAGGGGTGGTTGTAAAATGGAACTGGGATTTTGGGGATGGAAACAGTTCTTCCGCACAAAATCCCGCACATACTTATACAACACCAGGAAAATATATGGTAAAGCTTATTATTGAAACAGATAAGGGCTGTATAAGTAGTGTGTTTAATTTGGACGTTTTAGTCAACGTATTACCTACTGTGGATTTTGAAGTGCCTGACTTTTGTCTGGCTGATGGTTCCGCACAATTTACTAACAAAACCACTATTTCAGATGGCACAACATCTCAATTAACGTACCTCTGGGATTTTGGCGATCCCCTTGCCAATGCACAGCGCCCGAATACATCTACGGCACAAAATGCATCACATAGATATACAAAGGCAGGCCGTTATACGGTAAAACTGACGGTAAAATCGCCAAATGGGTGTGAGGAAACGTTAAGTAAAGAATTTGTCGTTAATGGCAGTGTACCAAAAGCTGATTTTGCGATTAAAAATCCCACTGGCCTTTGTAGTTATGGTCCAGTTGAGTTTGAAGATAAGGTGATTGTGGAATTAGATGAGGAAGTCACTAAGATAGAATGGATATTTGATTTAGTAAATAATCCTAATGTTAAAGTGGTCGACGATGAACCTTCACTCCGGGCCGCTCCAACGCGTATTTACTCTCATAAATACCCCACTTTCACGTCGCCTGCATCCATAACATACCAGGTAAAAATGCTTGCTTATACGGGAGGAACTTGCGTGAACATAATAACTAAAAGCGTAACTGTATTTGCAGTACCGGAAGTTCAATTTGATGTTATTGCAGATATTTGTTCTGATTCAGGCCCGATTCAGCTCACCCAAGCAAAAGAAATTCACGGAATCCTTAACGGAACTGGTACCTATAGTGGCAAGGGAGTTAGCGCCAGCGGAATTTTTAACCAGGCAAATGCAGGGATTGGAACACATACTTTGACGTACACCTTCCTTACCGACAATGGTTGTACAGATTCGAAAACACAGAACATTACAGTCAATCCGGCTCCAAAAACTGACATTGGGCCTGATTTACTCGTGTTAGAAGGGCGCACTGTTAAGTTGCCAGCTACTGTTTCTGGAAATATCGTATCATACAAATGGTTTCCCTCTACATTTTTGGATAAAGACGATATTTTGATCCCTGAAGCTACTCCTACAGACGATATAACTTATACTCTAACAGTCACTACCGATAAAGGCTGCACAGCAATTAGTAAAATTTTTATCAAAGTTTTAAAAATGCCTCAGGTACCCAATACCTTCACTCCAAACGGAGACGGTGTTAATGATACATGGAACGTGAAATATTTGGAGGATTATCCCGGCGCTACGGTTGATATTTTTAACCGTTACGGTGTTAAGCTTTATCAGATTGTAAATTATTTGGCCCCATGGGATGGGACGAAAGATGGATCAGCCCTACCTGTTGGAACTTATTATTACGTAATACACCCAAAGAACGAACGTAAACCGATGTACGGTTCGGTTACCATCGTGAGATAATATGCAGGTCGAAAGCCTCACAAATCTTTCAATTCACAGGTCTCATTATCCGGTCCCACCGAACCCGTTCCAGCAAAGGTGCACTTTTGTCCAAACTTAGCCAGCTTATCATTGCTTTACCCACAATATGATCCTCCGGAACAAAACCCCAGTATCGTGAATCCTCAGAGTTGTGGCGGTTATCCCCCACCATCCAGTAGTAATCCATTTTGAAAGTGTAAGAATTCGACTTTTTGCCGTTTATAAATATATCGCCCTCAAAAACCTCAACCTTATTGTTTTCGTAGACTTCTATGGCAGTCTTATAAATGGCCGTGGTAGAATCATTAAGCGTTACCGTCCAGCCTTTCTTAGGTATAGTGATAGGACCAAAATTATCCCGGTTCCAGTTGTATATTCTATTTTGAGGAAATATACCTTCCTCATAAACCCCCTCCGGACTAATTACTTCAATGATTGATCTTATATTTTGACGACTACTAAAATCCATATAACTGGAGGAAGGAATGATCATTACATAATCGGTGGCATTAATTTGCTGAAATACCTCAATATTTAAATCCTTGAGCAACTCCGGGTTTATACTATTACCATCAGTTTTAACCAGGAAGGAAGTTTGAGCTTTAGGAGCATTTCTAAATATTTCATCATTGATAAACGCTTGAGCATTTACCATTGAAATAA
>NZ_JBASJU010000331.1:0-7292 GCF_049655485.1 Daejeonella sp.
CTTCTTTCAAGTGTCAACTCAAATATTTTTCATATAACCAAAACCCAAACCCCTTCATTTTGTTGTAGTTAATATATTATCACGGTAAACCTCTAAGCACCAGTTTAGGAAGACGCCGAATATATTCAATTAGAACGCTCTAAAACTTAGCAATGAAATTTAAATTATTAACCTTTTTTGTAATTGCGGGCATAGCTTTCGCAGGATGTAATTCAAACAACACCACGGAAAATCTAACAGATTCGACAATCGTTGTAGACAGTGTCTTGCGTGTCGATAGCGTAATTGTCGACACCACTCCTATACCGGATACAACAATAGTAAATCCCATGTAATATAATCGGCAATTCGGGAGCTCACTAAGGTTCGATTGCCCTTTCATTAATACAACAAATACGATTATTTTATCTGGAAGGTCTATAATTAGAGTATATCAACTATAGCCTTAAAGAATAAATTAAAAGATTACATTTTTCTTCATAAGGTTAAACATGTCCCGTATTAAAATTGTACTTACAGAAGACCATAAAATCTTACGAAGCGGCATCATGTCCCTCCTCGAATTTGAGGCAGATATCGAACTTGTTGGAGAGGTATCTAACGGTGCCGAACTTCTTGAATTATTTGAAAGTGGCACTTTTGATGCCAATGAAGTATTATTAATTACGGACGTAAACATGCCCGGGGTTAATGGCATTGACATGATACCCGGTCTCCTTGAAACCTATCCAAAATTAAAAGTCGTCATCTTGTCCATGCTTTCCAGTGAAAAGTATGTTCTTAAAGCTTTTAAATATGGAGCTAAGGGATACATGCTAAAGAATGTTAGTGCCGATGAGCTCCTGTTCGGTATCAGGCACATCATGAGTACCGGTTCCAGATACTTATCTACAGAATTATCTATGGAACTATTAGATCGTCAATTAGGCCGATCCTTTGCGGTTGCCGATGATCTTCCAGAAGTCGATCTATCCAGACGTGAAATAGAAATATTAGCCCTCATCGCCGAAGGGTTCACCAATCAGGAAATTGCGGACCGTATATTCACCAGTAAACGTACTGTAGAAGGGCATCGCCAAAATCTCATCGATAAAACCCAATCCAGAAATTCCGCCGCTCTTATCCGCTATGCGGTACTCCGGGGTATCGTAAGTTAGTCCCTCTTTCATGTATTGGCAGGAAAATTGATATCTCATGATTTCAATTATACCCATGAAAATTCAACTCAGCCTGCTGGTTTTAATCGTTTTATTTGCCTCTTTGGCTTTTGCTCAACAAAGCACAAAGCAACATAAACTGCTTTCAAACGCGGTTGACCACTATAAAAAACTACAGCAGAAAAACGACTGGCCTGAAATTACTCTGAATGGCAAGAGCGTTTTAAAGTTGAATGATAAGTCAGAAGCTTTGCCTCTAATCAGGGAACGGCTTCGCCTTCTTGGCGACCTCCGTCGCGGGCGTGATGAAGATATTTTTACGGAACGGCTCGAAGATGCTGTTAAACAATTTCAGCAACGACACGGTCTGGAGGACGATGGAGTAATTGGACCTGCATTTTTGAAGGCGCTCAATACCCCTCTCGAAAAGAGGATAGAGCAGTTGACCGCTAACATGAACCGGGTCATCCAGGATACCCTTAAAATGAAAGGCACGAGGATTATTGCCAATATCCCTGAATATAAATTATTCGTAATGGAAGACGATCTCGAAGTTCTCTCCATGGATATCGTAGTGGGCAAAATTTCCAACCCAACAGTCATATTCTCCGACACACTTGAAACCATAGTTTTCAGTCCTTACTGGAATGTGCCAGCAAGCATTGTAAGAAATGAAATTCTTCCGGCTATAAGCAAAAACAGTTCTTACCTGGAGGAAAACAATATGGAGATCACCGGCAAGGTTGACGGCCTTCCGAAGATCAGGCAGAAGCCGGGTCCGGACAACTCGCTGGGAAGTGTTAAATTTCTATTTCCGAATAAATACGATATCTATTTCCACGACACTCCTGCCACCTCTCTTTTTGAGAGGAAAAAGAGAGCCTTCAGTCATGGTTGCATACGATTGAGCCAGCCGTATGAACTCGCCCAATACCTGTTAAAAGATCAGGCGGATTGGACCGGGTCAGAAATCATCATGGCTATGGGCGCTGGAACAGAAAGATGGGTCAAACTCAAAACAAAAATTCCGGTATCAATAATATATTATACCGCATGGATAGATAACTATGGCTTGCTGAACTTTCGGGATGATATTTATGGCCATGATGAGGAGGAGGCAATTATCAATTACTAACAACTCACAACTCTAAACACTAGTCTCAATCCCCAGTCTCTTCAACAGCAGTGAGGCATTAAACGTTTTACACTCCCCTTCCTTGATCTTATAATCAAATTTCATTTCCGAGCCTTCAATTTCTATATCGAAGTAAAAATTCCGGATGTAATCCGGATATTTCTGCTCCAACTCGGCAATCTGAAGATCGTGCGTAGCGATGATTCCGACCGCTTTCCTGGAAATAAGCTTTTCAATGATAGCCTTCGAACCCCGATATTTGTCGACCGAATTGGTACCCCTTAGCATCTCATCAATCAGGAAATATACTTTACCCTCAGTCTCCAGGATTTCAAGCAGGCTTTGCAATCGGTCAAGTTCCGCCTTAAAGGTGGAGGTGTTTTCATTTAGTGAATCCCTGATACGCATGTAACTAAAAATTAGCATCGGACTTAATTTCATGTGTTTAGCGCAGACTGGAGCGCCTGCCAGTGCGAGTACCGAATTGATTCCCAATGTTCTCAGGAAAGTACTTTTACCCGCCATGTTGGAGCCGGTTATTATATCGATCTTCAGTTCATCATCCAGAGAATAATCGTTACTGACCCGGGTTGTATGTGGGATAAGAGGGTGCGCAATTGATTTCGCGGCAAGCGTGTAATTTTCTTTTTCGATAATTTCAGGAACCGTCCAGTCCGGATAATTTGTTGTGAGACTGCTCAGGCTGATAAGAGCTTCGAAGCTTGCCATTGCGTCGAATGCACCCTCCAGGTTTACTCTGTTCGCTTTTTTCCAATCCTCAATCGCAAAAAATTGGATGATGTTCCAGGGCATCACGAAATTTAAAAGGGGGCCGAGGTTGCTTGTTCCTAATGATAACTGTTTGATTAGTACCGAAAGCCTTTTAATTTGATCCGATAAGGTATGATTATCTTCTGCGGAAACGTCTTTAGCAAGCCCCTTACATAAGCCTGATTCCCAGTTCTCTTTTAGAATTGCGTTTAAGGCATCTGAGAAGTGTTCAAGAATCTTGCTCATTTTCCCGATCAAACTATCCGTTTTCGCTATCGATGATGAATAAGCTTGCATCAGGAGCAGATTGCAAATTCCCATCGCGATAAGCAGAATCATGAAAATCGGAAAAAACCAGGCAAGTGCAGCAGAGATTAAGAATACCCAGGGCGACCATTTTACATAAAATCTCACAAAGCCCGAACCAGATTCAGCAGCTGTGCGCAGATAGTGAAATAGCTGCTTAACCTGATCCACGTGCGAATTTTTGGAAAAAACAAGAACTGCCTGGAAATTATGTTTCCAGTCTTGTTTGGACGCGAGTTCCTCAACAGCGGCTTGTCTATCCTTCAGCACCGTGGCCGAAGATTTTTTCATAAGCCATTCTGCGAGCTTCGCATTTCCCAGAGTGGTGGCGCACCTATTCAGCAATTCAAATAAGGATCCCTTTCCAAAAATATCCAGATCAGAGGTATAAGGATGGAGATCATCCGACCAGACAGAACCGTCGCTGTATATGTTTGCCCGTGATTGAATACTGTCTATTTCGTTTTGATAAACCGCGGATAAGTCCTTGTAGTAGCTGCGCCTTCTTTCAAAAAAGTTCTGTTTTCTTACCAGAAAAGAAAAGATGAAGACCACTGCAAAAAATACAAACACGGGGGGCCAGGAAGCCTCTAATTTTAAGGCTTGGTAAAAGAAAAAGATCCCGGCTGCTATGACTATTAAACGAAGAATAGAATACTTATTGATGAGAGATTCATATCTCCTTACTTCAGAATTAGAAGTGGAAAGTTTGGATTGATAGTTATCGATGATGGTTTGGTCCATATTGGAGGAATGGCGATTTATTGAAAGGGCAAAGGTAATTTAAATAAGTTGACGGTAAACATTAGAGAGTTGAAAGTTGGAGAAGACTCGGATTCCAGCGTAGTCTGGAATCTACCAATATATTTCCCATTGCCTTGTCTTCCCGCGAAAGCGGGAAACTCATAATAATATATTTCACATAAAACTTGCATCTACGAATTTTTCGTAATACATTTACGAAAAGTTCGTAGATATGGAAAAACTAACCCCCAATGAAGAAGAAGCTATGCAAGCGGTATGGTCTTCCGGAAAGGGCACTATTAAGGATCTTCTGGAATTAATACCTCAACCGAAGCCTCCGTACACCACCTTAGCTTCTACCGTTAAGAATCTCGAAAGGAAGCAATTCATCCAAAGCGAGAAGATCGGAAACACCTTTTTATATACGCCCCTTATAAAAGAAGAGGATTATAAAAAGACATTTATGGGTGAATTCGTTAATGATTATTTCAGCAACTCATACAAGGAGCTTGTTACATTTTTTGCTAACCAGGAAAAGATCAGTGCAGACGAGCTAAAAGAGATCATAAAGATGATCGAGAAAGGAAAATCATGATGCCCGAAATAATTCTATATCTGCTGAAAGTTAACCTGGCACTCGTGCTGTTCTATGCAGGATATCATTTTATCCTGCAGCGATACACCTTCCACAGCATTAACCGGTTTTACCTGCTCCTCAGCATAGTTTACTCCGCGCTATATCCGCTGATTAATCTTACCGATATCCTCAACCGCAACGAAGACTTGAAAGAAACAATCGTGATGATTGCACCCAACTGGCAGGGTTCCGTAGTTGCTGAGGATAATGCGGCATTCTACTGGCAGGTTGCTTTAATAATTTTCTGGACTGGAGTTGCAATTATGACTATACGTCTTTTCATCCAGCTTGCATCTCTTTTAATTCTCCATGCCCAATCCAGTGCAATTACAAAAGGTGACATAAAATACAGGAAGATCTCAAAAGCAGTGAACCCCTTTTCCTTCTGGCGCACCATTTACCTCAATCCAGAATGCCATGAAGCAGGCGAACTTCAGTCAATCCTCGAGCACGAGCTGGTGCATGTAAAGCAGCTTCATACATTCGATGTGATGCTTGCAGAAATCAGCACAATTCTCTACTGGTTCAATCCGGGTGCATGGCTAATGAAGAAAGCAATAAAAGCAAATCTAGAATTCATCACCGACCAGGAGGTTATACGGTCTGGCATAGACAGTAAAGAATATCAATATACCTTGCTAAAAACCCATGCCCTGCCGCAAAACCAAATGCCCGTTAACAATTTCCATTTTTTAACTATTAAAAAAAGAATAGCCATGATCAACAAGAAACCATCAAACAAAATCAACCTCAGCAACTACTTTCTTCTATTACCTGCTATTATGCTGCTTGTATTATTAGCCGGAGTTTCAAAAGCTGATTTCACCAGAAAAGGCGTAGTGGATGCCATCACTAACATGCCTGTTTTGCCACTTGACCGGGTTTTCACAGACAACACGGAGGCAAACCAGGTTGAAGTAAAAAAGGAAAGCATCACTACTGACCAGCCCGACCCGATTGAAGACAAAAAACCGACCTTACAGACGTCCCCTCAAGACACTATTAAGAACGGCACGGTAAAAATTTCAGGTATCAATGAACAAGCCCCACCTCTTTATATAGTCGATGGAAAGGAAATGCCGGCACGGTGGAAAGATTTGGAACCCAATACCATTGCAACTGTAGATGTATATAAAGGCGAAGCTGCAATAGCGCGGTATGGCGAAAAGGGGAAAAATGGTGTAATAGAAATCCGAACTAAGTTAGCCGGCTCGGGACAGAATATCGAATCCTCCAAACCAAAATTAGCAACTGCCGATGGCTCTAATCAAAATCAAAATGTTTCCCTGAAAAATATTGACAAACAGCTTATTATTCTCGATGGCAAGGAGATCAGCAAGTCGGAACTCGAGCAAATGAAAGTAAGCAGCATCGTCACCATTAATATTCTAAAAGGCAATTCCGCAGTAAGCCAGTATGGAGAGAAGGGTGAGAATGGGGTTATTGTTATTACTACGAAATAGTGGAGAATGGAGAGTGGAGAATGGAGAATTGGGATGCGTACCTAATTTTCAAATTAATTAAAAGCGCTGAGTCGTCGGAAAGACATTCTCAACTCTCAACTCTCAACTCTCCATTAAAAAAGGACTTGCTCCCCAAACACTCGCTCCAACGTGGCCTGAGCTTCCTCACAAAACCCCGGATGCACTTTCGAAGTCTGAACAACAGTACTGCGCGTAGCCGTAAGCCACCTAAAGCGGGAGGCGGGATCCAGCTTTCCTATTGGGCCGCCTTCCCTGGTACCGGCACTGATTTGTCCGAATGCCTTTAGACTTTCTTTAATTTCATCGATATCGATATCTTTTGCAAATGCTGCGAGACGCTTCTCATCCAGTTCGCACATAGATTTCAGAAACTTCTGATCTCTGCAGTAAAGAATAACGCCCACATTCAGGAATTCCTCACGCTCCACCCTGGGCACAACGCGGATCACAGCGTACTCAAATAAGTGCTTTCCTTGCATTTTGGGCTTCATTTACAAAAGTTTTTGAATTAGCGATGCGCGTTTCTAAAAATACAGCATAAGCATCCCGGTATTCCTGTTTCGTTTTGAATGTATTCTCGTCGTCGAGCCATTCATCAGGTATCAGTGCCACGATTGAACGGATATGCTCGCTGCTTAATAGTTTACTGTATTCTGCATCAACGGCTTCCAGCTCCGATGCTTCCGAAAGCAAAACGTGTTCTTTTATCAGGAAAAAAGGTTTTATGGCCTGTTCCTCCCAGTTTTGCCAGGAGTGGTGAAAGTAAAGGGATGCACCGTGGTCAATAAGCCACAATTCTTTATGCCAGATCAGCATATTGGTATTGCGGCAGGTGCGGTCCATATTGGTAAGCAGGCAGTCGAGCCAAACAATTTGTGAAGCGAGCCAGGGATCTACCTTGTGCACTACCGGATCAAAGGTGATGGAGCCAGAAAGATAGTGTAAACCCAGATTCAATCCGACGCTAAATTTAAGAAGGTCCTGAATCTCCTCATCCGCTTCAGTTCGGCCAAAGGCTTCATCAAGTGTGGCAAATACCAATTCCGGAATTCTAAGTC
>NZ_JBASJU010000332.1:0-1884 GCF_049655485.1 Daejeonella sp.
CTGGAATGATAAAAAGTTGTTTACTTGTTTTCCTCATCCTTTCGTTTTCTCTAGCCAATGCTCAAACAAAGATCAACGGCAGAGTCAGGAAGAAAGAAAATGGAAACGTCTTGCCGGGTGTTAATGTTATCGTTAAAGAGAAAAATAATGTGGAAATACTGTCTTATGCATCGACAGATGAAACCGGGTCTTATCAGTTAGCTTTCACGAGCGGAGCAGACAGCGTGGTTATCACAATTGCCGGCTTTAATGTGAAAAAACAAACGAAAACAGTTTTAAACAAGAGTCAGATGGTAAATTTTACCGTTACTTCCGAAACTATCCAGTTAAAGGAGATAAAGATAAAGGCGCCGAACATCCAGCAGATAAATGATACTCTTAACTATAATGTAGATGCGTTTGGCGACAAAAATGACCGGACCATAGGTGACGTTCTGAAAAAAATGCCTGGAATAGTGGTTAATGAGGACGGTTCTATCACCTATAATAACAAGCCTATTACTAGATTTTATATTGAAGACAGAGATTTGCTTCAGGGCCGTTACGGTATTGCTACTAATAATATTGAAGCAAAAGATGTAGCTACTGTACAGGTACTGGAAAACCATCAGCCAATAAAGGCGCTCAAAGAGAGAGAATTTACGGATGCAGGGGCGATTAATCTTAAACTGAAAGATAGTGCCAAGGGTGTGCTGATGGTTACGGGTCAGTTAGGCACAGGACTGACTCCTTGTTTGTGGAATAATGAATTGTTTTCCATGCTTTTTAGTAAAAAAAAGCAAAGCCTGACTACCTATAAAGGAAACAATTCCGGCAAGGATGCTTCCGCTGAACTCAATACCTTTTATTCAGGACAGGAGAAAGTTGAGACCGGAAACACGCTGTCGGTGCAATCGCCAATTCCACCTCCAATAACCCGCGAACGATATCTGTTTAATCGCTCTAATACAATTTCGACGAACAATTTATGGACTCTCGGAAAGGATTATCAGGTTAATGCTAATATCAATTATGTGAACGACAGGCAGGAAAAGAGCAGCTATTCACGTTCAGTGTATTACCTTAAGACTGATAGTTTATTAACAATAGAAGAGTCACTGGCTGCAACTGAGCATATTAATTTATTAAATGCAGTGATTCAATTAAATACAAATAAGAAGAATTATTATTTGGATAATTTACTAAATGTTACCGGAGGATGGAACGGGGAGGATGGAAACGTGCTTAGCACCGGAAATATAGCTCAGGAACTCAACAAACGTCTTTATACATTGGGTAATGCATTTAACTTAATCAAGAATTTTAAAAAGGTCAACATTAATATTCAATCTTATAACGGCTACAGCAGCAGCCCGCAAGTGCTTAAAATACAACCTTTTCTTTACGGCAATCTGTTTCAAAACAATGCAAAGTTGGATCTAATGAGGCAAACATTGATTCAAAACCACTTTTCATCTACAAGCAAATTTACTCTTGGCTTAGGTAATAGTGCATTGAAACAAAACTATACAGTTGGAGTGAATTTGAGTCTTCAGAACCTGCATTCCGATTTACAGGCGCGATTTGCTACAGGTGAATATAACAACGTTCCGGATTCGCTCCGCAATCAACTTCAATGGAACAAATATCAGTTGCTTTTCAGCTCAGGATATACTTACTCAAAGAATAAGTTGAAGGCAACAGTCGGGTTTCCTCTGGTTTATAATTACTTATATGCAAGAGACCCAGTTTATGGAAGAGCAGACAGGAACAATAGCAAATTGTTCTTCAATCCAACACTTAGCTTAATGTATGAACTCAATTTGTTCTGGAATATATCTGCTGGTGCCTCGATCAACAACCAGTTAGGAGAGATCAAAAGTGGATTCACCGGGTATATCATGC
>NZ_JBASJU010000333.1:0-2544 GCF_049655485.1 Daejeonella sp.
AGAATATCATTGATTACCGTAAGTAAAGCTTCTCCGCTGCTAGTGATAATCTGTACATATTCCCTCTGTTGATTGTTAAGAGATGTTTCAGATAAAAGTGAAGAGATGCCGATAACTCCATTCATCGGAGTCCTTATCTCATGGCTCATAGTTGCTAAAAAGATGGTTTTTGCGCTGTTAGCTTTTTCAGCTTCTTCACGCGCTGAGTCAGCCTCCTTTCTTGCCTGTTGTTCTTGTTCTTTTTGTAAACACAACCGCTCATTCAAAGATCGCAAATCCTCTGACTGCGATTGCAAATACTCTGACTGCATCTGAAGTTCTTCCGACTGTGCTTGTAACTCTTCTGACTGAGATATAAGTTCGCCATTAACAATTTCAAGCCCGTTCGATTTGACCTTTAACTCCGCTGCTAAATCATCTAATTTCAAAATCACAGACTTAAAAGCCATAATGATATGCTGAATTGCAAATGATATGAAAAGTAGATTTAAAACTATAATAGTGTTAAATCCAAGTGATCCCTCCTGGAAAAAAAGAGATACTGAAGGATGTACCTCTCCTTCAAACTGAATAAATCTGTATGCAAACGGAGCAATTGCCAGAACTATGTAGAAAAGGCTAAATGACTGATTAAGATTAAAAAAAGTGTAGAAAAGGATTTGGATTAAGAGCAAAAAGTCAAGAATGAAAATATTTCTTCCGGCATGCAAAAAATCTACCCAGACCGGGATTATTTGGACCAGAATAAGTACATGGGTTATAAATTTATCTTTCTGACAGTTAAGCCCTGGTGCATAATAAGTATATACACCAGAATCATAATGAAACTTAGAAATATCACCTCGGTTTCCCCTTGAATTGAATGAACCCCAATCAGAGTTACAGAGGAAAGAATTGCCATCACAATCCCGGCTATCAGAATTCTGATTCGTGCCCGGTTAATAGGATCTTGATCAGCTCCTGAAAAGAAGTTAAGTGCTGGAAATTTATAAGTAGGTGTATTCATGATGGGAAGTAAGTATTACGTAGCTTTAAGTGTTTTGTTACGTCATAACAAAATTTAATTAGCTTTTTAATAGAACCCCTAATCATAGAAAGGAAATTAAGAGCTACATGAGCCCTTCTTCAACAAAGGAAATATATCCTCCACTGGTTAGGATGATCTGATCTAAAACATCAATATCCAAAAAACTTCCAGCAGTTCTGAGCTTTTGAGTAAGATTAATATCTGCTTGACTTGGCTTTAAATTACCTGAAGGGTGGTTGTGTGAGAGAACGATTTAGTTTGCGCAGCCCTTTAAAGCTGTTGAAAATATTAACTTAGGATCAGCGACCGTTCCAGTCATTCCTCCGCATGAAACTCCATATATTCCTAGCACTTTATTAGCTCGGTTTAATAAAAGGACTTTAAACTGTTCTAGTAAATCAATTTTATTCATATCCCAGTTTTGCAGTAATATGTTATAACCATCTTTGGAAGTACTTATATCTGGCCTTTCAGAAGCTTTAAATTTCGGTTTGTAAGTCACATTGATTTCTGATACTTGGAAAAATGAGACTGGTTTTTGAAGCTTTTCCATAATTAGAGAATTTAAAAAGTTAATGAATTAATTATGGTGCTCCTGTTGGCTCAGGGCAATTAAGGGCAAAAGGAAAAGGAATAAATGGACTGAAGGAAGGATACGAGTGTTTATGCCGGAAGCTTTTGTCCGCTACAGCAGCCCTGCAGCCTAACTTTGTGCTAATGATTAATATATAATCATAAAAGAAAAAGGGAGCCTAATTCTCGAGATTATAATATATCACTCATCCCCTGTTCCCAGCGTGAAGCTAAGAGTCGCTGAATAAGTCCGTCCATCAGATGGCCAGATACCAGGACCGGGATAAAATTGCGGTCTTTTGGTAAAATATTTCTTGTCAAAAGCATTGTTGAGGTTCAGTCTTAATTGTAATTTGGAAGAAATGCTGACCTTACCGTTAAAATCAAAAAGATGGTAGGATGGTACCAAGCCAGCGGATCCGGTAGCAGTCGGCGTGATCGTGTTAAAAGCATCAGCAAATGATTCAGCAGTATAACTATGCAGAGCACTTAGACTTAATTTATTCAGTTTAAGGGTTATACCATTTCGGCTTTGCCAGGAGGGAACACTTTCTATCTTATTGCCATTAATAGCTATGTTCTCTTTCCCGGAGCGCAGAACAGCGTTTTTATAAACACCGTTCATAAAAGCGGTAGCGGTAAATATCGACAGATTGGTTTCCCTTCCCAATGTCAATTCTATCTGAGTGAATAATTCCAGACCCTTAGTCATCGAGTCCCCAATATTTGTTTTGAAGATAATTTCCTCATTGGCTGTATTTGTTTGAGCCAGTGTGCCTAAACGGTTCTGATATTTTAACTGGAAATAACTTATGTCCCAGCTTAGAAATTTCCAGTCACCTCTTACACCGCCTTCCATATTGTAGCCGTATGCATCCTTCAAGTTTTTGTCAGCTACCTCAAAGAGGGAGTTAGGAATAATGTCTTTGAATATTACAGGCCGG
>NZ_JBASJU010000334.1:0-1620 GCF_049655485.1 Daejeonella sp.
ATATAGATATGGCCATATTAACAAAAGAACAGGCACAAGCCATCCTGAAAAAAGCATTGAGCTATTCAAAGGCAGAAGAATGTGAAGTAAGCTTACAAGGCAGCGAAGGCGGAAACATCCGTTATGCACGGAATGCCGTTTCTACCGCTGGCGACATCAGTACAATGAGCCTTGGCATAAGCTCGACCTTTGCTAAAAAAACAGGTACAGCCACCATCAACGAATTTGATGATGCTTCTTTGGAGAAGGTTGTCCGCAGATCGGAAGAACTTGCCCAGCTTGCTCCGCCGAACCCGGAGTACGTATCTCTGGAAGGTCCGAAAACTTTCAAAGAGTCTAAAACTTATAACGCCACAACCGCTGCCGTTAATCCGGATATCCGTGCAGAAGCCGTTTTAAAAAGTTTGAACGTTGCTAAGGATGCAAAACTTGAAGCCGCCGGATTTCTGGAGAATACCACCAGCTTCCGCGCAATGATGAACTCTAAAGGTTTGTTTGCTTACAATACAGATACAGATGTCTCTTTTTCCGTAACCACCCGGAATCAGGAAGGAACAGGATCTGGCTATGTAGAGCAAAGTTATAATGATGTCAGTAAACTGGATACACAAGTCCTGACAAAAATCGCTGCAGGAAAAGCCAATGGTTCGGCAGGAGCTAAAGCCATTGAGCCCGGAAAATACACGGTGATCCTCGAGCCTTTGGCGGTCAGCGGTATGCTTTCATACATGTTCAACGGCTTCGATGCCCGGAGTGCAGAAGAAGGCCGTAATTTCATGAGCAAGAAAGGAGGCGGCACGCGTTTAAACGAGCAGTTATTCGGTGAAAACATTAATATCTACTCTGATCCTTTCAACGCCGAACTTCCGGGCGGTACCTGGAACGGTGATGGATTGCCCATTGAAAGAACTAATTGGGTAGAAAACGGGGTAGTTAAAAACCTCGCATACTCACGTTACTGGGCCGGACAAAAAGGTGTTAAGCCTTTACCTGGATCAAATCGCGCCATCTTTGAAGGTGGCACTGCATCCCTGGAAGACCTGATTAAGAGCACCGAGAAAGGGATATTGGTAACACGTTTCTGGTATATCCGTATGGTTGACCCGCAAACGGTATTATTAACCGGCCTTACCCGCGACGGTACTTTCTATATTGAAAATGGCAAGATCGCTTTCCCGGTTAAAAACTTCCGTTTCAATGAAAGCCCGATTATTATGCTGAATAATGTGGAGGCGATGGGTAAACCGCAGCGTAGCGGGAATATGATGGTGCCGCCAATGAAAATAAGAGACTTTACGTTTTCTTCGTTGTCGGATGCCGTATAGATTAGGATTTTTGTCTAAAATAGGATTAGTAGGATGATGTGATTGCAGGATTAGGATTCATAGGATGCATGGTGGAGATACCGGGGTGTCATTGCGAGCGCAGCGAAGCAAACTGGCGCCATGCATAGCCGCCATGCTATCAATACGAATTATGGTTCTCAACCACCTCCGTAAATAAAATGAAGACCTTATCTTGATACCTGATACTTGATACTTATTAAATGAGAAGAAGAGACTTTTTACACCTCACAGGAATCGCCACTGGCGCAACATTCCTTCAATCGGTGCCGGTTAT
>NZ_JBASJU010000335.1:0-1794 GCF_049655485.1 Daejeonella sp.
TATCTGGGTCCTACCTTATACATCAATCCGATATAGTGATTATTCGACTCCTTGTAGGGAAAGAAATTGTATTCTATAGCGGGAGTTATCGATAATAATGCGTCGTAGTTACTGTAATCGGAACGCTGGGCAGAAATCGATCCACCTGCAGATAAATGTTCACTTATGGACCAAACAGTTGTATTATTGGTAAAATAACTTTCATTGGTGAATTTGAAAGCATCAACTCCTTCACCGAACCTGTTTTTATTTCTGTTATAACTGAAATTTGTATTTGTTTTGTGTTTTTCACTTACACGTGAGGCTGAGCCACCGGTGCTAAAGCTATTCGAGGAGTAGTTTCTGTCTCCATTCAGGTAACCATTTAAACGAACGCTGAAAACCCATAAATTCCAGGGGTCTTTTTTCGCCTGTTCGATATTGGTTTTTCTGGAAGTATCCCCTATAAATGAAATCTGTAGATCTTTGGCTTTAGCAGTTCGTGCGAAATATTTAACCAAGCCTAATTTAATAGTTTGTACAGCTAATTTGCGATCCTCATCGTCTGTAGCGGTTGCCTCCCGGATGTATGACAAAGTATCATTAACACCTTTAAAAATCTCCTGCCCGGCAAACTGAAGTTTATATTCTCTTCCGCCGCTTCCGGTAGGTTGCGAATTTATTAAAATATATACGTTTGATTGAAAACGATCATTTACGTAATCTATAAAAGTAATTTCCCGCTTAACATAATCCTTGTCGCAATAAGTCTGACAATCCAGAAAAACACGAAGTTTGTCCCCTGTGCCCGTTTGCGAAAATGTATCGAAACTTAAAATAACTCCTAACAGAGTAATGATGATGATTTTTAAAATTTTCATGAGTGAGATAAAAGAAGAAAAATACAACAATAATCTCAACCCTTCTTATAAGTAATTAAGTACAATGTAATGTAAAGAACTTTTGAACCTTATTAAAAACTGTATCCAAGTGACAGTCCTGTCCATCCACCATAAAATCCATCTTTATGGATAATAGGAGTCCATGCTACACGGGCGATTAACCCCTCTTTTAACGGTTGGAAGCGATAGCCAATATTTAATGGGATTGTTGAAATAAATCCCGGACCATCTTCAACGTCATCCAGAGCTACTTGAGAAGTGAAACCAATGCCCGATTCTAAGCCGTGCCTTTTATTTCCGATAACGTAATTAATACCTAGCGGCACTGATATATATGTTCTTCGGGTACTTATGTTATTATTGGTGACTGGCGTATAATAAGTCCTTCCATTTCCGATACCGGCTTTAAAGCCTAATCCATCGTTTCTGTTTTTCTTTAAACGCATGTCATAATTCGCTGTTAAGGAAATACCGCTCCCCCGGCGTTCAACATAGAGAGCCTTTCTATATCGCTCCTTTAGATTCGAGTTTTCGATTTTTCTTTCAAATGATTCACCGAATTTCTTTTTTAAATTATAATCAAACTGAATATTAACTCCCCAAAAACCGGTTAAGGGACTATATTTTCCTTTGTAGGTTTCCCCATACATAATGACCGTGAGTTCACTGTCTGATATCGGTTTGATAGCGATGTTTCGCATCAATCCAATCTTAAGCTGGGTTCTATCACTTGTTTGGAAGACATAATCCACCGATACCGGGAAGCTGATATGAAATTGATCATCTAAAGACTTAATTACAGCATTTACATCTGGAGGGCCATGGGTTGGATCATCAGGATCATATGGTGTATTTCTGTTTAACGCGAAAGCTATCCCGTCATCGCCGTCTCCAAAGGCATAATCTCGTACAC
>NZ_JBASJU010000336.1:0-3459 GCF_049655485.1 Daejeonella sp.
TTTATCATCGGGGCACTGACCATGCTTACCGTTCCCAGTATATCCACATGGATCGTTTCCACCTCTGGTATTACCTCCGCTGCTTCTTCAATGGGTAGAGGAGCATCCAATATGTCCCGCATGATGACCCGCATGATTACTAAAGCATAACACATTATTCTTTAACTCCGATTTGGCTGCTCTAACGGGTGGCCATTTATTTTAAATCCAATCTCGATGATCATCAAAAATATTGAAAGTAAGGTCAGGCTGGCCACATTCCTATCTGCGGGCAGTTTCTTTACGGCTATTATTATGGTATTAATTGTCTGCTTTTTTGCCTACAAACAGGTAGCCGATGCCCGTAAAAGTGTTTACCTTCTGGATGCAAACAGCGTTCCGCTTTTGGCCAGGCAAACGGATGTACAGATGAACCGGGCGGCAGAATACCGGGCACATATTAATCTGTTTCACACCCTCTTCTTTAATCTTACTCCCGACGATAAGTTTATTGAATATCAGATGAAGCAGGCCATGTACCTGATTGATGAAAGCGGTGCTGCCCAATATAATAACTTAAAGGAAAAGGGATATTTTAATTCGATCCTTTCCTCAAGTGCTGTACTTACTGTCCGTACAGACTCCATTTATGTGGATGAAGCAAAAAAGCACTTCCGCTATTACGGTACGCAAAAGATAGACCGCAGAAGTTCAACCATAATACGCTCTCTAATTACCGAAGGCTACCTAAGTGATCTTAAAAAACGATCGGACAATAATCCGCATGCCGTACTGATTACGCGCTGGAAAACTTTGGAAAACAAAGACCTTGAAAATGTCCAGAAAAGCAATTTCTGAACAGGATAACCAGGTTACTCTGTTCAGTGAACTAAGAAAAGAATTCGCAGGGTACTTTACCCTGCTTTCACAGCGACGAAACCAGTTTTTGCAAAGATATCCAAGGCAAGTTTTTATGGGTATGCTGATCTGCCTCGTCATCTCTGTTGTGCTTGCATTTTCGGTAATGCGTCAGAAGAAGGCATCAACCCCATCAGGGATTGGGAAGGCCGGAGCCGAGATGACTTCCGGGTTGGGACAGATACTAAATACCGGCACTGCCTTGAAAGAAATACTGGAGCTGCAAAGTCAAGTTGAAATTATTCTTAAAAAAGACAGCCTGAATCAGGCCGATAGCCTTTTGTTAAAAGCGGCATTCGAAAGGCTGGAATCCATTAACAAAAAATTAAACCCCAAGCCATGAAGATAGATTTTAAAAAGCCACGGTACATTATACCGCTGATTATACTGCCTTTTGTGTGCATTTTCTTTTATGTCTATAAGAGCAGCTTTGGTAAAGAAACACCACCACAAGCAGGTAAAGACTCCCTGCAAGTAAACCTTGCCGGTGTATCTGATCAGGTCAGAAACCAGGCGCTAACAGATAAGCTGGATGCTTACCGTAATGAGTATAAAAAAGCAGATGGTTATACTGCTATCGGGCAGATTCAGGAAGAGCAGGCAAGTAATCAGGATCCAAATTCTTTATATAATGATAAAGAAAAGCGAATGCTTGACTCTATCGAAAAAGCCATGAACCGAAAATATGGAATGGCCTCACAGGAAAGGCCAATCGGTTCCAATACTAATTTTCCAGATGCTTCCCTCCCGATCAGGAAGTTAAGATCGCCAGAACAGCAGGATAAGGCTCTCGCAGAAGCTTTGGCAAAAATGAACCAACATCCTCCGGTTACCGGTTATCGCCAGACTGCACCTGAACAAACAGATCCTATGCAGCTATTCCGACAGCAAATGGCTTTAGTTGATAGTATGGGGAAAGCCAATGACCCCGATTACAAGGAAAAGCAGCAGCAGAAGCAACAAGCCGAGCTGTTGGAAAAAGACTTGAAGAGTAAGAAAAAATTGTCTGTCAGTAAATCTGATGCTAATGCCCATGTATTTAACACCATAAGTGCCGATCAAAGCGAAACTTTTATTACTGCGATCATTGACCAGGACATTACCGGCTATGCAGGCTCACGTTTAAGGATCCGCTTATTGGAGGATATGATGGCGGGACGCTTTTTGGTTAAAAAAGGCACTTATTTGTTTGCCCAGATCTCCGGTTTTAGTGGCCAGCGGGTTAACCTTACCATTACCACGATCATGCAGGGAAAAAATATCCTGCCCGTAAAACTGGATGTTTATGACAACGATGGGCTTCCGGGCCTGTATGTCCCGGCCTCAGCTTTCAGGGAATTTACCAGGGAATTAGGCGGCAGTACCAGCCAGGGCATTACGCTTCAACAACAAGCTGAAAATAACAATCAATTGGTTATGAGTATGGTTCAGAAAATGTTTCAGTCAACAACAACCGCTGTTAGCAAACTGATTCGCCAGAATAAAGCAAAGCTCAAATATAACACGATAGTCTACCTCATAGATCCCGACGAATTGAAAGCCAATCAAAACAACTATTAAATCTTTTTTTATGAAAACGATATATGTCATTTTACTGGTTGTGTTCAGCCTGTTCCAGGAAGTGTATGCACAAAGCGTACCTGGTATCTACCGAAAAGACTTGCCGGATATTTTTATTAGCGAGGGAATTTCACTTCATTTTATTTCGCCGGAACCTATTATTTATGTAGATATATCTACATCGGGGATAGCAGGCGATCTGCCAGTTAAGAACATACTTCGGATAAAAATTAAAACTGATTCCCTGAATGTTGAGGCAGGCTATATTGGCGTGGTTACCATTATAGGAGAAAGCTTTATCGCACAATATAACCTTCGGTATGCAGGTGTTCTGCATCCAGTGATTAGTTCGAAAGTGCAAATTTTACCAGAGCAAATGAGTCCATTGGACGTGCCAGGTATTAGCCTGACAGGACAGGAAATGAAAGGCTATGCTTTGGCAATATTAAAAGATCACAGCAGGTTTATTGTAAGGAAAGAAAATGCTTACGGGCTTAAAGCCACGCTGAACCATGTTTACACCATAGGCGATGATATATTCCTGGACTTAACGTATAAGAATGAGACGAACCTGGCTTACGATATCGATGAGCTGCGTTTCAAAATTGAGGATAAGAAGATTAATAAAGCTACGAACGTACAATCAATAGAAATTAAACCAATCTGGCAGCTTTATCCCGGAACCAGTTTCAAAAAAATCTTCCGAAATATTTATGTGCTTAAAAAGGTTACGTTCCCTGAAAACAAGGTGCTGAACATCGAGCTCACTGAAAAACAACTCTCCGGAAGGGTGATTACCCTTCCGGTAAAATACAAGGATATCCTGAAGGCAGATACATTCTGAATCCAACATCAAGAAATCATGGATACAAACCCCTTTAATATCTACCTGCCCAAAGTGGTAATCGGCGAACTGGGCGTGGTCTTCCTGATCGATGCTCCGCAGCGTACGCTTATTCAGAATGGAACTTTTCCGCCTAATACCATCGCACTCGACAAGCT
>NZ_JBASJU010000337.1:0-4213 GCF_049655485.1 Daejeonella sp.
GTAAGGAGAGGCTTTTTTCTGGCTATTGTCTTTTCTGGGGCTTTGAATTCTGGCCTAATATCTTCAGCGTTTAGCTCAATTGAATTAAGACCTACGATCATTAACGCTACTATGGAGAGGTTTTGCAGTCCGAAACGATTGATTGTTAGCTTAACTTAGTTGGACGCATCCAGCGTTGTCATTCCAATAGCATTACTTTCACTCCTACACCCGCGCTGGAGCACACCAATCGTCCAAAATCTAAAGGCGATTACGGTAACAAAAATGAAAAAGGACTATCCGAAGATAACCTCTGATTACTCGTAGAATAATAATTACGAATCTTAATTCCGTTTCACCCCTCAATTATTCCTCTTGCCACATTTTTTTTATTATCAACCATGGTATCTCTTTCTTTGAGTTATGAAAGCAAACGATATGTTCAAAAACACATTTAAGCAATGGCTTCTTCACTTTTTTGTGGTATGGGCAGCGATCAATGTATATGACAGTTTTGATTTTTTATTTAAAAGAACATCATTCGATCATTACACAAACTCTGATGGATCTCCAATCACTGTTTTTCAAAGGCTGGTAGAACATAACTTTTATAGAACGGATGTGCTTTACCTGCTGGTTTTTACCTTCCTGGTAGAGCTTAACTACCAATATGTTTTTAAAAGATACCGATGGATCGTTTTTGCTATTAGTTCTTTGTTTACAGTATTGCTCATGATATGTTTTTTTATGATTACTAGTGATAAAGGACGTGGCAACTCTCTCGAGCCCGCGATGATACTCCTTGGATACACCCTAGCTTATGCAATATTCTGCGAATTTCTCAACCACCGTTCACACTTATTGAAAGTTCGCCTTAAGAGCTCAGAAACTGAGTTGCAGGTATTGAAGCAACAACTTAACCCTCATTTTTTGTTTAATACCCTGAACTACCTTTATGGTACAGCGCTTCAGGAAAGTGCCAGCCGTACAGCCGAGGGGATTGAGATCATGTCAGGGATGATGCGTTACACAGTTGTGGGTATGCAGGAGACAGTTGTACCCCTTGCCGAGGAAATTCAATTTATTGAACAATATCTTTATTTGCAGCAGGTACGCATGCCTTTAAGCCACATGCACAGTGTAGAGGTTTCTATTGAAGTATCGAACCTGTCCCTTTTTATTGCACCGATGCTTCTAATCCCTTTCATCGAAAATGCATTTAAATATGGTAAAAGCGCTGACAACCCCGCTGAAATTGAAATTCGTATCCACCTCAAAGGTACCGAGTTGAAAATGATGGTCAGCAACACCATCGTAACAGGGCAAAACAGTCTGAAAGGCACTAACAGCGGACTTGAGCTTACTCGCAGGCGACTTGCGCTTCTATACCCTGTAGGCCATAAACTGGACATCTCGTCGGATGGCAAAACATACATCGTAACTATGTCCCTCAAACTCAAAGAACTTTAATCATATCACCTACTTAAATAAAAATATCATGATCAATTCAGCAAAATTCTGGATAGGAACTATCTTATTGGCGGTTATTCCTCTTTTACTTATCGATATTGCACATCATTCTGTCGACTGGAGTATAGAAGTGAGAGGAGAGATCATCGATCTTGCCTATAATTCCGAATTGCTTCCGAAAGAGCAGAAATCGCAGGCTTTGGATACTGTCTTTGAAAAAATACGAATCTCACGTTTCTGATTTATTTAAAGACGCTCTTAAGCCTTCTCTTTCTGGGACTGAGTATTTACTTGCTGGTTAAATATTTTAGAAAAAACAGATCAGATTTTCTGAAACCTGCTATGTCTATTATTGTAGTAATGATTTGTTTTTTATCTCTAAAAGTTTTCCTTCTTCCGCGCATCATCAACAATGATAACCGCTTTTTGACTCTCGCAAAAGACGACACAACACTTCAAAGTTTATACAATGCTAATTTTAAAGGGAAAGTAGTTTACATCGATTTTTGGGGCACAACCTGCGGACCTTGTCTCGACGAATTCCGGCATTTTACACAACCCCTTAAGAATAAATACCAATCTAAGAATATAAGTTTTCTATATATCTGTGGTGGTAGTTATCTCAGGCATGAGTACATGTGGAGAGAGCAGATAAAGAAATATAATATTGAGGGAAACCATATCTTTTTAGAATTTGATCAGTATGCGGATATTTATAGGACTTTAACTAACAACAAGCAGATTATGATAACCATGCCCAGGTACATGATTTTAGACAAAACAGGTAAAGTTGTAATCAGCGATGCAAAACGACCAAGTAATCGGGATAGTTTATACAGTCAACTGAATCGGTATTTGTAATGATAAGTGCCATTGCCATAGACGATGAACCCGTTGCATTGGACATTATACGGATGCATGCTGCAAAAGTGTCATTTATTAAGTTGAAACAGACTTTCACCAGCGCTAGAGCCGCGTTAAATTATCTGGCGGTGGAAGCGGTTGAACTGATCTTCCTGGATATTAATATGCCCGATATCGGGGGGCTTGAATTTGCAACTCTGGTTAGTCCTCAAACCCAACTAATATTTACTACCGCCCATACAGATTATGCGGTTACAGGTTTCGATCTGACTATTACCGATTTTCTCTTGAAACCTTTTAATTATAACCGTTTTCTAAAAGCATGTATTCAAGCCCAAAATCGCGGAGAACGCCGGCAGGAAGATCCCGCACAAAATAGTGATAGCTTGTTTGTAAAAGACGGATATAATTGGGTAAGAATTGAATTAAAAGGCTTGCTTTTTATCAAATCAGAGGATAATTACACTGGATTTGTAGAAGAACACAGGAGGACGTTTGTACGCATGACCTTGCAGGAACTTTTGAACAAACTCTCAGGAAAAAATTTCTTGCGGGTACATAAATCCTACGTCGTGAATAAAGATCACATTCAAAAATTTGAAAAGAACCAGCTTCTGATCAACGGAATAAAAATTCCGGTATCGAGATTTTTCATGGACGATTTGAAAAGATACTTGTTGAAGTAGAAACCCCTTTATAAATCCTGGGGCAATTAATCCTGAATACAGCCTTACGAGCTACATCAATAACACTTTCCAGGCATCCATTACGCGGCCGTTTTCTAACAAATGCTTGGCTTTTGAATGTAGGCGTATGGTTCGGGTGTTGCTGTCAATGGTACCATCAAGCAGTTCTTTCATTTCATCGGTTTTGCTAAAGGCCTCTACCTCCTCTTCGGATGGTAGAGTTTTAACAAGGCCTAATAACCCCAAATTATTCCCGGCTAATACGTTGGAGTTTTTAACCTCTTTAGGAAAAGCATCTACGCCGATACCTATTCCATCATATTCTATTGGTTTGGCAATTTTAAATAAATTATCGTTGGTTACCCTACAATACCAATCACCGCCTAAACGAGCCACCAGATCTATTTTATGAGGGTCTATTTTGCCATTAGCATCCAAAATATCTTCACTGATGTGAATCCGTTTCACCTCTGCAATAACCAAATTGCCTGCTCCTCCGTTTTTCCCTAACGATATCACATCATTCACTACACATTCCAATTGAACACTCGATTCCGCTACCCTGGGTGGTTTTACCGTCTCCGAAGCTAATTCAGTAAACCCTGCTTTCGAAAACTCATTTACTCCTCTTGGATAATCTTTACTAGTTAAATAGGTCTGTTGAACCATATCAAAGTCCACAATATTAATCACACATTCAGGTATTTCCAAAACGTTTTCAAGCGTATGCTTGGTGGTGTTATCCCGCGCCCGGCTTGTTGGTGAAAAAACGCATATCGGTGGATTGATACTAAACACATTAAAAAAACTAAAGGGACTTAAATTAACCTCGCCGTTTTTATCAATAGTGGATGCAAAACATATCGGGCGGGGTGCAATGGCAGAGTGCAAATACCCTTGCATTTCCGTCGGTGTTAATGATGAAGCATCAATAGTTTTTAACCTCATTTGACAAGGCACTAGTGGAGGGAGCCGTAAAGATCATGTATACCCGGATCTATGCTCCTTTACGAAAAGCGGTCTTTCATTCGCTGGCGGAGTTGAATGCGGCCATCCGGGTAGTTCTGGAGGCTCATAACAGTCAGCTGCTGCAGGGCCGCAACTATAGCCGAAGACTTCAGTTTGAAGAGGTGGAGCGTCCGGCACTCGCTCCGCTTCCGGTACTTCTGTATGAGTTTAAGAAGCAGCATCAGGCTACGGTGATGAAGAATGGG
>NZ_JBASJU010000338.1:0-3631 GCF_049655485.1 Daejeonella sp.
AACCCTCTTTATTTTGACCCGGAAAATATTGTCAAACTAGCAGTCGAGGGAGGATGCAATGCCGTGGCATCAACTTTTGGTAACCTCGCCATGATGTCCAGAAAGTATGCTCATAAAATTCCTTTTGTGGTAAAGCTGAATCATAATGAACTTCTAACTTATCCAACAAAGCATGATCAGATCATGTTTGGAAGCGTTCAGGAAGCATGGAATTTAGGAGCCACTGCTGTTGGAGCTACCATTTATTTTGGCTCAGAGAACTCCGGTCGCCAAATTGTTGAAGTTGCGGAGGCTTTTGAGCAGGCTCATCAACTGGGCATGGCTTGTATTCTGTGGTGTTATACCCGCAACAATCATTTCAAAAAAGAAGGAGTGAATTATGAAACTGCTGCTGATATCACAGGGCAGGCAAACCACATCGGGGTAACCATCCAGGCTGACATTATTAAACAAAAAATGCCTGAGGGTAATGGTGGATTTACCGCTATAAACTTTTCAAAAAGCGATCCCAGGATGTACAGTGAACTGGCCTCTGATCATCCAATAGATCTATGCAGGTATCAGGTGATCAATTGCTATATGGGAAGAGCAGGCCTGATCAACTCGGGTGGCGAGTCAAAAGGAGAAACCGATCTGGTAGAATCAGTGAAAGCTGCGATTATTAATAAGAGGGCGGCTGGAATGGGATTAATATTAGGACGAAGGGCTTTTCAGCGCCCTTTTGAAGAAGGGGTACAATTTCTCCAGACAATACAGGATGTTTATTTAACAAAAGAAATTGATTTAGCTTAACTATTGCCGGACAATAAGATGGAATGAAGAATTAAACCATAAAATTAAAAATTATGAAAACTCAGGATCACAAAACGATGCACGAACCCAAAGGCGACGCAGACCACTACAAAAAGCTGCTGCAGATGACCATACTTTCCTATATTTCCATGTTTGTTCTGATGTATGCCATGGTAGATAGACTAGAAAATGTTGTACCCAATATCAACCAGTTTTTCATGGCAGGCCTGATGACAGCTCCAATGGTAATTATTGAACTTGCCCTGATGGGCAGTATGTATATGAATAAGAAGCTTAATGCAGGGCTTATAGCAATAAGTGCTATTGCTTTGATCGGGTTTTACGTGGGAATCAGGCAGCAGGCAGGCGTAACGGACAAGCAGTTTCTCAAATCCATGATCCCTCATCACGCCGGAGCGATCCTGATGAGTGAAAAGGCCAATATTCAGGATCCGGAGATCAGGGAATTGCAAAAAAATATTATTTCGAGTCAGCTTGCAGAAATTGCTCAAATGAAAGCTAAACTGAAGGAATTAGAAAAGTAATTCAGGAATTCATTTTTATGCGTTTATATGAGATTGAATAGCTGATCCGATTTAACACTTCAATCCTTCTGATTTTGAATTCATAATTCAATATTTGCTAATGATCAAAGAATATTTAAAACATAACTTCAAAAATTTCGAACCTGCTCTTATGGAAAAAATTGAGCAAAACGCCTCAATAAAAGAGTTTGAGCCGGACGAGATACTAATGACCACTGGTCAATATTTTCGGTCCACGATGCTTGTAGTAGAAGGAAGAATTAAACTTTATCGTGAAGGTCCGGAGGGTGGTGAGTTCTTCATGTATTACCTGGAGCCAGGCAATGCATGTGCCCTTTCTATGATTTGCGCAGCCAAAAAAGAGGCGAGTGAAATTATGGCTAAGGCTGTTGAAAAGACGAAGGTAATTACCCTGCCTATCGAACTCATGGATGACCTGATGCGCAATTATAAAACATGGTATTATTTTGTATTGGAAACCTATAGGTCACGATATGAAGAACTCTTAGTAGTTATCGATCACATCGCATTTAAAGGTATGGACGAGCGTCTTGATTTTTATCTCCGCAATCAGGTGATGAAATTGCAAACAAAAGAACTCAAAATTACTCATAGTGAGATTGCCTCGGATCTAAGTTCATCCAGGGAGGTCATTTCCCGCCTATTGAAGAAAATGGAACAGAAAGGTGATCTGCTATTGCATAGAAATTATATTGAATGGTTGAGATAACTCTAACTAGTCAATTCTAATCCTTTAACCTGGCGGTGACATTTGTCACCCTGATTGGTTTTCTGCTTAGGTATTTTTGTGTTTACTAAGCGTAGCCATGGAAACAATAAGAGAAAAAATACTTACAAACTGGCATTTAATCAGATGGGTCAGACTTATCATGGGCTTGTTGATCGCTTTCCAGGCCTTTCAGTCAAAGGATATATTATTTGGGTTACTTTCAGCACTTTTCATCTTTCAGGCACTAACGAATACCGGTTGTTGTGGCACTGCTGGTTGTTCTGTTGATAGCCGGGATAAGAATTTATGATGATCCGTTAGATGAAAAGGGTTTAATGCTGATATAAAATTGCTCTTAACCCAAGGCGAACAATTAAATCTTTAAATTAACAGTTAAAGAATACCGGCCAATCCTTCCTGTGGCCGTAAATATGTAAAGTCCTGTCTTGAAAAATCTATTCAAATTGCAGGTGTGACTAAAGTCACCGTCTAGCTTCAGCTTTTCCACCACCTTTGTTTTTCTATTTAAGATCATGGAAATATTAGGTTATCTGGCTGCTGCATTAATTGGTATCTCACTGGGATTAATTGGCGGTGGTGGTTCTATCCTGACAGTTCCTGTTATGGTCTATCTTTTTGGCTTAAATCCATTGCTAGCTACATCCTATTCCTTATTCATTGTGGGTTCTACCAGCCTGATTGGAGCGGTGAATAATTATAGAAATGGACTTGTAAATACTAAGGCAGTCTTTTTTTTCGGATCAGCCTCTATCGTTACAGTGTTTATAACCCGGAGATTTATAGTGCCTGTCATCCCGGAAAACATTGCCATGGTTAATGGTTTTACCATTACCTGGTCTTTTTTAACCATGGTGCTGTTTGGAACTCTTATGCTGCTTGCCTCAGTAAGCATGATCAGAGATTATAATTCTTCCGCTCCTGAGCAGGAATGTCCGGAGTGTATTAAATTTTTGAAGTTACTGGGCTATGGTATAGCCATTGGCGTTATTACCGGGCTATTAGGAGCGGGAGGTGGATTCTTGCTGATTCCGGTTTTGATATTCCTTATTAAATTACCAATAAAAAAAGCTATTGGCACATCATTAATGATTATAGCTCTTAACTCACTAATCGGATTTACGGGAGATCTTGGTCATACTCTAATTGATTGGACCTTTCTTTTAAAAATTACAATGATTGCTATTGCGGGGATAATTATGGGAGGATCTATTAGTAACAAAGTATCCAGTGATAAATTAAAGAAGGGGTTTGGCTGGTTTGTATTGCTAATGGGCATATATATCATCTTAAAAGAAGTTATCAGATAGCATCCCTTGTGACAAAAGTCACCAAACGATTAACTCTAAATACTCAATTTTGTACTCTACATCTATAATAACATAGAATTACTTGTATTGTAACCTTAAATAGGATAAGAAACGATGTTTAATAGCTTTTTTAAAAAGAACGAAAACGATCTGGATGGATACCATTTTAGAAAGAATTTTCAAAATACTGACAATGCCATATTGGTAGACGTAAGGACCCCTGATGAATACAACAG
>NZ_JBASJU010000339.1:0-3337 GCF_049655485.1 Daejeonella sp.
GATGTGGTTGATGCGGAAGTTTCTTCCGGTGATCAAAGAATCACCATCCGACCCAATGTGGATTATGTATTAGATCAGCGTTTTACAATACGTATGTTTTACGATGGTAACATAACAAGGCCGTATACTTCGCAAACGTTTAATACTTCGTTTAGTAATTTTGGGGTTAATTTGAGGTTCACGTTGTAGTTGTCATTGCGAGTGTAACGAAGCAATCTTGCGCAGGTTGTCTTTGCGAGCGCAGCGCGGCAATCCCGAAGGACCAGAGATTGCTTCGTCGTGCCTCCTCGCAAAGACAGGCCGTTGAGCCGCACGGTCTGTCATTGCGAGTGTATCGAAGCAATCTCTATGACCGTAACAGGAGATTGCTTCGTCGTGCCTCCTCGCAAGGACAACCTCTGTCATTGCGAGTGTAACGAAGCAATCTCGTACCTCGCTCAAAAACACACCAACCGTTAACTAATTCCCAGTGACATTGCCCAATAAAATACAGCCACTGCAGTACTTTAGTGAGGTCATGAAAGATCATTCTTATTTCATATACATTCTTACTAATAAGACAAAACGTGTGCTTTATACCGGCGTTACAAATAATTTAGAACGACGAGTACTTGAACATAAAGCGAAGTTCAATGCTGGGTTTACATTTAAGTACAATTGTAGCCATCTGATTTATTATGAAGAATATCAATGGATTGAGGAAGCAATAGCAAGAGAAAAGCAGATTAAGGGCGGCTCGAGGCAAAAGAAGATTGACCTTATAAATGCTTTTAACCCTTTATGGGATGACCTGAGTGAAGACTGGTACAGCAAAGAGGAGATCGAGGATTTTTTATTAGGGTTCAAACTTTATAAACCATAGAGATTGCTTCGTCGTACCTCCTCGCAAGGACAACCGCCCGGGATTGCTTCGTCGTGCCTCCTCGCAAGGACAGGATGGGAAACAAGTCTTTATTCTTTGCTCTTTGTTCTTTGCTCTCATTAAAGTATTTTTGCACTTAAACCCAATTGAACATGAAATTCCCAGAAGAATTAAAATATACCAATGATCACGAATGGATCCGCGTTGAAGGTAATGTTGCTTATGTGGGCATCACAGACTTTGCTCAGCATGAATTAGGAGACATCGTTTATATAGAAATTGATACCCTTGGGAAAGAGGTAACTAAAGATGATCAGTTTGGAACCGTTGAAGCAGTGAAGACAGTTTCTGATCTTTTGATGCCTATAACCGGAAAGATTGCGGAATTAAATAAAAAATTAGATGTTAACCCGGAATTGGTCAATAGTGATCCTTATGGAGACGGCTGGATGGTTAAGATTGAAATTTCTGATGCTTCGCAGCTTGATAAATTGTTGTCTTCTTCTGATTACAAGACACTGGTAGGTGCTTAAATGTTAGCAACGCTAAGACACCAGTATTTAGCCATTCTATGGGCTATCTTCATACTCATAATGTTCGATATCCCAATGTCGGACGCAGGGGCATTTGGTGTTTATATGTTTGCGGGTTTTGATAAGCTTGTACATACGGGTTGCTTCTTCGTCCTTACCGTTCTTTTATTCTACGGAAAGATAAGACAGCAAAGTAGCTATACTTACAGGTTTGTTACGATACTGAAAATATTAGCTATCACTACCGCATTAGGCGTAATGACTGAACTTTTGCAGTTATATGTATTTACGCATCGTACAGCAGACTGGTGGGATTTGTTCGCAGATATGGTTGGAGTGGGAATGGGTATTTTCAGCTATATCTTTTTACATAGATTTCGATTTAATGAAAAGTTATTGTAAGGTATTTTGCCTGCTGGCGATGTTCTGCCTCGGGTCATGCGGCATATTCAAGAAGGGGTGTGAGTGTCCTACAATAAGCCGTTATCAGACCTATTCAGTTCCGGGAAATAATTGACAATATTGCTACCATTTAGACGTCTCTCTATTTGGAATTAATACAAATAAGCTTTATTTTTGAGCATAATATTCGTTATGAAGCTTTCTCAACTGCTACCCGGCCAATCAGGTATAATCAAGGAATTTACTGACCTTGAAATGTCGATCAAACTCATGGAAATGGGATGTTTGCCCGGTGAGTCGATAGTTGTGGAACGCGTTGCCCCGCTTGGGGATCCGATGGCAATATCCGTTTCAGGATATTCCCTTAGCCTGAGGAAGCACGAAGCTTCGACAATCGTAATGCAATAATTTTGGATCGGGAGTTAAAAGTTGCACTAGTTGGTAATCCCAATTCCGGAAAATCTACGCTTTTTAATGTTCTTACCGGCTTAAGTCAGAAGATCGGTAATTTCCCCGGAGTTACAGTCGAGAAGAAGGAAGGCTTTTCCAACCTGCCCGACGGGCGTGTTGCCCGTGTAATCGATTTGCCCGGTACCTATAGCTTTTATCCCAAAAGCCGGGATGAGCGGATCGTTATGGATGCACTGGCTGATAAATCCAGCCCCGTACATCCGGATCTGATTATTTTTGTTGCCGACGCATCTAATCTCAAGAGAAACTTACTGCTCTTTTCGCAGGTTGCTGATTTGCGGATCCCTATCATCATCGCTTTGAATATGATGGATCTGGCCAGGAATGCTGGAGTTGAAATTAATGTAGATCAGCTGGCTTTAAAATTGGGTGTTCAAATAGTACCAATCTCGGCCAGGAAAGGTGAGGGCATTGATCTGTTAAAAACAGCGATCAGCCATAGCACATCAATCCCTACACAATTTAGTTCGATTGACGTTCCGGCGCTGGCGCCTGACCTTATTCATGCCATTCGCAGAGACCTGCAAATCCAATATCCTTATGTAGCGCTTCAGCTGGCACATCAGCATGAGCAGCTCTCTTTCCTTTCAAAAGAACAGAACTCGAGGATAGAGGAGATCAAAACAGAGTTTTCTTTCCACTCGCAGAAATTACAGGCTACAGAAACTATTGGCAGGTATAATTTTATCAATGACGTACTTTTTGATACGGTCAAGCTGAATAATGATCCCGGCAAGGAGACGATGAGTAATAAAATCGATAATATTCTGACACATCGTGTATTTGGATTTATCATATTTTTTGCCATCCTCTTCCTGATATTTCAGTCGATTTTTGCCTGGTCTGAGTACCCCATGTCGCTTATTGAAAACCTGTTTATCTGGGTAACTAATATTTCGCATCAGTATCTGCCGCCAGGCGCTTTGAGCGATTTGCTTATTGACGGGGTACTGGCAGGATTAAGCGGGGTTCTGATTTTCATTCCTCAGATTGCCATCCTTTTTGCCTTTATTTCTATTCTGGAGGATACCGGCTATATGTCGCGCGTGACCTTCATGATGGATAAGAT
>NZ_JBASJU010000340.1:0-23541 GCF_049655485.1 Daejeonella sp.
CGATCGGATTTTCTAACTCTGTTCTGAAACTCTCCATGCTGCTTTTGTACAAAAAAAACCTCTTCTACCGTGGTTGAAGAGGTTATGTATATTATTTTATTCTATATCTAATCTTCTCCAATTATCCAATTAACCGATTCATGTAACAACAATCTGTTGTTACATAAGTGAATTTATAGAGGTTCCCGATTTCCATTCGACAAATATAATATAAAGTATATAGATTTAGTAGACTATTTGATAAAATTTTTTAATTCCCTAAATGACTTAGCAATTTTTCCTCTCTTGCAATGATATCCGCGATGCTTGTTTCGCTTAAAACTTTGAGGGTTGCATTACGTACATCGACAAAAGCGTCGCGTACCCCGCAGGTGCTTTCATTGATACACTCGTCGCATTTTTGATAAAAATTAAGGCTGACACAAGGCAAAAGTGCCACCGGGCCTCCCGTGATTCTCAAGACTTGCACAAGGAAAATTTCAGAGGGGTCTTTCACCAGTCCATACCCTCCACCTGCGCCTTTTTTGCTAAAAAGCAGGCCGGCATTTCTAAGATCAAGGAGTATCTGTTCCAGGAATTTCTTAGGAATATTTTCTTCAGACGCTATCCTCGAGATCTGCAAAGGAGCTTTACCGAAGTGCTTGCCGAGCACGACGAGGGCCTTCATTGCATAGCGGGTCTTTTTTGAAAGCATAGGAGTTACGTCAATTTAACTTGGGGGCAATTTATGGAAAATCTTCGTAATAGTGACGGGGATCGGAGGTCCCTACCTAAATCTCTCCTTCAAAAAACTCCCCGTATACGACCCCTTCTCCTTTATCAAATCCTCCGGCGTACCTTCAAACACCACATTCCCCCCTTTATCTCCCCCTTCAGGGCCAATGTCGATCACCCAATCCGCGCACTTGATTACATCCATATTGTGTTCAATAACAATAATGGTGTTCCCCTGCTCAATTAAAGCGTCGAAAGATTTCAGTAATTTCTTGATATCATGAAAATGAAGGCCCGTAGTGGGCTCATCGAAAATAAAGAGCGTTTTGCTGCTGTTGTTTCCCTTAACGAGGAAAGAAGCAAGCTTTATCCGTTGCGCCTCGCCGCCGGAAAGTGTATTCGACGACTGGCCGAGATGCACATATCCCAGGCCGACGTCCACCAAAGGCTTTATCTTGGTGATGATCTTAGGTTCGCTTTCGAAGAATTCAAGGGCCTCGTCGATGGTCATATCCAGCACCTCGAAAACATTCTTCTCTTTATAGGTGATATCCAGCACGTGTTGCTTAAAACGTTTCCCGTCACAAGCTTCGCAAGGCAGGAAAATATCAGCCATGAATTGCATTTCGATTTTCACTTCACCTTCCCCCTGACAAACATCGCATCGTCCGCCCTCAACGTTAAAGGAGAAAGCCGAGGGTTTTAAGCCTGAGGCTTTAGCAGAACCTTGCGTAGCATACAGGTTCCTGATTTCATCCCATGCTTTCACATAAGTAACAGGATTCGATCTGGATGAGCGCCCGATCGGGTTCTGATCCACAATTTCCACCTGCTCCACCTTGGCAAAATCACCACCAATGGAATCATATGAGCCCGTTTGCTCACCCGAATAATTTCCGATAGCTTTTTGAAGCGCCGGCTGAAGAATCCGTTTCACAAGAGAAGTTTTACCGGAACCAGAAACTCCGGAAACTACACTAAGAACATTCAGAGGAAATTTAACGTCGACATTCTTAAGATTGTTCTCGCGAGCACCTTTGATTTCAATGAAATCATGCCATTTCCTTCTTTGGGCAGGGATCTCTATCGAATTCCTGCCGCTCAGGTACTTCCCTGTCAGACTATTCTTATCTTTTAATATCTCATCGAAAGTCCCGGTAAAAACCAGGTTCCCTCCATGGGTCCCGGCTTCAGGGCCTATGTCGATAATATGGTCGGCCGCTTGCATGATTTCTTCTTCGTGCTCCACAACAAGAACAGTATTCCCCACATCCCGCAAAGATCTAAGTACGCCGATTAAACGATGAGTGTCGCGCGGGTGCAGTCCAATACTAGGTTCATCAAGCACATACACCGAGCCCACAAGGGAGCTTCCCAAAGAAGTAGCCAGGTTTATCCGCTGCGATTCACCACCAGAAAGTGTGTTCGAAAGGCGGTTAAGAGTAAGATAGCCAAGGCCAACGTCATTCAGAAATTTAACCCGGTTTGCAATCTCCATTAAAAGGCGCTTTGCGATCTTCTGTCTGGAGGGATCCAGCTCCAGGGTTTCGAAAAATTCAGAGGCTTTATCCAAAGGCATCAGCACAATGTCGGTTATCGACTTCTCATCAATTTTTACGTAGGAAGCATCCTCGCGTAAGCGGCTGCCTTTACATTCGGGACAGGTAGTCTTGCCGCGATAGCGGGATAGCATTACCCGGTATTGTATCTTATATGTTTGGGATTCTATCTCCTTGAAAAAATCATCCAATCCACTGAAAAAGCTGTTTCCGGTCCAAAGTAGTTTTCTTTGTTCGTCAGTCAGCTGATTATAAGCCCGGTGTATAGGGAAGTCGAATTTCAAGGCACTTTTGATGAGCTTATTCAACCACTCCCCCATTTTTTCGCCCCTCCAGGGAGCTATAGCACCATCATAAACTGATTTGCTTTTATCTGGTACAACCAGATCTTCATCGATACCGATTACTTTTCCATAGCCTTCGCAACGCCTACAAGCGCCATAAGGGTTATTGAAACTGAAGAAATTAGGAGTAGGCTCCTCGAAGCGCAGCCCGTCAAGTTCAAAACGATCGCAGAAGACGTGAATACTTCCATTTTCTTCCACAAGGCAGTCGCCACGCCCTTCAAAGAATGCTGTTTGGGCTGAGTCTGCAATCCTGCTTAATGTTTCATCATCCAGGGCAACAGAAATACGATCTATGACAATTTTAACCTCAACATCGTTGCCTGATTTCTTATTACCGGTAGACTGATCTTCCAGAAGGTCCTCGATTTTCAGGAGCTGCCCATCTATCACCACACGGTTGAACCCTTTTTGCAAGAGAACAGCAAGCTCTTCTTTGAGCGAACGATTGTTATGAGTATGGAGCGGGCACGAAATTGTTACAGACGTCTCAGGTGTTAAATCAGAGATAAAATTCACTACATCAGTAACCGTATCCTTCTTAACTTCTTTGCCAGAAACAGGCGAAATAGTTCTTCCTATTCTTGAAAATAAAAGCTTGAGGTAATCATATATTTCGGTGGAAGTACCCACGGTCGACCTGGGATTGCTGGTTATAACCTTTTGTTCAATGGCGATGGCGGGGGCAATACCTTTGATATAATCCACGTCAGGCTTGTTCATACGGCCCATAAACTGCCGGGCATAGGATGAAAGACTTTCAACATATCTCCTCTGTCCTTCTGCATACAAGGTGTCGAAGGCCAATGATGATTTCCCAGATCCCGACATACCGGTTATCACAACCAGCTTATTTTTAGGGATCGCAACATCAATGTTCTTTAAATTGTGAACCCTTGCCCCTTTTATAATGATATATTTTTTTGGGTCTTTTTCCGCTTCTTTGCTCATTCAGTAACCTATATGCTTCCCAATTACGTATATACATTTATAAGCGCATTTGGGTGTGCAAAAATACGTGTATATGAGCTTAATACAGAAGATTGAATAATTATTCTTTGATATTGGCAAAATAATTGTTTCATTTGGGGGTAATAAGCCTGAGCACTTAAATTAAAATAGGAGAACAACTATCGGATAAACTCTACTTCATTAACTTTTGAAAATTTATAAAAAGGGGAATTTAGAGTATGAGTGCTATAAAACTTCAATCGAAGAACGATCAGGATCTGGTGCATCAGTATTTACAAGGACAGGAATCCTGCCTTGAGGAATTAATCCGCCGTCATAAATCCAAAATATATACATCCATTTATTTATTAGTTAAGGATTCTTATCTCGCAGAAGATATTTTTCAGGACACTTTCATCAAAGTTATTAATACCTTGAAAGCTGGAAAATACAACGAAGAAGGTAAATTTCTGCCTTGGGTAATACGTATCGCCCATAACCTCGTTATTGATCATTTCCGCAGAGAAAAGAGAACTCCGGTAGTTACTACCGTAGAGGGCTTCGATATTTTTGAAGTACTTAAGTTTTATGACGAAAGTACCGAAGATAAGATGATCCGCGAGCAAACGCACCGCGATTTACGTGAACTGATCCACCTATTACCATCTGAGCAGAAAGAAGTCTTAATCATGCGCCACTACGGGGAGCTTAGTTTTAAGGAAATTTCTGAGATAACCGGGGTAAGTATCAATACTGCGCTGGGGCGGATGCGTTATGCGCTTAACAACCTGCGGAAGATGATGATTTCGAAGGAGTTGAGTTTGAAGAATACGTAGGTCCCTCCCTACGGTAGGGATGACGGGTTTTGAGGTCCCATCTTTTGGTGGGGACGATGATTATGGGTTTTGGGTCCCTCCCTGCGGTCGGGATGACGGGTCGATTTTTTTAAAAAGATGGAGATTTCTCCTAGCATTACGTCGTTTCTACCATTATATTATGTACTCGCTCGTCGAAATATATCTCTATTTTAATAGCAGGTTATTTCGACGAGCTAAACCTTTTTTTATCATAAACCAAAAATTTAAAAGCGAGGAGAAATCTCTCCCCCCAACGATAAACCTGTTGTCATCCCGACCGCAGGGAGGGACCTCATGTGAGCGTAGCGACGGGGGCCCTCAATTTAGTGCATCGAAGTACCTCATTAATCGCAGCCAGGAACCTCCTGCGACCCCAAGGAGGGCTCTCTACAAAAAATCTTCAATTTATTTTACTTTCCAAGTAACATTCGTAAATTAAGTACGTTTTAAATTAAAATCTAACCGTGCTTATGATAGAAACTTCTACTTCTACAAAAAATTCTTTACAAAACGACATGACACAACATACTACCGTAACCGAGGAACTCGGTAAAGAGGAACAATCTTTCTACGATTCGATAAAAAAAAATCTGAATACACTAGTCAGAACTCCGGGAAAAGATGTCATTGCACGTATTTTGAATCATTCAAAAACGTTGTAAGAGTTCCCCAACAGGCCAGCTCGGGAGCTGGCTTTTTGGTTTTTAAACGCAAGTGTAATATAGGGCTAGGGCTATCGGGTGAGCAAACGCTAACCCTGGCGCCTAATTTAACGCAAAGGGCGCTAAGGTTAGCGCAAAGGGCGCAAAGCTTTTTCTTTAAAATTCTGACTTATAAGTGTCATTTTCGTTTTCCTTTGCGTGTACTTTGCGACCTTTGCGTTTAAAAATTTTTTAAGTTTGCTACGTGCAAAGAAAAGACCGCTACAAAGCATTTGTCGAATATTTTTCATCCCATCAGCCCGATGCGGAAACCGAATTAAACTATACCAATCCGTTTGAATTACTTGTAGCGGTAATCTTGTCGGCGCAATGTACCGACAAGCGCATCAACCAGATTACCCCCGCACTTTTTGAACGTTTTCCCGACGCCCCGAGCCTGGCGGATGCAACACCTGAAGAAGTTTTTAAATACATTAGAAGCGTCAGTTATCCCAATAATAAATCTAAACACCTTGTCGGGATGGCGAAAAAACTAATAAGCGAATTTGGTGGCATTGTTCCTTCAGATATTAAGGACTTACAAACTATGCCCGGCGTGGGAAGAAAGACGGCCAATGTAATTGCATCGGTTGTCTTTAATGCGCCTGCCATGGCTGTAGACACCCATGTATTCCGGGTAGCTAACCGGATAGGACTAACCCGAAATGCCACTACACCTTTAGCTGTCGAAAAACAACTAGTAAAATTCTTACCGCAGGATAGAATATATGTAGCACACCACTGGCTCATTCTTCATGGAAGGTATATTTGTGTCGCGAGAAACCCGAAGTGCCATGTCTGCCCGCTTACCTGGTTTTGTAAATATTATGAGCAAACACAAACGGTCAAGGCTTTGCTAAAAGCGGAAAGTGATATCCGGCGGAAAAAGGCTGAAGGGAAAAAGAAAATTGCTGCTAAAAAGATTGCTGGCCGGCTTAAAGCGATCGAAATTGATGTCAATAATTAAACTAATTATATTAGTATTTAATTATATTTGTTAATAATATTAGTATTTAATTATTTAATACTACTTTTGACCTATTAAACTATTAGAATGAGCAACGCAGATAAACTTAAAGCTTTACAGCTTACTCTGGATAAACTTGAGAAATCTTACGGAAAGGGTACCGTGATGAAACTTGGCGATAATGCGGTAGAACCTATTGAGTCTATTTCGACCGGCTCAATAAGCCTGGACATTGCTTTAGGCATTGGTGGTTTACCGAAAGGAAGGGTTATTGAAATCTACGGACCTGAGTCTTCCGGTAAAACAACGTTGGCAATTCACGCTATTGCCGAAGCACAGAAAAAAGGAGGTATCGCCGCATTTATTGATGCTGAACATGCTTTCGATAAATTTTATGCGGCTAAGCTTGGTGTGGATATCGAGAACTTATTGATATCTCAACCCGACAATGGTGAGCAGGCTCTTGAGATTGCAGATAACCTGATCCGTTCAGGAGCTATTGATATCATTGTAATTGACTCTGTCGCAGCCCTCGTTCCCAAAGCGGAAATCGAAGGCGAGATGGGAGATTCTAAAATGGGTTTACACGCCCGTTTAATGTCGCAGGCCCTGCGTAAGTTAACCGGTACCATTTCCAAAACAGGATGCTGCTGTATTTTCATTAATCAGCTTCGTGATAAGATCGGGGTGATGTTCGGAAGCCCGGAGACAACTACCGGTGGTAACGCATTGAAATTCTATGCATCGGTACGTTTAGATATCCGTCGTATTTCACAAATTAAGGATACGGATGAAGTATCAGGTAACCGTGTGAAAGTGAAAGTTGTCAAAAACAAGCTTGCCCCTCCTTTCAGAATCGCAGAATTTGATGTGATGTTCGGACAAGGGATATCTAAAGCTGGTGAGATCATCGACTTAGGTGTCGACTTCGATATCATCAAGAAAGCAGGTTCATGGTTCAGCTATGGCGATACTAAATTGGGACAGGGACGTGATGCTGTAAAAGCCTTACTTCTTGATAATCCGGATTTGATGGATGAGTTGGAAGGGAAGATAAAAGCGACGGTTACGGCGGATCACCTTGAAGAAAAATTGTAAAATGTGCTTGCGTTAGGCAAGTTTAACTATAGTATTAGAAGCCTCCAATTTGATTGGGGGCTTTTTTATAGGTAATCGAACCACTTTGAACGCCAATTAGTCGCAACTTATATAAAGTCACTGTTTGAGATGACTTCGTGTTAGTGGCAAAAATGCCCCTATGCTTCATACGCTTTGACTAACTGCTTGCTTTCACCTAAGCCCTGAATACCCAATTCAACTATATCCCCCGGTTTTAAAAACAAAGGCGGGGTGAATCCAAGCCCAACTCCTGCAGGAGTCCCTGTTGAAATAACATCTCCCGGAAGAAGCGTCATAAATTGACTTAAATAGGAGACTAGAAAGGGTATATTAAAGATCAGATCATCGGTATTGCTATCTTGTACTAGTGCTCCGTTCAATTTAAGCCAAAGCCGCAGCTTATGAGGATCAGCAATCTCATCGGGGGTTGCTAGGAAAGGGCCCATAGGCGCGAAAGTATCACAACCCTTCCCCTTATCCCACGTCCCTCCTCTCTCGAGCTGAAACTCCCGCTCTGAAACATCGTTATGGAGACAATAACCTGCTACATAATCCATTCCTTCAGATTCTGAAACATACGAAGCCCTTTTGCTAATAACGAACGCAAGTTCCACTTCCCAGTCCGTCTTGATCGAATTTTTGGGAATGGTGATACTGTCGTTCGGGCCACATAAGGAGGTGGTCGATTTCATAAAGATAATAGGTTCAGACGGGATAGGCATATTGGATTCTAATGCATGTTTAGCGTAATTCAACCCAATACATAGTATTTTAGAAGGCCTAGCAAAGGGGGCTGCCAGCCGCTCGTTTAAGGGCACCGTTCGAAGATTTGCTTGATTCTTCTTTAAAAAAGAACTCAACCGCTTCAGACCGTCGGTGCCGAAAAATTGTTCGTTATAATCCTCTCCAAATTCTGATGTATCATATCTGACATCGTCGATAATTACACCAGTTCTCTCGTTGCCGGATTTACCCCATCTTATTAACTTCATTATTACTTTACTATGGATTAAAAATTACGTGTTTAGTTTGGTGAAACCTCCGTCAACGAGATAGTCACAACCTGTAAGGAAACTTGCCTCATCGGAGCAAAGATATAATGCCATAAAGGCAATTTCCTGTGGCTGGGCCATACGGCCTATTGGTTGACTTTTTGATAATTTATCGAACATCTCAACCTCCTTGCCTGGATAATTTTTGGCTATAAATCCATCGACAAAAGGCGTATGGACGCGCGCGGGAGATATGCAGTTACATCGGATTTTGTCTCCCAAATAATCCCTAGCAACCGACAGTGTTATAGCAAAAATAGCACCTTTGCTCGTCGAATAAGCAAACCGGTCGGGCAATCCTACTGTAGCAGCGATCGAAGCCATGTTGAGTATTACGCCGCCGCTATTTTTTTTCATAAGAGGTATTACTGAGTAAAGGCAGTTATATGCGCCTTTGACATTCACCCTGTAGACACGGTCAAAATCTGCTTCAGTTGTATCATCGGCTTTTCCAATATGAGCAATGCCAGCGTTATTTACGAGGATATCAATTTTCCCTATATGCTGAAATAGGTTATAAATCTTTTCCTGATCTGATACATCACATAAGTGGCTGGTTATCACACCGCTATTTTTGACCAATTCCTGACTCAAGTCAGGGATCGAATTCAGTTCCACAATATGTACTGAGGCGCCATGATTCGCCAATACAATTGAAATGGCTTTGCCTATACCACTTCCACCACCGGTAACTACAGCTGTTTTTCCTTTTAAATTATACATCTATTCTTGGTTTGAATACGCCAGCATTACTTTAATCCGCGGGGTCATTGTCAAGATCATTTAATGGATTTTGAACCGAGCCGCAATGTATCTTCTATCTAAATGAAGATGAAGCATAAACGACCTTGCAATCATAAAGCACATTATCATTTTATAGTCGCCTTCGGAAATAATTAATAGTGCTTCATAAAAGATGAATGTTCTTTAAGTAACCTCAGAGTGGGGTAATTTCCACTTTTCTAACAAACATTTCTGCGCTTTCGGACTGAATCTGTATCCGGCCTTTGGAGGGTTTCACATTGTACGCCTGGTTAACCAGTACTCCGTTCAGGTAGTAATCAAGTTTATCCCCTGCGGCAATGATTTCAAATTTATTCCATTGACCTACCGGCTTTTCCACGTCTTTAGCACCACGGAAATCCTTGACATCTTTCCAGGCCGGGTCACGTCCCCACCAGTTGATCCGTCCTCCGGTGATAGTAATAGGTTCACCTCCGGGCATGAAGAAATTGCCAGAGACACCTGGTTTTTTAGGTTGAAGCGGGCTGGTTGCAGAAAAAGTTGGGCTGCCATCTCCCACAACAAGGATATCGCCCGTACCACCCTCGATAATTTGGGCTTCAATGGAATACATCCATATCCCATCTTTAGCTCCGTCTTCTCCAATTGAGTGAACAAGAATTCCATTGTCCCTTGCTCTGTCAAGTCTTGGTGCGTAGGTCGCGTCGCCCCATTTGAATTCTACTAGCAGCTTGTAATTGCTATACTCTTCATTAGTAGTAATACAACCCCATTCTTCTCCGCTTATTCGGATCAAGCCCTTGTCAATGGTAAATACATTTTTTGGATCGATATTCTTTCCTCGTTTTTCAACCCATTTATACCAACCGTCAAAGTTTTCCCCATTAAATAGTTGAGTCGTCTTACCAGCAGCTCCTGATGTTTGCGCTGATTTTGTTGAACTACACCCTGCATAGATAAATATAGCCAGGAGCACTAGAATGATACAATTTAGCTTTTTCATTTTTTTAATTCAATAGTTGGTTCGATTTATATAGATATAAGACTTCAAGCCATCTGAATGTACGTCTGGCCTGATATTAAACTACTTTCCGGCTTTTAGATATGCTATTAAATTGACCATATCCTGTTTGGACATGCTTTGTTCAAGCCCATCAGGCATCAATGAAAGACCCGAATTAGTAAGAGTAGCAATATTCCTGCGAAGAATAGACTCATCAGTGCCGAAGGCTGTCCGAATAGTCATACTATTTTCAGTTTCATTCATTATCCGCCCCGAGAAAGAACGGTTGTCCTTAGTTGTTATCAGAACAGTTTGGTATGCTGGAAGGACTTCATAGTTCGGAACCACAATATGCAGCAATAAGGCCTCTGCAGGCTGACTCTTTACACCACTTAAATCAGGTCCGACTTTCCCCCCCTGACCCAGATAAGTATGACAGGCAGAACATGCCATTTGGTACACAGCCTTGCCGGCTGCCGCATCAGGGTTATCATTTAATATCTTTCGATATTCATGGTAAACCTTCATTCGATCTCCTCCCTCTAACTCTTTAAAAAGAATATTTGCCCGTTCACTAATTTTTGGATCTTTATCTCTCATCAAACGTACCCGATCACCGGAGGAAATTTCTGCGCCCTTAATCGTACCCTTTTCTATTGCAGTGAATAATTCATTCGCAAATACAGGTTTAGATACCAAAGAACCAATTACCGCTGCCTTGAGCGTAGGCGTATAACTGGACCAAGCCTGCTTTTCAGTCAGTAAAACGGCACCCCTGGCATCATTTAACCTGGTTAATGAAGCCACAACTACTCTAAGTAATTCTGGGGGACTGGTAGGGACGAGCATTTTTTGCAATGCTGCCTGTGCCTGATCATAATTAGTATATCCCAGTAAGGACGCTGCAAGAACTCGCAGTCGTGTACTTTCTGCCGGATTACCGGAAATACTGGATAATCGGCCAATAAAGTTATCTAAAGCAGCACGATCGGTACTGGATACATTTTCACCTTGTATAGCATACAAAAGCCCTTTAGGAGAAGTTCCAAACTCTGTAACCCGACCTGAAACCCCATCAGCCAATCCAAGGATTGTAGCAATTCTCCATTCAGGATTTCCAGATGAAGAAAGCACATCCTGGAATAGAATACGGCTGTCCGCAACCGATCCCCCCGTTCCGTAAAGTCGGCCCAAATCCTGCATTACTGAAGCAAACGCCGTCGGATTAGGATTAGCTTGTTTTCGAAGGGAAGTAAGAAATGCTGGCATACGTTTCTCGATACCACTAAGAACGGCTGCCCGAACCCATTGATCGGCGCCATCTTTTGCAGCAACCTTTGCCAGTGCATCCTCTACTCCCGGTCCATCTAATGATCCTAATACCAGTGCGCTGTTAAAACGTACACGGATGGCTTCGTCGCCAGCCGCTGAAATTAATGCCTGAACTAATTCTGGGTGTTGAGTACTTAAACCTTCTGCTAAAAGTACAGCCTGCTCGCGAACTCCGGATACTTTATCTGCTAATGCGTTCTTTTCGGTTGCGATATCAAGCGTACCTAGTGAATTTAATAACCAAAGAGCACGTGTTCTTCCTTCCGGACGTACCGACTCAGTTGCGGTTTTTCTTAGCAGTGTAACTGAAGCCTTATCTTTCCGTTCCAGCAACAAACGATGTGCAGTAGCACGATCCCATTCTTCGGCAGAAGACAATGCTGTAACCAATTGCACTACGGATGATCCTGAGCTCAATTTGGGACGCTTATTCGCCTCGCTATCTTTAAAACCTTCCCGTACAACACGGTAGATCCGGCCGTCGGACTTCCCACCCTCCCAGTCTAAACCTCCGCGTGCTTCTTCAGGTACATATGCTGGATGATCTATAACCTTACGATGCATATCGACAATATAAAGAGCACCTTCCGGGCCATGCTGAAGGGACACCGGACGGAACCACTCATCTGTTGATGAGACGAATTCGCGTTCTGTATAAGGCAATTCAGTTTTGAAAGATACACCGTCAGGCTTCATTACCTGACGTTGGACTAAATTCTGTGCCGACTCACAAATAAAAACATTGCCCTGGTGGGCCGGACTTAGAGCGGTACCGTTATATACTAAAAGTCCGCTGGCAGCGGTAAAAGTTCCAGCATGCGAACGGCCAATCAATTTCGGAATAAAGTCTGCACTAGTTACTGAACGGCTTATAGGATAAACAATGGCTTCCGCTTCAACCTTTGACACATTCTGAACAGACGCATTGAAAAGAAGGTTAGAATTTCGTTTAAGGTGCCATGGCTCTATTACCATATTCATAACAGGATGGCGGTTTGACGAACCAAAGCGACGACCATAAGAATCAAAAGTCAAACCAAACTGGCTTTTACCACCCGTAACCTGGAATTCGAGGGTTTCAGGATTAAAGCGTCCGTCAGCTTGTGTATAGGAAACCGCAGGGCGCTTAGGATGCTCAGGAGAAGTGACATTTCCGCCATTTAAACCAGCGGTGACATAAACCCAGCCGTCCAGGCCAAGGATGGGGTAAGCCATGCGAATTTGGGCAGTTTGGGTAGCAAAAAAACCGGTCAACGCTACCTTTTTAACATCTGCTATCCCGTCACCATCTGTGTCTTTCAAATAAAAAATATCTGGCGAGCAGGTAATGAACACTCCTCCCTTCCATGGAATTATTCCGTTTGGATAGGTTAATCCGGTGGCAAATTCAGTTCGCTTATCGTATTTTCCGTCTCCATTAGTATCTTTCAACAATGCAATCCGTCCAAGTTTAGTAGGCAAGCCTCCTTCAGCTGGATCCGGATACCCGCGGTCCTCCACCACATACATATGACGATCCTCATCGAAAGCAATTGCTACCGGGTCAATTACTAATGGCTCAGCAACCATAAGTTCAATACGCATTCCTGGCTCTACCTTAAAGCTGTCCAGAGCTTTCTTTATGCGTGCAGAGTTAGGTTCATTTTGCCAGGCCAGAATAGTGATTGTACATAAAATTAATAGCAATCCGGAAATCCAAAATTGCTTATTTGGATATTTTTTCATAAAAAACGCTTTAGTTTTGTTTAACAATTCCATTCTCTCACTTAGGGTCTTATTCACAGGAATAACAAGACTTAAATTTTATTTCAATCGTATTCTTAATAAGTTGAGACTCTTTATTTTGCCTGTTCCGATTTAAGTTTCGCCAGCATCTCAAAAATATTTTGAGTGATCTTTGTTGAAGCATTTACTTCCAGGTAACTCGATCGCGCTCGCCAAGTTTCATAACCTCCTAATTTATGATGCTCAGGAGTAGGTAAATAACCATTGTAGCCATTAGCAAGAGAGACCATGAAGGTTGGCATGAAAGGGCTTTTTTCTTTCATTTTCAAACCGATTTCTACAAAAACTTCGCAGGGCGCTGCGGTTATTGCCAGATCTCCGAGACGGAAAGCCTGCAAAATGACCGGAACGGTTTTAGGATATTTGCTTAGCATCATCGTTTCATGTGCATATGCCTCTTCCTGAGTATTCCGTTCTGATCCATTTAACTTGGCGAGAATTCCTTTCGCACGGTCAATGTCCGATTTCTCAGGTAAACGTACTCCAAGGTTTAATTCCCTTTGTACGCTACTTAGAGATATCCAATTCTGATATTGAATATTTTGATAGACCTTGTAGGCTTCGGCTGCAACTACATTGGCTACCTGCTGCATCTTGCCATATTCGCCATATTCAGGACCTCTTGGACCCCGAACTACAACATTATTAATGTCGCCGCTTGTTCCGTTTGACATCATGGCAACGAATGCAGGTTCCTTATTTTCAGCGTCGAGCAAAGTTTTCATCCGCTCAGCAAAATATCCATAATAATCTGCAGACAACTCCCCGGAGCCGGTTCCACCAACATAGTGGAGGGAGTAATTGGCAAAAAGAGCAACAGGGCGACCTTCTGGAGTTTGTACCGAAATTATAGGGAGCCCGGGATCGATTGGACCGGCAGGTTCAGTAATATCATGATTTCTGCCGGGATTCATTTTAACAGTTTCACTCTGACCAAAAGGATTCATGCTTGTCACACCTGGTTTCAACTTCCAACGCCGATTATGGACCTGTGTCGACTCGCTGCCAACACCCCATCCGATGCGGGCAGGTGCCAGATTGTTATTAGCCCTGATCACAGCATCTCTTATCCGCACAGTTAAAAATTTGAGATACTCTTCGTCCGGCTCACTTCCAAACACGCCGCAGGCTGTTCCTGAAGAATGCGTATGGGTAGCCGAAATCATCATATTTTCTGCAGGAATACCAGTAATTCGCTGTGCACCTTGTTTGGCTTCATCGCAAACCTCTTTTGATACCATACAAAGATCCGTAACTACAATCGCAAGCTTGGTTTTTCCATCGTCTAATACCAGGGCACGCGCATAAGTTTCATCATGAACTTGCTTAATCACGATGGCTTTCATATTACCATTCATCGTAGTACCAATATTAGGGGTTATCACGCTGGTGGCCGCGCCCGCTTTAAACACTTGGCCTGACGTACCCTGGCCAATTGCATCTGCGCTAGTAACTACTGCCAGTAGAATAATTAATACCACTGCAACATAACTAAATTGGAGACTTGATGCCTCACTTTTCAGGTTTGTATTCAATCTCAAATTCATAGGAATATTTGTAAAACAATTAATAATATCAGATAGCTTATTTATAATTCTCAATGCATATTCACCCTTATTTCTTGTAAAATAGTTCGATCACAGTTCGTACTGCAGCATCCGCTAATGTTTCACCTCCGCCGGATGAATAGCGCGCACTCTCAACTTCGTATGAACCTTCAGGAAAAGCCTTTCTATTTGGCATATAACTAATGGTTCCATTACCTGACTGTTCACTAACCACAGTGAATGGATAGGGCGAATTCAATTTGATACTCAAGCCCAATTCAACGAATGCATCGCCCGGGAATCCAACTAAAGCGATTTGATCTCCTAAAGCAATAGCAGAAACCTCACTTTCCAGGAAGGAACCGTCCGGGGTTAAGGGTACCGTTGTAGTTAATTTGTGACGTGCTTCTATCCCTCCTGGTATTTTAGCAATATCAAGAAGCTTCCAGGCTGTCACGACATCTGAGAATGCCGGTCCTTTAGCTAGTCCGTATCTTGCCATAATATCCTTTGCCCATATAAGCTCTTGGGCGTCTACAGACCTCAATACAGGAATTTTGACGCTATGGATTTTAGCCTGCAAGGAGTTTACAACTACAGGACGAAGGGAAGAAAGAGAGGCCAGCACTCTGCCCGCCAACACAGTTCCAATTCTTCTTGCTTCGAGAAGTCCGCCGAGTTGATTGGGATTTGAAACATCGAAGTGATTGATATTGCCAGAGGTTCCGTTTGTGAAAATGGTAACTACTTCTTCACCTTTTATTTGTCCGATCAAGTCAGACATAACTCCCGGAAAATCAGCTGAAAACTGAGTTCCACCAACCACGGCAACGTGTAAAGCAAAATTTACCAGAATTGCCAGGGGCTTTTTATCGAGTGATTCAAAATATATAACAGATAAATCAGGATCAATGGGACCAGCTGGGCGGACGGTATTTGGATTCAATTTGCCGGGATTAGTTCTAAATGTACCATCCTTCATTAAAAAACGTCGATTGAAGTTGACAGTGTTTTCCTGAACTTTTGTAACAGAAATTTTGGCTGGCTGTAGTTTAGAAATTGCTAATCGCACACTTTCCAGAACCAGGACAGGAAGATTCCTTGTATATTCGATACTTTTTTGTTTTGCGTCTCCGCCGACCGCTTCCCACATTAATGGATTTAACTGGGGGCCTGCATGGGCATGTGTTGCATTCATTATGATATTATCAGCAGTAATACCTGTCTGCTGATGAATCAATTGCCGGCTTTTCATAACCAGTTCATGGGGGAGACTGATCACCTCAAGAGTTATGAAGGCAACCTTTACTCCTGCTTTCTGAAATACCAGAGTTTTGATATGAAGGTCATCATGTACACCTGTAGAAATTCTGATACCATAGGAGTCTCCCATAATACTTCCGACAGACGGTGTCATTTTAACCTTTGCCGCTCCCACAATCAAATCCGGAGCATTGTTATCCTGCGCTTTCATCGGATTGGTAGTTAAAATAAACGCAAATAACAATAAGAGATTTCTAATTTGCATATAGACTTTAGCCATGTTTACTTTGAAATTTCTTCATTCTTAAGTTTGTGTAAAAGCTTGAACAGCAAAGGGGTAACTTTATTAGAAGCATTAACTTCCAGGTAGCTGGAACGAGCCCGCCATGTTTCATATCCCCCGAGTTTATGATGTTCGGGAGTAGGTAAATAACCATTATACCCATTTGCCAGAGATGTGGTAAAAGTGGTTTTGAAAGGGCTTTTTGATTTGATTTCTAATCCAATCTCAACAAATATTTCGCAGGGCGCTGCTGCGATTGCCAAGTCTCCCAAACGAAAAACCTGAAGGATCAAGGGCACTTGTTTAGGAAAATCCTTCAACAGCATGGTTTCACGCGCATAAATCTCCTCTCTTGAATCCATAATGGGAGATTTTGCGTTTAAAATGATCTCTTTTGCCCGATCAATTTCTTTCCTATCCGGAAGACGGACACCTAATACAATCTCCTCCTGGGCAGAACTTAGCGAAATCCAATCCTGATACTTTATATTCTGATATACTTTATATGCTTCAGCTGCTACTATATTAGCGACCTGCTGCATCCTGACATATGGTGGCAAGGAAAGCCGGTTACCTTTATTGTTTACATTATTTATATTACCACTCGTTCCATTCGACAATATCGCCACAAATGGAGGATACTTGACACTGTCTGCTTGTAATAGTTTTTTCATGCGCTCCGCAAACATTCCAAAATAATCTGCTGATATTTCACCGGGCCCAGTTCCACCAACGTAATGCAATGAGTAATTTGCCAGCAATGCTATAGGATGCCCTTCTGGTGTTTGAATTGAAATTACGGGAAGCCCCGGATCAGTAATATCCTCAACCGGGTGGGTACTTAATAGATCAACACCTCCAAACGGATTTTTGATCTCAACAGGACTTTGTCTCCAGCGACGATTGAACACGAGAGTAGGCTCGCTGCCAGTATCCCAACCTATACGTGCTGGTATAAGATTGTTATTTGCCCTGACCACAGCATCCGCAATACGCTCAGTCAGAAATTTAAGATACTCTTTGTCCGGGTCACTTTGAAACAGTGAACAGGCAGTTCCTCCGGAATGGGTATGAGTCGCCGACATCATCATATTCTCAACTGGTATCCCGGTTATCTGCTCAGCTCTTTGCTTAGCCTCATCCAGTTGCTCTCTATAAACCATGCACACATCTGCAGTAAGAATAGCCAGGCGCGTCTGGCCATCATCCAATACGATACAACGGACATGAGTTTCATCGTGAATTTGTTTTACCGTAATATCCTTCATGTTTCCATTGATCGATGTCCCTATTTTGGGAGTGATATTATTGGTAGCAGCACCGGCACGAAAAACTTTAGCAGGCTGCGCATATCCATTTTGAACAGGAATAAGAAAAATACTGCATAATAACATTGGAATGAATATTTTAAAAATTCCCGATTGACTATTAAAACTTTTCATATAATTCTCATGTGATTATTTATTGTTATTAATAATGGTGAAGCAATCCTGATTTGATAATCCTACCCACTGTGGGTTTTGGCATAAAAAGGATGTTTTCATCTAGATTAAGTTCTATGTCTAATTATTCCATGGTTACGGGGACAGGATTGTCAATCTTTCCGGGTAACCTTTGATTGGCGCCCGGCCGATTGGTATCGCCTAAATCTTCACGACCCTTTTCTGCTAAAACCATTAACCGGCTGACAATTTCCGGATACTTTTTAGCCAAATTATAGGCCGAAGAAATATCCTCTTCAACGTTGAATAACAGAGGTTTTTCTCCCTCACCTTTCAAAAAATGAGGATGCTGAACAAAGTTCTGTAAAGGCAAAAATAATTTCCAGGGTCCAGACTTCACTGCTTGTAACTGATCTGCGTTGTAGTAATAAAATACTTTATATGGTGATTTTGCGCCTCTTTTCCCTATAATTAATGAGCGGTTATTAAATCCATCAATAATCCGGTCATTTGGGATTTTACCTCCGGAAAGTGCGGCAACAGTTGGTAAAATATCCATGGTCGTCATAAACTCAGTACAAACTGTTCCTCGGGGTATGGTTCCTGGCCACCACATAATTGCAGGGACACGGAAAGCACCTTCCGCTGTGGTGTATCCTCTGCCAAACAATGGTTTATTTGTTCCAATCTCAATACTTGAACTATCATCTGTCATCGGCGCACCATTGTCAGAAGTAAATAATACTAGTGTATTTTGGTCAATCCCCGAACGTACCAATTCATTCATAATCTGCCCAATAGACCAATCCAATTCTTCAACACTATCTCCCCATAGTCCACCTTTACTTTTCCCGCGAAAGGCTGCGCTGGAAAATGGAGTCTTTGTACTTCCCGGCATTGCCTGTGAGAGAAAAAGAAAAAAGGGGGTTTCCTTATTCTGATTGATAAACTCCAGGGCTTTTTCTGTATACCGTTTGGTAAGCAGATTCCGATCAACTCCGGATTCAATTACTTTATTATTGACCATTAAAGGCAGTGGAGGCCAACGGTTACCATCAAAGCGATCTCCTAATCTCTGACCCACATCCTGCGTCATATCATCACTGTAGGGAATACCAAAAAAATAATCAAAGCCCTGGGCGAGGGGTAGAAACGGAGCTTGGTCTCCCAAATGCCACTTACCAATTAATCCGGTTTTATACCCCTGATCCTTTAATACTTCTGCAACTGTAATTTCCCGCGGATTGAGACCATAAGGTGAAATTGGACGAATTACATTGCCGTCACGCGGATTCAGGTGCATGCCAACTCTTTGAGCGTAGCATCCGGTCATAATTGATGCACGGGAAGGAGTACATACACCCGCTGTTACATAAAAACTTGTAAATTTTCTTCCTTCTTTAACCATCTGGTTCAAATTTGGTGTCCTGTTCACAATAGAACCAAATGGCTCAATATCCCCGTATCCCAGATTGTCACAAAAAAAGATGATTACATTAGGTTGCTTTGATTTGGATAACTTAACCCGGGAAGAAATACTTCCAGTATTCTTTACTGATTCCGCCTGAGCCGGGATATCAGCAAAAAAACAATAGCATGCTGCAAAAATAAAAAGCTTCCTGATCGATCTCATCTTTAGTGAATTAAATCATCTTCAAATAGTCTTTGAACGCCTTTGGGATCAAATAATTCATTTTTGCACTTGATTGAAAAGGTTAAGGATTTCGCTTACAATTTTACGGGAGGCGGTGGTTTCAACTCTGTTAGTTCCCAGCCAGGTTTCATATCCTCCCAATTGATGTTGTTCCGGAGTAGGAAGGTACCCATAACTGCCGTTTGCCAGTGAAATAGTAAAGGAAGATTTAAAAGGACTACGTGCTTTGATATCAAGACCTATTTCTGTAAAAACCTCGAATGGAATCGCAGCAACACCGAGATCTCCGATTCGGAAAGTTTGCAAAAGCACATCAATATTCTGCGGCCATCCGTTCATTTGAATAGTTCGCTCGGCATAAGTTTTCTCCAAACGATGAACAGGCATTTCGGTTTCAGGTTTTGTAAGAACATTTTGTGCATAAGCCATCATTTCAGGAGTAGGCCGGCGAACTTTCAGGTTTAATTCTGATTGGGCAGCACTTAAGGGCACCCAGTCTTTATACTGTATAGTCTTGTACACCCTTAAAACCTCTGTGGCTACATCATTAGCAACAATACGCATTTTGACATAAGGCTCATGTTTTTCTGCCGGGCCACGAACATTGATATTATTTACATCTCCCGATGTGCCATTAGACATAATTCCTACAAAAGGAGGATCCTGACGATCAGCCTTTAATAATTCCTGTATGCGGTCTGCAAAAACCGCAAAATAGTCTGCTGAGATATGATCCCCCGGAACTCCTCCTACGTAATGAAGAGAATAATTGGCAAGTAATCCAATTGGACGACCTCTCAGAGATTGTACAGAGATGAAAGAAACCTGAGGATCTGTAGCGCCGGCCGGTTCCACCAAGTCCGGATTTTTAATTCCTGGATTCATCTGTACCTGATCTTTACCTCCAAAAGGATTGACTACCGGGGATTTCATTTTCCATCGACGGTTAAAAAGATGTTGAGGTGCGTTTCCAGCACCCCAGCCAATACGTGCGGGCTCCAAATTATTCACCGCAATTCGTACCCCATCGGCTATACGGCGAACAAGAAAACGCTGGTAATCATCCAGAGGTCTTCCGGCACTCCATCCTCCTCTGATTTCACCCACTCCACTGGCACTGCTTGCCGAATGGGTGTGATCAGCCGACATGAGAATATGGGCTGTTGGAATTTTGGTTTCTGCAAGGATCAACTGCTTTGCTGCATCAAATACTTCACGAATAATACCAACGTTATCCACAACAACAAAAACCAGTTTTGTTGTACCATCATCCAAGACAAGGCTGCGCGCATGCAATTCGTCATGGACAAAATTGGCAGGAGGCGGCACTCCGAAATTTCCCACTAAGCCTGAGCCCAAAGGTGGGGTTATGTTTGCAGTCGACGCTCCAGCACGGAAAGTAGCAGTCTGCGCATGCAGGCCTGGATCAAAGTGAAGTATAACTAAAAAACTGAAAATTAATAACGAAATTTTGGCAGCGTTGCCATTATTAAGGATTTTAATTATTCTTTCCATATTCATTTTTGCTAAAACCTATTTAAATTTAAACCACCCTGATCGAAACTATTTTGAGAAATGTCGTTGTTTAACCTAATGAACCTCTCCCTTGATCTCATCCAGCATATTTATTGCAGCTTCTACCATCATTTCGCCTCCACCTGGAGCAAGTCGTGAGTTTATAGTTTCGTAACTCCCCTGGCTAAATGCTTTGCGAGTTGGTACATATGCGATATGGCTATTTGTCAATTCAATAATCAGAGTTGTTCTAAACGGAGAAGACTTCTTAATGGCTAGCCCCAGCTCAACAAATACTTCACCCGGTAACCCCACTATTGCAAGGTCCTTTCCAATGCCTATTACCTGTACTTCCAAAGGCAGCTTCCAGCCCTCGCGTTCAACTGTCGGGGCGATGGCCTCTGTACGACGAAGCCTTTCAAGTGAACGAATTTTCAAGCGCCTTCTGCGTTCCAGAAACGCGGACTCATTATGCAGTGGTTTAGCACTTTCATTATTGGCCCAGGTTAGCTCGGCAGAAGTATACTCCTGAAGCGGTGCATATACAAATTGGGAGCGCATCGAAAGAAAGGAAGTCCGTTCCTTCTTTAAAGTCGGAATCTCTTTTATGATCGCGTTGGACAAATGAACGCCGATATCTTTAGTCGATAAACGCTTCGCTTTATCGCCATGTACATCTACATGATTTAAATCACCACAGGGGCCGGTTGCAAAAATAGAGACGTACCCTCCTCCTATCGCAGAATTGAGTGCCTGAGCAAGGGTACCCGGATAGTCTGAACTAAAAGTGGAACCACCAAAAGTGTCGGCATGAACTCCGAAATTCGACAGAATAGCTATAGGCGAATTGTCAGAGACCTTCCGAAGCATCAAAATGCCTACCTCTGGATCAACCGGTCCGGCTGGAAGAATAGCATCCTTATTACCCACACCAGGGTTAAATACTGCTCTGCCGTCTTTCATGATAAAACGGCGGTTGAATGAAATCCCATTAGCCTGTCCTGCACCGGTTTCAATCTGAACCTTTTCCAGTGATTTGTGAGCAAGATTAACTGAACTTGCAATCTTCATTGCCAAATTATCCGAATAAGGATCCTTTACTGCTGACGGTTTATCTTCATCAAATGGCGGGCGGAGTGTACCGGTAAGTTCACGGATATTGGGGTGGTAGGCGGGGCCAGTATGTGTGTGGGTGCCCGCAATTATGATATTGGAATACGGTATACCGGTTTTTTCTGAGATCTGTAATCTAGCAGATGATGAAAGACCTCTCTCAACCCACAATAGATCACATATTACAATTGCCACGGTAATTTCACCTTGTTTAATTACAAGAGCTTTTGCATACAATGAATCATGGACCCCGGTACTTTCACCCCTGTAGTGCGGGTATGCAAAGGGGGGCGTAATATTAATAGACCAAGCACCCGCAAGAATTTCAGAGGCTTGAGAAAAAACCTTTGAAGAACAAAGGAAAAGGAATATAATAGAGTAATAAAGCCTTTTAAACCAAATATTTTGAACCATGTATCTTTGAAAATGAAATCCTATTATAAAAAGCCTTAGAATATTAATTAATTGCTTCTAATACCATAGTTAAATCATACAGGCTATTTTTAAAAATCAACCTGCACTATTTGTTCATTCTCAAGACACTGATAAAGGAACTATCCTATATAATGGAATCGAAATGATGTAGTGCAGGTTGATGTTCAATTAAATCTGTCTTAATTGTGCTCTTCTTATTTAACCGAGCTATTTAAATTAATAACCCGGATTTTGATCAGCAGGTTTAAGGGCTTCATTAAGAGAGAATTCAATTGCAGGAATTGGCCATAAGAGATGTTTCGCAGCAACATCACGGTCTATGTAGGTTTTCATAACAGAATTAACTCTTCCAGACCGCACCAAATCAAACCATCTTTTTCCTTCAAACTGAAACTCATAGCCTCTTTCCTTTACAATCAAATCAATAAAGCTAGTTTCGTTATAGTCAGTAAATTTAAAATCCACTGGCGAAGCTACCAAAGGATCATAACCATATGCCCGACGATGTACCATATTCAACTTTTCCACAGCATTTGCAGTCGGCGCTTTATTGACTCTTGCTTCTGCCTCAGCATAAATTAACAGAATATCAGCATAGCGGTAAACGGGTAAGTCAAAAGCCGCAATAGTAGCAGTAGGGTTATTATATTTCTTTGGTGAAATTAAGGTTACACCTTTCTGTGGAAAAGCAGTTTGACCAGGAACAAACCTATTAGCTGCCTTTGAATCCTCATACCAGTTGAAACGTTTGCGTAAATCCCTGTCATCCCATTCTGAAAAATATTTTGATTCTTTAAACCAGGTGAAAATACCGTATCCTGATGTTCCAAACCAAGGAGTAGTAATTTGCTGAGTGAACAAAATTAGACCACTAGGACTCTGGGTATTAAATTTAAGATAAAATACCTCTTCCGGAGAAGATGCACCGATTCCAAACAGTTTATTAAAGTCATCAGCAACAGTAACTTTTTCAAGCGAATATCTTTGTGTCTTAATCACTTCGTCTGCTTTTTTACTTGCATCTGAATACAACCCCATATAGAGATATACATCAGCTAAAACAGCTTTTGCAACACGCTTAGATGGCTTCCCGAGCAAAGCAGCATTCTCAGGAAGATTAGTTTCTGCATAAATAAGATCACTAACAATTAACTTATATAC
>NZ_JBASJU010000341.1:0-4772 GCF_049655485.1 Daejeonella sp.
CCTGTAGCCTGTTCCAGATATAAGTCTCGTGCCCCATCAACTGTTGAAACAATTTTTCCTATTTTTTGAGAGAGATCAGTTAATTGATTAAGATCGTCCCCAAAGATTTTAATACCTATATCCTGTCTTACACCTGATATAAGCTCGTTAGAACGTAATTGGATGGGTTGCGAAAACCCAAAACTAACACCTGGTACATCTTCCAGGGCTTCGCCCATTAATTCTGCCAGCTCTTCACGGTCATGTGTCGTTGTCCAGTCTTTCTTATCTTTTAGTATTACCGTCAGATCCGTGGCCTCCATTGGCATTGGGTCTGTGGGGATCTCGGCAGCGCCTATTTTTCCAATTACCTCCTTCACTTCCGGAAATCGTTCTACTAAGATTTTAGATGCCTGATTTATCTTATCAATAGATTGGCTAAGAGAACTGCCGGTGAGCAATCTTGTTTCGACTGCAAAATCGCCTTCTTCCAATGTGGGGATAAATTCGCCTCCCATGCGGGTAAATACGAAAATACTAACTGCCAGCAATGCTACGGATGAGATAATAACGAGCTTACGTTTACGTAATGCAGCATGTATCATTGGACTATATTTCCTTTGAAAGAAATCCATCATCCGATCAGAGAAATTCTTTTTATGAGAGATGTTTTTACTAAGAAACAGCGACGATACCATAGGAACGTAAGTCAGGGAAAGGATAAACGCACCCAGGATAGCAAAGGATACTGTTTGCGCCATCGGGCCGAACATTTTCCCTTCAATACCGACCAGAGCAAGGATTGGCAGGTAAACAATTAAAATAATGATCTGGCCAAACGCTGCAGCACTCATCATTCGCACTGAGGATTTTTCCACCTGTTCATCCATTTCGGATTGAGTGTAGGCCTTGCCAGTTTTATTGCCGGCAAGCTGATGCATTGTCGCTTCCACAATAATAACTGCACCATCGACAATTAAACCAAAGTCTATTGCTCCAAGGCTCATCAGGTTGCCTGATACTCCAAACAAGTTCATCAGAGAAATCGCGAAAAGCATGGCCAGTGGGATTACTGAGGCCACGACCAGTCCCGCCCTGAAATTGCCCAGGAACAATACCAATACGAAAATAACGATCAAAGCGCCCTCAATCAGGTTTGTCGCAACAGTTCCCATTGCCCTATCCACTAAAGCACTCCGGTCAAGAAAGGGCTCCATAGTTACTCCTTCCGGCAGTGTTTGCGTAATGCGTTCTATTTTTGCCTTCACCTGCTTAACTACATTATTGGCGTTAGCACCTTTCAGCATCATTACGATGCCTCCAACAGCTTCTCCCTGGCTTTTTGCAGTAGCACGTGTAAGGGCACCGTAACGGATAGAGTTACCAATCTGAACGGTAGCAATATCCCGGATTAATACAGGAATGCCGTTAGTATTGTTCTTAACAACGATCTTATTGATATCATCAAGACCGCCAACTAATCCCTCGCTTCGTATAAAGTAAGCATTGGGCTTTTTATCGATATAAGCGCCTCCTGTATTTTGGTTATTCTGTTCCAGAGAATTAAAAACATCACTGATACTTAAATTAAAACTTCTCAGTTTATCAGGATCTAAAGCAATCTCGTATTGCTTTAACAAACCGCCAAAGCTATTCACTTCTGCAATGCCGGGTGTGCCTAAAAGCTGTTTACGTACGATCCAGTCCTGTATACTTCGTAATTCACGGGCGTCAAATTTCTTTTCAAAGCCAGGTTTTGCATGAATTACATACTGGTATATCTCACCCAATCCGGTAGATATTGGCGATATTTCGGGGTTGCCCAGATCCCCTGGTATATTGTTCTTTGCTTCGGCCAATTTTTCATTAACCTGTTGCCGGGCCCAATAAATATCTACATCATCATTAAATACGATAGTAACTACAGAAAGGCCAAACCGCGAAAGAGAACGAACCTGCTCAATTTCTGGTATGGTAGACATGGTTTGCTCTACCGGATAAGATATTAAACGCTCCACTTCCTGGGTGGCCAGAGAAGGACTCAATGTAATAACCTGTACCTGGTTATTCGTTATATCGGGTACGGCGTCTATCGGTAACTGTCTTAAGGAGTATACTCCCCAAGCAATCAGCGCAAATGTGAACAAGCCTATAACCAGCTTGTTTTGTATAGAAAACTGAATGATTTTTTTCAGCATTGAATTTAAATTAGGTTGTAATTAAAAAAAATAAATATGCGATCAAATCATTCCAAGAGGATTGATCAGAACACAATAATTCAATAATTTTTATTAACCTAATCTAGGCGGCTGCCAAACTGCAACAGAGGTGGAAGTTGCTTTTCCTAATGCATTGTTAGGGTACTCTAAGCTTATTTGTAAGGGAATATCTATGGAAAATATTACATTTTTCATAACTGATGGAGCGTTGCAGCAGGCGCAAACACAAAACGGAGAACAGGCATCCAAACCACGCTCATTGTGATTTTTCGGAGTAGAAGTTTCTGTGTACTCAGTTTTAATTATGGAAGTTTGTTTGTATGAAACAGCATCTGCGCAGGGCACAAGGCTCACCAGCATTACGATTGTACATACGATCCGACTCCAGAATTTCACTTTTGATAATTTCGTCAAAGATATGAACAATCAATTAGTATATCAGTTTTTTTTATTTAAGAAATATTTACGGCCTGCATAGTAGCATAAAAAGAAGGACTACCATTAAACAGTATATTTAGTTTCCTGTTGACTATAATATTGAGTTAAAAAAAAGAAAATGTCAAAAATCCTCACCATAACCATTAATCCCGCTGTTGATTGCAGCACCAATATCGAGAAACTAATACCTGAGCAAAAGCTTCAATGCGCCCAACCAAAATATGAACCTGGTGGCGGAGGTATTAATGTTTCCAGAGGACTTAAGCGCTTGGGAAGTGCTTCAACTGCATTATTTCCTAAGGGTGGGTTTACAGGAGATCTCCTGATTAGTCTTTTGAACGAGGAGAAAATTTCTTACGAACCGATTGACACCAGGAGTGAAACCCGGCAGAATTTTATTGTTGTGGAGTCATCATCTAACCAGCAATTTCGCTTCGGAATGCCCGGAACAAAGATATCTCCTCAAGAGACCCAACTTATTCTTACAGCGATAGAAAAATTATCCGGCAAAATGGACTATATCGTTGCCAGCGGGAGTCTTCCTCCAGGCATCAATTCTGATTTCTATGCTAAAATTTCCAGAATTGCAAAAAAAACAGGCAATCGTTTTATTGCTGACACCTCGGGGGAAGCGCTCAGCCAAGTGGCTGAAGAAGGTGCCTATCTTCTTAAGCCAAATTTAAGAGAGCTTAGTCTGATTTCGGAGAAAGAAACATTGGATGATACCTTAATTGATGAGTCTGCAAGAGCATTGATTGGCAAGGGCAAGTGTGAAGTCATCGTGGTTTCGATGGGAGCCCAGGGTGCATATCTTGTGACAAATACCATCGCAGAACAGGTACAAGCTCCCACCGTCAGAAAATTAAGTACAGTCGGGGCTGGAGATAGTATGGTAGCAGGTATGGTACACTCCTTATCGAATGGTAAGAGTCTGCAAGAAATGGTCCGTATGGGCATAGCCTGTGGAACCGCTGCTACAATGAATCCAGGAACTGAACTCTTTAAGATGGATGATGCAGAAAAGCTTTATAAATGGCTAACCAGGAAAACTCAAAAAGCAATTTCCTAATCGAAAATGAAAGCAGAAGTTGAAAACATCCTAATCTCAAAAGAGATTAATCCAACACCAAACCGAATGTTGGTGCTAAACTTTATGCTGGATCAGCAAGCTGCAACAAGTTTAAGTGATATAGAAAGAGAATTAACTCCCATTGATCGAGTTAGTGTATACCGAACTCTGAAGACATTCCAGGAAAAGGGCTTGGTACATTCGATCGAAGATGGCACCGGAGTTCCGAAATATGCCATGTGTGCAGAAGAGTGTGATTCGCAAGCGCATCAGGATCTTCATCCACATTTTTACTGTAGTTCGTGTAGAGAAACGTTTTGTCTGCCTGCTACAACGATTCCAACAATGAAGCTGCCGGAGAGCTTCAGGGCCGAGGAAGTCGACTTAATCATCAAAGGATTATGTAATAAATGCAATTCCATTGCATAGGGTACTGACTTATCTTTGTAATAAATAATAGTTAACGATGGAATTCCTGACGATTAAGCATCCTCGAAAATTGTCGGCAAAAAGTAATATCAGGCAGTAAACAATAAGTTCAGGGCTGAAAATTCGTTATATGATTGTTAAAAAAACAAGAAAACTATGAGAAAAGGATGGAAATTGAGCAGCTTGATAGTAATTGTATTACTTACACTTGTAACCTTGAGTTTTAAAAACACCGTTAGTAAAGAGAGTGGTAGTGCTGCAGGTAAAAAAGTCATAGTCAAGTCCGTTGATAGTGCAACTATATCACCAAGGGAAATTTTCAACGAATATGTCTTATCTGTCTATAATAGGTCAGGTTTGGCTGCCTCAGGCCTGGATTATCAGGTGTTCCTTAAAGGGATGACAGGATACCATAACTTAAAAGATTTAAATGTGCTTCCCGGAACAAAAGAGATACTCTCAGTTGTAGATTTTTCTAAACCCAGCACTGAAAAAAGATTATGGGTTATTGATTTGAAAGCCCAGAAAGTTTTATTTAACACATTTGTCGCCCACGGACAAGGAAGTGGGGAAGCTGTTGCAAAAAAGTTTTCCAATGTGATAAATTCATTTCAAAGCAGCGTCGGATTTTATAGCAC
>NZ_JBASJU010000342.1:0-18266 GCF_049655485.1 Daejeonella sp.
CTGGATGCTGGAACGATCAAGGCTAATGGGGAGTATTATTATGTTTCTTAACAATGGGCCCCTTTTGTGCTCCCGAGCATAGCCCGGCAATCTTAGGTGTTCAAAAGATTGCTTCGTCGTGCCTCCTCGCAAGGACACCCCATTATGCCACTCTTCCCTCCAATTTAAACTTATTTATATATTTACCTTATAAGCACATATCAAACCCCCTTGTTCATTAAAATCACCACATGACAATTTCTACTAAAATCCTCACTGCAGCATTTTCTATCGGAGTATTGTTGAGCTCATGCAATAGTGTCGACTGTGTAAGCGGATCTGGAAACCAGATTTCTGAAGACAGGAATGTGGGATCTTTTACACGGATAGAAACCAGCGGCTCCATCAAGGTTATTTTAAAGCAAGGCGACGTTAATAGTGTGAAGGTAACCGCTGATGATAATATTATAAAGGACATCGAAACTTACGTTAGGGGGAACCGGCTGATGATTGATTTAGATCTGGATTTTTGCGATGCCAGTCCAATCACGGTTTATGTAACTTCTCCATACTACCAAGGGGTGGAAGCGTCTGGAGCTGTCGAGTTATTAAGTGATGGAAAATTGAACGTCACAGATTTTGAGTTAGATCTGAGTGGCTCCAGCAGGGTTGTTTTAGATATGAATGCTGCCAATTTTAAAACTACCTCGAGCGGGGAATCTGAAATCTCACTTACAGGCCAGGCAGGTTCCCATGAGCTGGAACTTAGCGGATCCAGCTCCGTAAATGCGCTCGATTTTGTCGTGGGCCGCTATAAAATAGAAAGCACCGGGTCCAGTGATACACACATTAATGTGTTGAATGAGCTCCACATTAGCTCAAGCGGCTCAAGCGATATCGAGTACCGCGGAAACCCTTCCAAAATTACTAATGATGAATCAGGAGCTTCAAGTTTGAAAAAGATCAATTAAGGAAATGCAAAATAACGAGTCTACTATAAAATCCTGGGCCATGTTCGACTGGGCTAATTCAGCCTATAACCTGGTTATTACTTCTACCATTTTTCCGGCGTACTATACGATAATAACGACAACCCAGGAATATGGTGATCAGGTCAGTTTTTTTGGCAGGACTTTCACTAATACAGCACTTTCCAATTATGCATTGAGTGTTGCCTATCTTATTATGGCTTTACTTCTTCCTGTGCTCTCTTCTATAGCCGACTTCCGGGGAAACAAAAAAACTTTCATGAAAGCCTTTACATACATGGGGGCAATTGCGTGCGCGGGGCTTTTCTTCTTTAAACTTGAAACACTCGAATGGGGAATTATATGCTTCGTGCTTGCTGCAATGGGTTATATCGGCGGTGTGATGTTTAATAATTCCTATTTGCCTGAGATAGCCACGGTTGACCAGCAAGACCGTGTAAGTGCAAAAGGTTTTGCCTACGGATATGTTGGCAGCGTGATACTGCAAGTGATTTGTTTTGTTTTTGTACTTAAGCCGGAACTTTTTGGTATTACCGACGCTTCAATTCCGGCACGCCTTTCCTTTCTTCTTGTAGGGATATGGTGGATAGGCTTTGCTCAGATTCCATTCAGGAAACTTCCGGCGGGGAGCAGGGACCATGCAAAGATTTCTAAAAGCCAGGTGAGTAATGGCTTTGAAGAATTACTGAAGGTATGGAAGCAGTTGAAAACGATGACTGTGCTTAAGCGGTTCTTATTAGCTTTCTTTTTTTACTCCATGGGCGTTCAAACCATCATGCTCGTGGCCGCAGGGTTTGGAGAAAAGGTTTTGAAACTTGGGACATCCAAGTTGATTGCTATCATTCTGGTCATCCAAATTGTAGCAATTCTAGGAGCACTGATTATGTCGTACTTCGCTAAAAAGTATGGAAATATTCTCGTCATTATCATTGTGCTTGTCATATGGATAGGTGTATGTGCTGCTGCCTACTTCGTACAGAACGAATTTCAGTTTTATATCATTGCCGCAGTTGTAGGCCTGGTAATGGGAGGGATACAATCAATTTCGCGCTCAACTTACTCGAAGTTTCTTCCTCATAACACTCCAGACACGGCATCCTTCTTCAGTTTTTATGATGTGACAGAGAAATTAGCGATTGTAATTGGCCTGTTTAGCTTTGCTTATATAGAAGAATTTACCGGGAGCATGCGCAACTCCGCCATAAGCCTTGCCGGATTTTTCATTCTTGGATTAATCATACTAATATCACTGTTATTCTCAAAAAAAGAAGAAGTAATCCCTGTAAATTTATAGTTAGCTTTTCTCGCGGAGTTTAGCACCGAACTAATCAGGAATTTTTTTTAAAATTCTCCTTAGTTCAAAAACGGCTTTACCTTCTGAATATCGAAAATGGAAGTGTAACGGATTTATTTACCTGGCAAATTTTATTGTTTTGTAAATTTATCTTTATCTACATTGGTTAATACGCTGGCATTTAAGAATTTAATTCCTGCCCCGGCTTGATTGATATTTTGCTTGTAAGTTGAAAGCTTTAAACCACCACCCAGATCCTTATAATCTGTCCAATTGAAAACACCTTCCTGTTTACCCTGTAATAGAAATTTCCATCGTTTAATTTGTCCGTTCACTGAATCTGCATAAATCCAATATTGATCACCGGGAGTAAGACCAACCTTTCCAAAAGTTAGGTGTAAAACATCCAGTTTCGTGCCATCGACTATTTCAGGTTCTTCTAGAGTTACATTTACTCCATCGTCTTCGAGTTTTAAAGGAGCCAAAAGCCAATAAGAATCATTTATAAAATTACCATAAGCTTTTTTAATTTCTTTAGAATTTAACGAATCCGCGAGAATCTTACCATCTAAATAGGAGGTTCCTTTCTGGCTATTCACATTAAATAAAACGATTAGGTCTTGATTAGTCGGAGTTTTAGTTTCTAGTCTATAGTCTCCGGTGTAACGATCCCATAAATGAGAACGACTCATAACAGTTTTCCCTTCTCTTTGAGGTGCGAAGGAAAATGCCAGGTACCGGGAATTCTGCCAGGTTTTTCTTCCGCCCGAGCTTTCCCATATTTTATTGATTACGGCTTCTTTTGTGCTTGGGGAGCCAGCGTTTTTAGATTGTTGCCTGGAACAGGATGACAGTAAAATTATGGATGCAAAGAATACTAGACCGATTTTCATAATATAGCTTTTTACAATGTAAAGTGAGGTTATCAAAAAGTAGCCATAAATCTAAGAAAAACAGTAAGATATTTACATTGCTGGGACGTATGAGGGGGGCCGTCGGTTATAAAAGTTCAAGCTGCTAATAATTTTTCCCATAATTCTCCTTGATTACAATTTCTGCCGGTTTATTTTGCGGGGTGTAATCAGTGCTTATGCTTTCCCTGGATGGGTTAATATGATCATACCATTTCCATAGAAAACCACCGGCAAACCAAGGCTCCATCCAGAAATTGTCAAAGAGGGCCTTTAGAGCTATTTTTTGATTTTCCGAATTAACTGAATTACCGCCAGATGACCACGGTTCTCTGGCTGTATAATTGGTGCTGCGATAGCCGTATTCTGTAAATAAAATCTGCTTTTCTTCCCTATGGCTAAGCTCTCTAAGACTCTTTTTATGCTTATTCCATCCTTCGTTGAGCATTTTTAAAGTAATGTTTTTGCTACTGCTCAAGGGGAAATAGGCATCTACTCCGATATAATCCAGTTTACTCCAGAACGGCACCTTTGAATAGGTATCCCAGTTTTCGGCATAAGTAATTTTACCTTTGTATACTTTTCGGATTTTATTGATCAGATTTACCCAGTACTCAGGTCGATTTGAAACAAAAGTATTCAACTCTGTCCCGATACAAAACATATCAAATCCAATTTCCTGAGCGTGTGAAGCGAAATCGAGTATAAATATTTCATATTGGTTTTCTAATAACACCCAGTTCTCTTCCGTGTCCATTTTAATATGGCCTGTAAAATTCCCTCGCCCGACCCATAGCTGAGGCTTTAGCATGACCTTAATTCCTCGTTCTTTGAATAACATAGCAGTATGCTTAATTCCTTCTTTGCTTTCGCCCCACCATTGTCTGTCGTTATTATATTGAATCTGAGGATTATCTGAATCTCTCATAAAACCAAAAGGCATTAGAGTTACCCAATTGGCATTGATATCTATGACTGGTGCGATGACGGAGTCTGTTACTTTACGCGGTGAAGCAACAAAACTTAATCCGTTGATTTTTTTTTCAATCTTGGGAAAAACTGGGCTTGTATTTGAAGTTTGGGAACAGGATGATAAAAAAACTAACACCAAAATAAGGGAGTAAGCCTGAATTCTGGGCTGAAAGCGAATAGAATTGATTAATTTCAAATTAATAAGGTTGGTTTTACATGCTGTAAGTTAAAAAATTTCACCACGACTAATAGGCCGGATCTTAAAGTTACCTGTCTAAGGCTTCTTCTCCTTTAGAGTTTGTATCTATGGGCGATTTAAAATCCACGAAAGGTAACCAGGTCTATGAGATTCCAGGCTCACCGGATTTCAGCGCACTAAAGTTTGTATTTATCCATTGCGAACGTTTTAATCACTTATTTGGCAGCGCTGAATTAACGAATTAAATTGCTCTATAAAAAATGAAAAAGATATTCCTGCTATTTGTTCTCGCTTCTTTCATGATCGCTTCGCTGTCTTGTACCCAGCAGGTTCAAAAAATACCAAAGAAAAAAAATCCAGATAAAGATCTTTCAAAATTTAGTCAGGCGACTTTTGCTTCTGGCTGTTTTTGGTGTGTTGAAGGAGTTTTTGAAAGTGTTAAGGGAGTGCATGAGGTTATTTCTGGTTATGCTGGTGGCAAAGAGCCTAATCCTACTTACGAACAGGTTAGTTCACATACAACTGATCATGCTGAGACGATTCAAGTTTATTATGATTCCACTCTTGTCTCGTATGCTACTTTGTTACAAGTGTATTTTGCCTCACAGGATCCTACTCAAGTAAACGGACAAGGACCTGATAATGGTGCTTCGTATCGTTCTATCATTTTTTACAAATCACTAGACGAGAAATCCCAGGCTGAAAAATACATTTCCGAAATCCAAAAACAGTATACCAAACGGATAGCCGCTCGGCTTTTACCATTTGACAAGTTTTGGCAGGCAGAGGATTATCATCAGGATTATATTCAAAATAATCCTGATGCGCCTTACGTTAAAATGGAAAGCATTCCACGTATAAAACGATTTCAAAAACAATTCCCTGAACTCATTAAGGCCGAGCGTCGATTTTAATCGTATATAATAGAATTAATTCTCAAATGAATCTTGCCTCAATTGGTGCAGGGTTCATTCAATTTAAAAGATATTTTATATGAAAAAGTTATTTGTCTCGTTTTTTTGTTTCATGATGACAACAGCTGTGTTCGCTCAAAAAGTTCCATCTCATCAGCAGTGGGATAAATTGTTAAAAAAACATGTTAGTTCATCCGGAATGGTTAATTACAAAGGATTTAAGAATGATAAAACCGAATTTGATGCTTATTTGAAAACTCTCAGGGATAATGCGCCTCAATCAAGCTGGAGCATAAATGATCAAAAAGCTTTTTGGATCAATGCTTATAATGCATTTACTGTTTCTTTAATCCTTCAAAATTACCCCGTAAAAAGCATTAAAGATATTGGCGGAAAAATTTATAAAGTAAATACCCCCTGGGATATAAAATTTATTAATATAGGTCGCGAAAAATATGACTTGAATAATATTGAACATAAGATCCTTAGAAAATTTAATGATCCACTAATTCACTTTGCTATTGTTTGTGCATCTATGTCCTGCGCAGAGTTAAGAAGAGAAGCTTATATTGGTTCAAATCTTGAGTCACAGCTTAATACCCAGGGTAAAGATTTTTTAAACGATAAGAACAAGAATAATATCAATGCAAATAATTCTCAACTTTCCAAATATTTCACCTGGTATAAGGGTGATTTTGCTCAGAATGGAAGTTTAGTAAATTTTATCAATAAATATTCGCAAACTAAAATAAGTTCAAGGACGAAAATTACTTATCTGGATTATAATTGGAGTCTGAACGAACAGAAATGATAGCTTTGAACATTTTCAGGTTCTATCAAGAACAGATTTATGCAAAAGGTTAAGAAAAAGAAAAATCGAAACTGGAATTTGACTTAGGATATCACCTGAACCTATGAAGTTTTTTAGTCTGTTTATTATATTCTTAGGCTCCATAAGTAACATTTTAGCTCAGAACAGAGATATTGCGAATGTTTTAAATAGGCTTAATTCTAATAAAATTCCTTACATATATCCAGGGGAGCTTGAATTGGGTAAGGAAACAATCATATTGGATGCGAGAGAATGGGAAGAGTACAAGGTGAGTAAAATTCCTGGTGCTATTTATGTGGGTTTCAACTCATTTGACATAAGGAAAATTAAAACCATAATTCCCTCTAATGATAATAAAATTGTTATTTATTGTTCAATTGGTGTCAGAAGCGAGAGAATAGCAGAAAAGATTATAAAAGCAGGTTATAAAAACGTATTCAATCTTTGGGGTGGGATATTTGAATGGAAGAATGAAGGAAAAGTAGTGGTGGATCAAAATGGAAGATCAACGGAAAAAGTACATGCTTATTCCCAAAAGTGGGGCATCTACTTGAAAAACGGTATAAAGGTCTATGAATAAATATATTTAAATGAATGAGATTAAAGAGATTATTTTAAACTCATACACCGGTTATTTCAATTATCTAAAGAATGAAATTTTATATCCAGGCTGGGATAATTACTTCTACGGACTTATTATTATATCGTTACTGGTATGGTCATTAGAGATTATATTCCCATGGCGAAAAGATCAGGCAATCTTTAGGAAAGATTTTTGGCTTGATCTGTTTTATCTTTTTTTCAATTTCTTTTTATTAAATCTTATTCTGCTAATTGCACTTTCTGAAACAGCAGCGCATCTTTTGAACAGGTTACTCTTTTCTTTCGGGATAACATTAGAAGATTTGAAACTTTTTGAATTAAATGACTTTCCCTTCTATTCCGGACTAATACTTTTTTTCATAGTTGCAGACTTTATTCAATGGAACACTCATCGGTTATTACACAGAGTCGGGTTCTTGTGGAATTTCCATAAAATTCATCATTCTGCTAAACAAATGGGGTTTGCTACCCATATGCGTTTTCATTGGATGGAACCTGTTCTTTATAAATCAATATTATATATTCCGCTAGCCATGATTGGTGGATTAAACGCTCGTGATGTAATTTTCGTTCATTATTTTTCTATAGTGATCGGTCATTTGAACCATGCCAATATTGGTTGGAATTACGGCAAATTCAAATACATCTTAAACAATCCTAAAATGCATGTTTGGCACCACACCAAAAGCATTCCAAATAAATACGGTGTTAACTTTGGAATTTCTCTCAGTTTATGGGACTATATCTTCAAAACCGATTACGTTCCTCAGGATGGCAGGGATAATGAATTAGGGTTTATCGATGACCATGAAGTACCTGAGGACTTTCTTGCCCAGGAACTCTATCCCTTAAAGCTTTAACATGGAGCAGGTAGTCATTATCGGAAATGGAATAGCAGGTGTAACAGCCGCCAGGCATATACGGATGCTGTCTGATAAACGGATTACGATAATTTCTGCCGAATCGGAGTATTTTTTTTCCAGAACCGCGCTCATGTATATTTATATGGGGCACATGAAATTTGAGCATACCCAACCTTATGACACTCACTTTTGGAAGGATAATAAAATTGACCTCGTAAAAGGCTATGTTGAACATGTAGATGTGTACAAAAAAACACTTCATCTTGATGGAGGTGAAACTATTAGCTATGACAAGCTTATTATCGCTTCTGGCTCTAAATCAAACATGTTTAACTGGCCAGGTCAAAGTTTAGACGGTGTTACGGGACTATGTACGAAACAAGATCTCGGGAATCTGGAGAAATTTACACCTGGATGTAAAACTGCCGTCGTTGTGGGGGGGGGCTTGATCGGAATAGAACTTACAGAGATGCTTTTATCAAGAAAGATAAATGTTACATTTTTGGTTAGGGAAAAAAGCTTTTGGAATACTGTTTTACCTGATGGAGAAAGCCAATTGCTAAACACACATATTCTTGAACATGGGGTTGATTTGCGTCTTGAGACAGAACTTAAGGAAATAAATGCTGATGAAAATGGGAGGGTGAATTCAGTGCTTACGAGCAGAGGCGAGATTATCCCGTGTCAGATAGTCGGTCTTGCAGCAGGCGTTTCCCCAAATATTGAATTTTTAAGGAAAAGCGGAATTGAACTTGGAATAGGAGTAAGGGTGAACAGATTTCTGGAAACAAATATCGATCATATTTACGCCGTTGGCGATTGTGCGGAGCAATTAGAGCCTCTTCCTAATAGAAAGTCAATTGAAGCCGTTTGGTACACTGGAAGGATGATGGGCGAAACCCTTGCTCAAACGATTTGCGGGAATCGAATGGAGTACAATCCCGGGAATTGGTTCAATTCTGCGAAATTTCTGGATATAGAATATCAAACGTATGGCTGGATATGGAACAAGCCAAGGGACAATGAATCTCATTTTTACTGGGAACACTCATCAGGTAAAAAATGTATCCGGATCTGTTATGATAAAAACACCTCAACATTTTTAGGTATAAACACTTTTGGAATTAGAATGAGACATGAATTTTTTGATCATGCACTAGCCGAAAACCGATCTGTTGACTATATCATAGATAATCTTAGCAGCGCGAATTTTGATCCTGAGTTTTATTCTAAACATGAACCTGAAATTCAATCATTATTTTATCAGACTATTTCTAATACATTATAATGAACACAAACATGAATAAAACCCTCGAAAGCATGTCTGTTGCTGATCATCATAATGGCTCGTCTCCTTCTATTGTCCAGAAAATCGCAGTGTCAATTAGCTCTATCGGATTAGTTGTATTAGCCCTGGCCTTGCTAAATCTTGAGTTTTCTAATAAAGCAATCTGGTTAATCTTTGCCTTACTTGCCATTATATCCGGTATCGTCTTATATGCAAATGATATTTACCTAAAACAGCCTGCAGGTATTAAATTCAATGGTATTTGGTTTAAATCGCTAACTAGCAGAGGTATGTTTGCGTGGATACTCGGAATAGTATTAACTCTTTTTTACGTCATTATTTATTGGTTCCCACAATATCTGGGCTATCATGAAAAAGACGGGAACACCGGATTGGTCTCATTATTTGATCCCTTAAGTATTTTTTTAAATGGGAAGTCCGCTACGCAATGGTTCGTTTACGGAACACTATATACCGTGGCTATTTTGTCTATGGGTTATAAATTTTTATTAAAGTACCGGGATAACAAATACCAGGTTGTGAGAACCCTTTCTGTGATGTTCTTTCAATTGGGATTTGCTTTTTTGATCCCGGAGATATTATCAAAACTCAATCCTGATACACCATATTTCAATAAAGACATAAAGAATATGTGGCCGCTCAATTATTATTTTTTTGAGGACTGGCATATGAGCAATATGTTAAATGGGGGCAATCTGGGGATTTTTATGCTTATTTTCGGGCTCGCAATGATCTTTCTAATATCGCCAGTTCTGACTTATTTTTATGGTAAAAGGTGGTATTGCTCATGGGTTTGCGGATGTGGAGGATTAGCCGAGACAGCGGGCGATCCTTTCAGGCATTTATCCGATAAATCAAGCAAAGCCTGGAAATTTGAACGATGGAGTATTCATTTAGTTTTAGTTTTAGCATTTATCACCTCAGTGGCTGTTTTATATACTTTTCTAGGTAAGAACCCAGATCAAGGTTTAATTTCCAGAAGTCAATTTACAATTGGAATTGTAGCTTTTCTGGCAATTTTAACAGCCTGCCTATATCTGTTTAAAAGAAAAAAAATGGATAAGGATGCTGTTTTCACAATGGTATCTTTGGTGATAATAATAATTGCGATTATCATCCTCAATTATTTCTCAGGAAATGAGAATGTATTTTTTGTGGATAATTATACGCTGACTTCCTGGTATGGATTTGCAATAGGAGCTCTATTTAGCGGCGTAATAGGAGTAGGGTTCTACCCGATTATGGGAAGCCGGGTTTGGTGTCGTTTTGGCTGTCCGATGGCGGCCATTTTAGGCTTACAACAGCGATTGTTTTCCAGGTTCAGAATTACCACTAACGGCGGGCAATGCATCTCATGTGGAAATTGTTCCAATGCCTGCGAAATGGGGATAGACGTCAGAGCTTATGCCCAGAAAGGTGAAAATATAGTCCGGTCATCATGTGTTGGTTGTGGAATCTGTTCGGCTGTTTGTCCGCGTGGGGTTTTAAAATTGGAGAATGGTGCTGATGATAACAGGATAAATGCAAATCCTGTATTATTAGGTAACGATGTCAATTTGCTTGCACTGTTGAGACAGGGAAATCAAAAAAAATAAGAGCTACCAAAAGAGCTACATTACAGAAAAGGATTAGTGAAAAGAATCAAAGTTATCATTCCAGCCTACAACGAGGAAAAATCAATTGCACACGTAATTTTCGAAATACCTGAACTGGTAGAAGAAATTATTGTTGTTAGTAATAAGTCCACTGATTCAACGATTGAGAATGCTAAAATGGCCGGTGCAACCGTATTGTCGGAAGATCGTGCAGGATATGGCAATGCTTGTTTAAAAGGGATCAACTACATCTCACTGCAAAAAGTTAAGCCGGATATTGTCGTTTTTTTGGATGGCGACTACTCTGATTATCCTGAGGAACTTGTAAAGTTAGTCGCCCCGATAATAGATAACGACATTGATTTTGTAATTGGGGCAAGGGTTAAACATTTGCGTGAGGATGGATCCATGACCCCACAGCAGATATTTGGGAACTGGTTAGCCACTTTTTTAATGAGATGCTTATTCTCATCCAAATTTACTGATTTGGGTCCCTTCAGAGCTATTAAATATGACAAGTTGGTTGAACTTCAAATGATCGACAAAACGTATGGATGGACAGTAGAGATGCAATTAAAGGCTTTAAAGCAGGGACTAAGCTATATAGAAATTCCTGTTCGATATAGAAAAAGAATTGGAGTTTCAAAAGTATCCGGAACTGTTAGGGGCACCGTCATGGCGGGGATTAAGATAATCGGATGGATTGCAAAATATAGTTTTAAGTAGCATGTGGATCTATATCTCATATATAATTATCGGAGTATACGGATTCGCGCTGTTAATGATGTTTTTGTACAACATTTCGCAATTAACATTATTGTTCAGCTATATTTCTTCAAAATATAAACAAGAAAGCACCCCAGTTTTTGATCTGTCAAATCCAGATGAAATTCCTTTTGTCACAATCCAGCTGCCTGTTTTCAATGAAAAGTATGTTATAGAGCGTTTGCTGCTTTGTATTTCAAACCTGGATTATCCAAGGGAAAAGATGGAGATACAGGTTTTAGATGATAGTAATGATGATAGTGTAAAACTAACTTCCGAACTTATATATAAGTTAAAAAAAGCCGGAGTAGATATCACTCATATTATACGTAACAACAGATTAAATTTTAAGGCTGGGGCACTGAAAGAAGGCCTTAAAACGGCCAAAGGAGAATTTATTGCGATTTTTGATGCAGATTTTTTACCTGATGAAGACTGGCTAAATAAAACCATAATTTACTTTAAAAATGCGAAGATAGGAGTGGTGCAAACCCGATGGGGTCATTTAAACCGAGATTATTCTCTTCTAACAAAAATCCAGGCATTTGCATTAGATGTACATTTTACCCTTGAACAGACTGGAAGAAATGCAGATCATCTTTTTATGAGTTTTAACGGTACTGCCGGAATTTGGCGAAAGCAATGTATTTTAGATTCTGGTAACTGGAGTGGTGCTACATTAACGGAAGACCTGGATTTAAGTTACCGGGCTCAGCTAAATAATTGGGAATTTAAATATCTGGAAAATGTGATAGTACCTGCTGAACTTCCCGTCATTATTAGTGGTGCACGTTCCCAGCAGTTCAGATGGAATAAAGGAGGTGCCGAAAACTTCATAAAACTGATCGGTCGGGTATTTTCTTCCGAAAAATTGCCCATTTTTACTAAAATACATGCAGTTATGCATTTGGGCAGCAGCTCTATGTTTTTCTTCCTTCTTATCATATCTGTATTGAGCATTCCTATGCTTTACATAAAGAATAAGTATCCTCAACTTGATTTTGCTTTTCAAGTTCATAGCTTTTTTATTGTCAGCAGTATCATCTTGTTCATTAATCATTGGGTGGTTTATAAAAATATTCATGTTGAAATGTCTAATCGATTTATATCTTTTATAAGCATGTTTTTGGCTTTTTTCACGCTTACTCTAGGGTTTTCCGTATATAATACGTTTGCTGTTGTGGAAGCATATACAGGAAAAAAAAGCAAATTTGAGCGTACCCCAAAATTTAATATTACACAGTCTTCGGACGATTGGAAAGGGAAACAATACCTAAATGATAGGATTCCAAAATTTGTGATCCTCGAGGTATTATTATTATTATACTTTGTTTTTGGTTTATTTAGTTCATTTATTTTAAACGATTATACGCTGCTGCCATTTCACTTCTTACTTGTTGTGGGTTTTGGTTACGTAGTATATAATACATTTAGAACTTAAGTTAATGCTTAAAGATCGGCGTGATAACAAATTGTTGATTCTTTGTATTGCTGCAAGTGCCATCTTATATATTTTATTCGCATATAATTTAAGCCGAAGTAATTTTCCTTATCTGATCTCTCTCTTTTCAGGGCTTTTTTCAATCTATTTGATTTTTATTTCAATTAAGGAAGTAGAAAATAAAACTGAAATCCTATTTAAAGCAGGCATTTTTTTCCGACTGTTATTTCTTTTTTCCATCCCCAACTTATCCCAGGATTTTTACCGTTTTATATGGGATGGCAGGATGCTTATAAATGGATTTAATCCATATCTATACCTGCCGGATGAAGTAATTACAAATAAATTAATTAGCATGCCTGAAGCCAGGCAATTGTATAATGGCATGGGAAGTCTGAGTTCTGGTCATTACACAAATTACCCACCGGTTAATCAGTTATGCTTTGCTCTTGCTGCTCTGGTTTCTGGCAAAAGTATTTTTAGCAGTGTATTGACTCTCAGGTTATTAATCATCGTATTCGACCTTGGGATTTATAAGTACGGCAAAAAGCTTCTTAACGCCCTTAAAATTCCAGAAAACAATATCTTTTTGTATTTTATTAATCCACTTGTCATCATAGAGCTTACAGGTAATCTTCACTTTGAAGGTGCGATGATTTTTTTTATGGTTTTGGCATTATATCATTTACACATTGGAAAATACTTATGGGCAGCGGTTCTCATCGCCTTGTCAATTTCTATGAAACTTATCCCATTAATGCTATTACCATTGTTAATAAAATATTTAGGGTTCAGAAAATCGATTGTCTTTTTCGCAATTATAGGGGTAATAATACTTTTCTTATTTTTACCATTCTTTTCAATTTCGTTTTTTAGTAATTACATGTCGACCATAGTCTTATGGTTTGTCAATTTCGAGTTTAATGCAAGCATTTATTATATTTTAAGGAGTATTGGCTTCAGTATAACCGGATACAATATTATTCATATTACCGGCAAAATAATTCCCTTAATACTAATTGTTTTCATCCTGTTTATCTCTTTTAGAAAGCAAGACGGCTCGCTTAAAACCTTAATAACGAACATGTTGATAGTGCTTTCTGCTTACTTTTTTCTTTCAACTACAATTCATCCATGGTATATTGTATCATTGGTGATTTTATCTGTTTTTACCAATATGATATTTCCTCTGGTATGGAGTTTTACGATCATTTTAAGTTATTATGCCTATTCAAATCCTGTATTTCAGGAAAATAGTTTATTTCTTATTTTGGAATATTTAGTGGTTTATGGCGTTTTGGCTTTCGAGTTATATCGAAATATTAACCGGGAATACCCGCAACGCGGTGCTGAGCGATGTCGATATTGATCGTATCATTGGGAAACATGGATTCTCTTTTTAATTGAAATCATAAAAACAATCTTTCATGCCCTGGAGCTAGTTTTTTTTTCGGAATTTAGCGCATTGTCTTGATACTCGATACTTAAAAATGACCGTTGAACTCTTTATCCCCTGCTTTATAGACCAGCTGTATCCCCAGACGGCATTCAACACAGTTAAAATCCTTGAAAAGGCGGGATGCAAGGTGGTGTATAATACGGAACAAACCTGCTGCGGGCAGCCTGCTTTTAATGCGGGTTACTGGGAAGAAGCTAAGGCTGTGGGGAGCAAATTTTTAAACGATTTTTCTGAAACAAACTATGTAGTTTCGCCGTCTGCTTCCTGTACAGGTATGGTAAAGAACTATTATAACGATTTGTTTACCAATACCTTATTGCACAATAAGTGCAGGAACATACAAGGTAATATTCATGAGCTTTCCGATTTCCTGGTCAATGTAATTGATAAGGATTATTTCGGTGCCGAACTCGATGGCCGCGCTGTTTATCACGACTCCTGTGCCGGGCTTCGCGAATGCAAGATCAAAGCTGAACCGAGGCATTTGCTGAGCAAGGTCCATGGGCTTGATCTGGTAGAGATGAAGGATACCGACGTTTGCTGCGGCTTTGGCGGCACTTTTGCCGTGAAGTTTGAAGGGATTTCGAGCGCGATGGCCCAGCAAAAAGTCAACAATGCTTTGGAAATGGAAGCTGAATACATCATTTCAACAGATGCTTCCTGCCTTATCAATCTCCAGGCTTATATCGACGCCAATGATCTGCCCATAAAAACGATGCATCTTTCAGATGTACTTGCGAATGGCTGGGGGAATATTTAATCCTTTTTAGTACCAAAACTGCTTTTCGCATGCTTTCGATAATTATGTTAGCTTTGGTATAATCTACATCATCCAGCTAACCTTTCTACCGCTTCTTTTCAGACAAGGCGTCCTGATGTTTTTATTTTACGTACGGAGATGAATAAAGAGGATATATGCTGAATAACCATGGGAGAGAATAACACAGACAAAAATCCAGCTCTACCTAATCAGGATCTCCATCGGGAGCAGGCAATAAAAAATGAAAGCGCCAACGAACTTATAACCGCTAAAAAAGAACTTGTATTTGAAAAACAGGAAAAGGGAAAGCGTGCTGCTGAGCTCCTTATTGCCGACAAAGAGCTAGCCTTTCAGTCGGAAGAAAAATCGAAGCGCGCTGCCGAACTACTTGTTGCTAATAAAGAACTGGCTTTTCAGCAAGATGAGAAAGGCAAACGCGCTGCTGAACTTGCTATTGCTGATAAAGAACTTGCTTTTCAGAAAGATGAAAAAAGTAAGCGGGCAGCAGAATTGCTTATCGCAGACAAAGAGCTTATTTATCAAACAAGTGAAAAGGTTATCAGGGCAGAAGAGCTGATCTCTACAAATAAAGAGTTACTATATCAGATAAAAGAGAATGAGAAACGCGCTGGAGAACTGATAATTGCTAACAAGCAGCTAGCATTTCAGAATGAGGAAAAAGAAAAACGTGCCGCGGAATTATTGATAGCGAATCAGGAACTGGCCTTTCAAAATCTTGAAAAAGAAAAACGGGCGCTCGAACTAGCCACGGCGAATTCTGAATTGGAACGGGCGAAAGCTGAAATAATTGAACTTAATATCGGCCTTGAACGTAAGGTGGCAGAACGTACCGTCCAGTTAGAAGCCGCCAATCATGAATTAGAATCTTTCTCATACTCTATATCCCATGATCTGCGCTCTCCACTTCGCGCAATTAATGGCTTTACACAGGTACTTATTGAGGATTACGCTGATAAGTTTAATGAAGATGGACATGAAGTACTTGAAGAAATCATCTCCAATTCAAAGCGAATGGGTCTTCTGATCGATAATTTGCTGGAATTTTCACGCATTGGCAAACAGATTATTTCGATGACGAAGGTGGATATGAAAGAATTGATCAACACGGTATTGTCTGAATTAAAACCTTTTGAGAAAACCCCGGGCCCAAAGATAATTATTGGTGAAGTTATTAATTTGAAAGGCGACCGGAATATGCTGAGACAAGTTTTTATCAATATGATCTCCAATGCTTTCAAGTACAGCAGCAAGGTTGAAAATCCTGTAATTGAAATAGGTTCATTTGAGGACAACGATTTCATCACATTTTACGTAAAAGACAACGGCGCCGGTTTTGACATGCTTTACTACGATAAATTATTTGGCGTTTTCCAGCGACTTCACAGCAATTCAGAATTTGAAGGAACAGGTGTAGGCCTGGCAATTATACACCGGATCGTCTCCCGGCACTTCGGTAAGGTTTGGGCAGAGTCAAGAGTGGACGAAGGGGCATGTTTTTACGTATCCTTACCAGCAAAAATCAATTAATTCGATAAAATGTATACAACTATCAATGATATTATTTTAGTAGAAGACAATAAGTCTGATGCGATGCTAACTACCCGGGCCCTCAAAAAGCATAATCTGGCCAACAGTCTTATCCACTTGGTAGATGGCGCACAGGCTTTAGATTACATCTTCGGAAGAGGCGAATTTGAAGGTAGAAATATTGAGGACCGACCCCGGGTTATTTTCCTGGATATTAAAATGCCTAAAGTCAGCGGACTTGAAGTTCTTACAGTTCTTAAGAGCGATGAGCGGACAAAGCAGATTCCGATTGTTATGATGACTTCTTCCCAGGAAGAAAAAGATATCATCGAGAGCCATAAGTTGGGGGTGAACAGCTATGTAGTAAAACCAGTAGGCTTCGCAAACTTTTCAAAAACCATCGCTGACCTCGGTTTTTATTGGTTGGTAGTAAACAACACCCCTCAATAATAGAGTTTCAGGAATAAGGCGAAGGTTTGATGAACAAGTTAAAAATCCTGCATTTAGAAGATTCCCACAGTGATGCTGAGTTAATAAAGCGGGTATTAGCCAAAGGGGGCATTGTTTCTGAAATTTTGCTTGTCCTTTCAAAAGAATCCTTCGTTGCGGCTTTAGACAAGTTTGTTCCGGACCTGATCCTCTCAGATCACACCCTTCCATCTTTTAATTCCTACGAGGCCCTTTCTATTTACCATGAGCGGGCCTTAAAAATACCCTTCATACTGATTACTGCAAATGTTTCGGAGGAGTTTGCTGTAGATGTGATCAAAAGAGGAGCGGCTGATTATATCCTGAAAGATCGGCTGGAACGGCTGCCATCTGCTATTAATAATGCTTTAGAAAAATATAAGCTTGAAAAGGAAAAGCAAAGTTTTTTATTAGAATTAAAGAAAAGCGAGCTACATTATAGGTCACTGATAGAAAATGGCGCCGATGTACTTGTAGTACTTACAACCGACGGCAAATTTAAATATGCTGCCCCATCAATCCATCGCGTATTAGGGTATTCGGAAAAAGATGCTCTTGCCCTAGATCTATTTGCCCTGTTGCATCCTGATGATATTAAGGACGGTCGCAGACTTTTCACGAAGTGCGTCAAGAATCCAGGGATCTCAATCGACGGTTATGAAGGCAGGATCAAGAATAAGAAGGACGAGTGGCTATGGCTGGAAGGAACAATGACCAATATGTTGCTTGATCCAGCGATTAATGGAATTGTTTTCAATTTTAGAGATATAACAGAGCGTAGACTTGCCAGACTGCAGCTGGTAAGAACCCAATTACTTAATAAAAGCATCTTAAGTTCCTTAGACGCTCATATTGCGGTTGTCAATGAGGACGGATTAATAATTTCGGTCAATAAAGCATGGGAGGACTTCTCAATCGCAAATGGAGCAATACCTGCTTCTCTGACTTCGAATGGGAGTAATTACTTCACTGATTGCGAGAATGCTGCGGCAAATGGGAATAAAGTGGCAGCTCAGGTATTGAAAGGACTTAAAGCAGTACTTAACAAAGAAGTCGAACTTTTCAAACTTGAATATCCTTGCCACTCACCCTTAGAAAAAAGATGGTTTGTGCTTAACGTAACGAGTTTGGGAGGGGATGAAACTGGGATTGTTGTATCGCATCAAAATGTCACCGATCGGAAACTGGCTGAAGAAAAAGTGCTTCTGAATGAATTGATGTTTCGTGGGCTTATCGAAAATAGTGCCGATGGAATGGCAATACTTTCTGCGGAAGGAAAGCCCCTGTACGTGTCCCCTACAATAAAGAATATTTTGGGGTATACTGAAGCGGAGGGAATGGAATTGAACTTATTAGAGATGGTTC
>NZ_JBASJU010000343.1:0-11097 GCF_049655485.1 Daejeonella sp.
TGTCTGGTACAAAATAAAATGAAATGGGTATGAGGGTGATAACATGTTTATTAATACTATTTGCTAACTTAACTTCGGTGGCAAGTGAGCCAAATATCAAATCAATACGGCTTAAGTTCCACAACTCGACTTCTTCGGAAGAGGTATGCAAAGACCTGATTAAGCAATTGGAACCTTACAATGAAAGGAATAGTCCCTTGCTTTTGGGATATAAGGGTGGCGCAACCATGATCATGGCTAAGCATTCCTTTAATCCTTTCAGCAAAATGTCTTACTTCAAGAATGGCAAAACGATACTGGAAAAAGCCATACAGGCAGACAACAATAATGTCGAGTTGCGCTTTTTAAGGTATACCATCCAAACAAACGTTCCTTCGTTTCTGGGCTATAGCAGTCAGATCGAGAGGGACCAATCGTTTTTGAGACAATCCGTGTCAGGGCTTAAGGATGCAGAACTGAAGAAGATAATTACATCCTATCTAAAGCAACAGGCATAGACGCTGATGAATGACCTTATGGAAAATGCGGAAGATTTGGTTATCCTGGTCGACGAAAGTGATCTTGAAGTAGGATTACTGGAAAAAATGTCTGCTCACGAAGAAGGCCTTTTACACCGTGCTTTCTCCGTTTTCATATTCAACTCAAATGGCGGTCTGCTTTTGCAGCGCAGGGCTTTGGATAAGTATCACTCGCCGGGTTTATGGAGCAATACCTGCTGCAGCCATCCCCGGAAGGGCGAAACAACTTTAGCAGCCTGTTCCAGAAGGTTGGGCGAGGAGATGGGTTTAAAATGCAATCTGGATTTTGCTTTCAGTTTTATTTACCGGGCGGAGTTTGGAAATGGGCTCATTGAGCATGAATTTGATCATGTTTACTTTGGCAAGACAGATGAACTGCCCGAAATAAATCCAGATGAGGTGATGGATTGGAAATATATTTCGATGAAAGAGCTGCAACAGGAAGTCTTACTACATCCGGAAAACTACACCGAATGGTTGAAGATTTGCCTTCCCAGGGTTATAGAACATTTAGTCAATTAAAATAATGATACATAATTATACAAGTGAACAGTTTCTTAAAACTGATATCGCTTCCGCGTGGGATTTCTTTTCCTCGGCGAAGAATCTTGCCCGTATTACCCCTCCGGAAATGGCTTTTAAAATTCATACCCAATTGGACGGTAAAGAGGTCTACGAAGGGATGATCATAGATTATACTGTCAGCCCGCTTTTGGGTATCCCCTTGAAATGGCAGACGGAGATTTGTCGGGTTGAGAAGCCCCATTTCTTTACCGACAGGCAAGTGAAAGGTCCGTACTCTCTTTGGGAACACACTCATAAATTTACTGAACAGGATAATGGGATATTAATGCACGACGAGGTAAAGTATCAGTTACCTTTTGGATTTATTGGTGATATAGCGCATAACTTTATAGTCAGGGAAAAGATCAAAAAGATCTTTAAATTTCGTGAAGAGATTTTGAACCGCCTATTCAATTAATAAGATATGGACCAAGCTGATCAAAAGAAAAATATACTTATTACCGGAGCTACGGGACTTATTGGAAGCAGAATTGTTAGAAATCTTCAGCTGAGAGGGCACGTCATTAAAATCCTGACACGCGATCCTGCACGTGTTAAAAATGCAGAGGCTTTCCGCTGGGATATCGACAGCGGGCAAATTGACCGGAATTGTCTGGAAGGTGTTGATACCATAATACATTTGGCAGGAGCTGGGATAGCGGATAAAAGGTGGACGAAAAAGCGAAAAGAAGAAATTATCGATAGCAGGGTTAAGTCGAGCAGGCTGCTTTTTAAAGCAATAGAAGAAACAGGGGCTAAGATCGAGACCATTATTTCGGCTTCCGGAGCTGGTTACTACGGCAATAGGGGTGATGAGGTCCTGACAGAGGAAAGCAATAACGGTACAGGCTTTTTAGCGCAATGCTGTAAACAATGGGAAGATGCCATAGACGAAGGCAGTAAATTTTGTAAGCGAATTATTAAGCTTAGGATAGGAATTGTATTAACGCGACATGGGGGAGCACTCGTTGAATTGGAGAAGCCCGTCAATTTCTTCGCTGGTGCGGCCCTCGGTAGCGGCAAGCAATGGATCCCCTGGATTCATCTATACGATATGATTGCGATTTTCGAAAAGGTTGTGGAGGATCCTTCTTACAATGGTGTATACAATACATCAAGCCCATTCCCGGTAACTAATTCTGAATTCACCCGTGCTATGGCTAAAAAGCTATTCAGACCTGTATGGCCTTTAAACGTTTCGGAATTCGTTTTGAAATCTCTACTCGGCGAAATGAGCGAAGTGGTATTGATTAGCGACCGGATTTCTGCTCAAAAACTGTTAAATGCAGGTTTCCAGTTCCGCTACCCGGCACTGAATAGTGCCCTTACCGAAATCTACTCCCAGTAGGGTTTATGAAACAGGATGTAAGTATCTGTTGGTTCAGGCGCGATTTACGCTTTGATGACAACACCGCTCTGTATCACGCCCTGCAGTCTCCATACCCGGTACTTCCCGTATTTATTTTCGACCCGGAAATACTGGATAAGCTGCCCGATAAAAGTGATAAAAGGGTATCCTTTATTCACCAGACACTTGAGGAACTCAATGCACGTTGCCACCAAAATCAGTCAACGTTTCAAGTTCTCTTTGCGGATGTAGAAAATGCGTTCAGACAGTTGGTTAATGATTATCATGTCAAGGAAATCTTTCTAAACCATGACTATGAGCCTTATGCGATCAAGCGAGACCTTAAAATAAAAAACCTGGCAGAAAGCTTCGACATCAAATTCAATACTTTTAAAGACCAGGTTATTTTTGAGAAGACAGAAGTTGTTAAAGCTGATTGTTCACCTTATACGGTCTTTACTCCTTATTCAAAGAAATGGAAAGAGCTGTTTAATAAGAGTTCCATTCAAAAACTTCCAAGTGAGAATTATCTTGCCAATTTGTTCAAGATAAAAAAACGAGACATCCCTTCGCTAAACGATTTAGGCTTCCAATATTGTGAACCTGAAATCATGCCCTTGAATATTGGTCAGGAAATTATATCCTCTTACCACCAAAACCGGAATCTTCCTTCTGTAGATGGAACAAGCCAGGTCAGCCCACATCTCCGTTTTGGAACACTGAGCATCCGGTATCTTGTGGAAATTGCTTTAAAATGGAATGAAACCTGGCTGAACGAGTTGATATGGCGGGAATTTTTCATGATGATCCTTTACCATTTCCCTCATGTAGTGAATCAAAGTTTCAAAAGTAAATACGATAACATCCCCTGGAGGAATAATGAAGCGGAGTTCGAATCGTGGTGCCGGGGTGAAACCGGATATCCAATCGTTGATGCCGGTATGCGTCAATTAAACCAAACCGGCTGGATGCACAACCGTGTCCGGATGATCGTAGCGGGCTTTCTCACGAAACATCTTTTGATAGACTGGCGTTGGGGCGAAGCCTATTTTGCGCAAAAACTGCTTGATTATGACCTCTCTTCAAACAACGGTAATTGGCAATGGGCCGCAGGAAGTGGCTGTGATTCAGCACCATATTTCAGGATATTTAATCCTGCATCGCAAACTCAAAAGTTTGATCCTAAGCTGATCTACATAAAAACCTGGGTAAAGGATTTTAATAAATACCATCTGCGGCCTATTGTGGATCACGATTTCGCAAGAAAAAGGGCACTGGAAGTCTACAAAAAAGGATTGAATGAGGTATAATAGCCTTATTTCTTACTTCATAAATACCTCTTGCTCAATTAATCAAAATCATTTAGGACCATCGATTTTTTTCTCCCGAAAACCAAATGGGGGGACCTGATTATTTTTCCAATCCGCCCATAAAAACGATGAATTTTGCTAACTTCGCAAGGCTGAAAAAGCGAAGGATTAGCAATGCTTACCAGAGCCTTCGAATAATTTGAAAGACATTAATTCAGAATTCAATAAAACATGGCTGAAGATACAGAAAACGATAATTTAGCACCCCAAAACGATAGAATAATTCCGATCAATATTGAGGAGGAAATGAAATCTGCTTACATCGATTATTCGATGTCGGTAATTGTTTCCCGCGCACTGCCTGATGTCCGCGACGGACTTAAGCCGGTGCACCGCAGGGTCCTTTACGGGATGCTGGATCTTGGTGTTACAAGCAGTAAGGCGCACAAAAAGTCTGCACGTATTGTCGGAGATGTTTTAGGTAAATATCATCCTCACGGAGATTCCTCTGTTTATTTTGCGATGGTTCGTATGGCGCAGGAGTGGAGCTTACGTTATCCAATGGTCGACGGACAAGGAAACTTTGGATCTGTCGATGGTGATTCACCAGCGGCTATGCGTTATACTGAAGCGCGTTTAAAGAAAATTGCGGAAGAAATGCTGGCCGATATCAACAAAGATACGGTTGATTTCCAGCTAAACTTCGATGATACTCTTGAAGAGCCGACAGTACTTCCATCCCGCATTCCAAACCTTCTTGTAAATGGTGCATCAGGTATTGCAGTAGGTATGGCAACTAATATGCCTCCTCATAATTTGACGGAAGTTGTTAATGCTACCATTTCATACATTGAGAATAACGAGGTTACCATTGCTGAACTCATGCAGCATGTGAAAGCCCCGGATTTTCCAACTGGGGGTATAATTTACGGCTACTCTGGAGTTCAGGAAGCCTTTGAAACAGGCCGCGGCAGGATTGTTATGCGCGCCAAAGCCGAAATTGAAGTCTATAAGGGTGACCGTGAACGCATTATCGTGAACGAGATTCCTTATCAGGTGAATAAAGCTAACATGATTGAGCAAACTGCCGGTCTTGTTAACGATAAGAAAATTGAAGGTATCAGCGAGATCAGAGATGAGTCTGACAGAGACGGTATGCGAATCGTTTACGAAATTAAACGCGATGCCAATGCTTCTATAGTTCTCAATAATCTTTTCAAGTATACTGCATTGCAGACTTCCTTTAGTGTAAACAACATCGCGCTTGTAAATGGGCGGCCTATGATGTTGAACCTAAAAGATCTTATCCGTCATTTTGTTGACCACCGTCACGAAGTAGTGATCCGAAGAACTAAATTTGATTTGGCTGAGGCGGAAAAACGTGCCCATATCCTCGAAGGCTTATTAATTGCACTTGATCACCTCGATGAGGTTATTAAGTTGATTCGCGCTTCAAATAGCCCGGACGATGCAAGAGTTGGTTTGATGGAAAGCTTTAGCCTTTCTGATATCCAGGCGAGAGCTATTCTCGATATGACTCTTCGCCGCCTAACAGGACTTGAAAGAGATAAGATTAAAGAGGAATACGCGGAACTGATGAAGACTATCGAGTATTTGAATCTTATACTGGCTGATGAGGCTTTACGAATGAAAATTATTACCGATGAACTCATTGATATCAGAGAGAGATTCGGAGATGAACGTCGCACTTCCATTACACATTCCGCAGACGATATGCGGATGGAGGATTTCATCGTTGATGAAGAAGTAGTAATAACTATCTCTCATGAAGGATACATAAAGCGTACTCCGTTAACAGAGTACCGCAAACAGGGGAGAGGTGGCAAAGGTTCGATGGGTTCGCAGTCGCGGGATAAGGATTTCATTGAGCATATCCTGATTGCAACCAATCATAACTATATGCTGTTTTTTACAGAAACAGGTAAATGTTTCTGGTTAAGAGTTTTTGAAATTCCAGAAGGAACCAGGACAAGTAAGGGGCGTGCAATACAAAACGTGATTAACATCCCTAAAGAGGAAAATATAAAGGCCTATATTAAAGTTGTAAATCTGAAAGACCAGGATTACCTGGAGAACAACTTTATCATTATGTGTACCAAGAAAGGAACCATTAAAAAAACTTCTCTTGAAGCATATTCACGTCCTCGTGCAAATGGTATCAATGCGATAAATATCAACGAAGGAGACCAGTTATTGGAAGCTTGCATGACTACCGGTGAAAGCGAAATTGTAATGGCGCTTCGTTCAGGAAGAGCAATTAGATTTAACGAATCTACAGTTCGCCCAATGGGAAGAACCGCTACGGGAGTTCGTGGTATAACATTGGCTCACGACAAAGATGAGGTTGTCGGCATGATCAGTATTAATAACCCGGAAGTTACGGTACTCGTTGTTTCCGAAAATGGATACGGAAAACGTACTGATATCGACGATTATCGCGTTACTAATCGAGGTGGTAAAGGTGTGAAAACCATTAATGTCACTGAAAAGACTGGTGAACTTGTTGCGATTAAGGATGTTACCGATAATGATGATTTAATGATCATCAACAAATCAGGTATCGTTATTAGAATTGGGTTAAGTGATCTTCGTGTAATGGGTCGTGCCACACAGGGGGTACGTCTGATTACCTTTAAAGGCGATGATTCGATAGCGTCAATTACTAAAGTTGAGCACGAAGAAGATAGCGATGAAAATTTAGAGAATCCTGAAGAAGAATCAGAGGGATCTGGAGATGAAACAAAATCAGAAACTTCATCTGATACAGACACTTCAGACAAGCCAGTGGATCCGGAAACTGAATAAAATACCAATGAAGGGAAAAACTTTATTTCTTTTCTCTATAATGCTGCTGTTCATTACATCCTTACAAGCTCAGACCGTGCTTACAAAGGATGCGATGAACAGTTTTGCAAAATATTCTGCTTCAAAAGATATAAAGGATCTCGAAACTGCACGAAAACTTATCGATGAGGCCTATAAAACGGCGTCGGACTCAACTGCTTTTAAGAACAATTTAATTCGCAGCCTAGTGTACGCCACGCTCGCCCGCGTTGACTCAAATGTGAAGTTGAAATATGCAAAGGATCCTATAGAAGAAGCCCTGCACTCTCTTTCCAGGGTGAGCAACTCAAAGTCTGCTTCGGATGCTGAAGTGGAAATTGCGTATATAAACAGCCAGCTAAAACATACCTATTTATTCAGAGGGAATAAATATTTTAAAGAACGTCGATTCGATGAAGCGTTGAAGTATTTCACCATACTCGACACCCTGGTTCCCAACAATAATTCTATATGGCACAATCTGGCATTGCTCAATCAGGAGTTGGGACACTATGAGCTTTCTGCTAATTTCTATGAAAAGCTAATCAACCAAAAGCCCAAGCCAGAGTATTTCCTTGTCCTGGCCAATCTGTATGAGACCAGGGGAGATGAAGAACGCGCTTTAAAAACACTTACAGATGGGAGTGAGGCGTTCCCCCAAACCCGCGATTTGGTATTTAAACTGATTAATATTCTGGGAAATCGTAACGATTTCGATGAATTAGCTAAATTTACTGAAAGGGGCCTGAAATTGGATGAGTTCAATATCAATTTAAACTATCTTGCTGGATTCTCTAATGAGATGATTGGTGATAATTTAAAAGCAGAGGAATACTATAAGGCTGTTTTAAATATAAATCCTAATAATTATGAAGGAAATTTTGCGTTAGGTTTACTTTATCTTAATATGTATTTAAAAGACCAAACTAAAAGTAGCATGATGTATCTTTCAAAATATTATTTATCGAAAGCAAACGAAATCGACCCAAATGAGTTAAAGTCATTAACATCCTTATCTATCTTATATAAGCATACTGACGATAAAGAAGAATTAAAACGAATTAACAACAGAATCAATCAACTCAAATTAAATTAAATAACATGAAAATTAAATCTTTCATTTTAGCAGCTGTTTTTACAGCTTCTTCTGTGCTGGTATATGCACAGAAAGGCGAAGTGGCAAATGCTAAAAAAAATTACGACAGTTTTATCAGTTTGAAGGAAGCTAACTCAATGGCTCTTGCAATGCCAAGTCTCAAGACTGCCAAAGCTTCAGTCGACAAGGCTGTTTTAAATGATAAAACCGCTTCCGATCCAACGGCCTGGACTTATAAAGCGTTAATCTATGCTGAAATGGCTCTAATGGACAGCGTTTTAACAACTTCGAAACCCCTTATGGTAGAATCTCAGTCTGCTTTTAAAAAAGCCGCTGAATTGGATAAAGATGGAGCAAATAAAGCCAACCTGGAGCACCTTACAAGTGCTTTGTACAGCCAGTATGAATTAAATCAAGGTGTTAGAGCTTACCAAAGCAGTAATTTTGCCGACGCTTATACGTCGTTCACAAATGCATTATCTTATCGTCCTGGTGATACAACAATTACCTATTATGCTGGTCTTTCAGCCATCAACTCAAAAAATTATGATGCTGGAATAAAGAACTATGAGGAGTTGATCAAAACTAATTACTCCGTCAACAATCAGATTTATCTGGATCTTTCTCGTTTGTATTCGATGAAAGGGGATACAGCAAGAGCTATAAGTATTGCCGGAGAAGGTGCACTTAAATACAACGATGCAGCTTTAGCTACACAGGAAATTGAATTAAGTTTAATGTCTGGGAAACAGAAGGAAGTAATTTCAAAGATTGCAGAACAGGCACAAAAAGATCCAAAAAATAAACTTTATCCGTATTATTTAGGTATTGCTTATAGCACCATAGGCGATGCAGCTAAGGCAGAAGAGTCATATTTAAAAGCTATTGCAATTGACCCTTCATATGCCGATGCTAATATTAATATCGGTGGCGTTATGCTCAACAAAGGTATTGCTCTTTACAATGAAGCAAATAAACTTCCTCCAACTCAACAAAAGGAATATGATGCTGCTATGAAAAAGGCTTCGGCAGAGTTCGATAAAGCATTTCCTTACCTTCAGAAAGCTTCAGAACTAGACCCGAAATCAAAGATTGCTTTAGAGAATTTAAAAACTTATTATCTGGTTAAAAAGGATAATGCGAAAGTTGAAGAACTAAGCAAGAAGATTGAGGCCTTGTAATATCAATATGCTCAAAATAAAAGCCCGGACAACCATCCGGGCTTTTTACGTTTATAGGAGGGACAAGAGTTGCGATGGAACACATCTATTTAACATAATATTAATTATAAACCCAGAATGTATTCTTTTTAATAAGAGATGTATTTCATTACATTAGTAATTATATTGTGTTTGTAAAGTTCAAATATCAAATCTTCCTGTTACTTTCTGATTTACATTGAAAGGAAACTTTCTTTGTTATATAAAACCAGGTTCAAATTTTAATTCCCTGCAATCGTCAAACTAAATAATAAAAGTTTAGAATACTGACGTTTTTCCTTACCTTTGTTCTTATTATATTAATAAAATAACACAATGCAAAAAGAAGGTACAGTAAAGTTTTTTAATGAAACTAAAGGATTCGGGTTCATCGTGCCCGCAGAGTCAGGTGAAGAGGATGTATTTGTCCACTCATCAGGTTTAATTGATCAAATTCGTGAAAACGATAAGGTTCAATACGAAGTTGAGCGTGGCAAAAAAGGCCTTAACGCTGTTAATGTGAAAGTTGTTTACTAAATCAACATATATCATTTGACAAAAAAGCCCCTGAGCGATCAGGGGCTTTTTTTTATGTATCAATTTCGGAAGATCCTCACCGGTAGAATTGGATGCCAAGCTAAAGTAGATCATTGGCTAAATTTGCGAGTTCACTTCTTTCACCTTTCTGTAAGGTTATATGGGCGTACAGAGGATGGTTCTTGGCTTTGTCAATCAAATACGATAAACCGTTACTCTCTGCATCAAGGTATGGTGTATCGATCTGGTAAATATCCCCCGTGAAAACAATTTTTGTGTCTTCGCCTGCTCTGGATATAATTGTTTTAATTTCATGGGGCGTCAGGTTTTGCGCTTCATCAACAATGAAAAAGATCTTGGTTAATGTACGACCCCGGATAAACGCCAAAGGGGCTATAGTTATTTTTTCGGTGAGTACCAATTCATCCAATTTTGCTTGCGCTTTTTCATCTTCACTAAACTGATCCTTGATAAATTTGAGATTATCCCATATTGGTGCCATATAAGGGTCTATTTTCGATTTAATATCTCCCGGCAAAAAGCCAATGTCCTTATTGCTTAAAGGCACTATAGGCCTGGTGACAAATATCTGTCTATAATTCTTACGCTGTTCCAGTGCACTTGCTAATGCCAGGAGTGTTTTACCGGTGCCGGCATTTCCCTGGATAGTAACCAGTTTTATTTCTGGATTCATCAAAGCATGAATTGCGAAGGCTTGTTCAGGGTTTTTGGGTTCAATCTTATAAACTGATTGAGCCGGAATATATTCAAGCTGAAATTTTTTAGGATTATAATATGCAGAAGCTGTTTTATTTTTACTGTTTAGCGTGAAAAAATGATTTTCGTGTATGACACTAATGCCAGTCTTTTCTATTGGCAGAAATTTGTTCGTAATTAGCTGTTCTATTACTTTATTGGTAAGCTTATCGATTACAGTTTTACCCGTGTATAGTTCCTCTACGTTTTTAACCTTTCCCGTTTCATAATCCTCCGCATATAGATTAAGAGCTTTTGCTTTTAATCTTAAACAAATATCTTTAGAAACCAGGACTATTTTCTTCAGTGGATGTTGCTCTTGCAGGCTAAGCGCTGCATTTAAAATCCGATGATCAAATTTTCCTTCTCCAAAAATCTTTTCAGCGTCATTTTGGATAGGTGTGTCGTCCATCACTACTTTGAATCTGCCTCTCCCCTTCCCTTTCAACGGCATCCATTCATTAAGCAATATATTTTTAGAGATATTATCCATCAAACGGATAAAACTCCGGGCTTCGTAATTCCTGGTATCGTTGCCAGCTTTAAAATTATCTAATTCTTCCAGTACCTGGATGGGAATTGCGACATCGTGTTCTTGAAAGTTTTGAAATGCATCATGTTCATATAAAATGACGGAAGTATCCAGAACGAATATTTTTGATGCGGCGCCCATAACATTATCTTTTCCCATTTAATCAAAAATAAGAAAATGAGTGAAGGTTTAAGCGCTGTCGGAAATAGTTTAAAAGAAAAACGGAAATCTTACTCTTTCGATTGGGATTCCCGTTTTAACTTTTTCGCAACCGTGGTTACTAAAAGTATTAACTCGTCTTTACTTTGGTTGGTTCGTCCCCGAAGGAATTTTCAAACCTCTGGTATCCGTTGACCCTTACTTTATCATCACAACCATTCCATAGAATGTCTG
>NZ_JBASJU010000344.1:0-6698 GCF_049655485.1 Daejeonella sp.
GGAGGTAATTCCGGCTCACCAGTGCTGAATGGTAATGGCGAACTTATCGGAATTGCGTTTGATGGTAATTGGGAAGCAATGAGTGGTGATATTGCCTTCGATAAAACATACAAACGTACGATTTCAGTAGATGCAAGATTCGTATTATGGTGTATTGATGTTCTGGGTGGTGCGAAAAACATCATCGCTGAATTGGACATCAGAGGCAATACATTGCCGATGCCGAAGGATAAGATGATAATGAAAAAGACAGAGTAGGGATTGCCGCACTACGCTCGCAATGACACCGTAATGGGGACTTGTCTTTGCGAGGAGGCACGACGAAGCAATCTCACAAAAAAAGCCTCGCTGATTTCAGCGAGGCTTTTTTATAAGTTTCAATTTTAATAATAAACAAATTCGCCATAGGAAGATTTAATTGTCACCTGCTTTTTCTCCGAGGCCTCGACCCGTCCCACTATCTGAGCTTGCACATTGAATTCATTAGAAATATCGATAATATATTGAGCGATTTTTTCGGGAACATAAAATTCCATTCTATGACCCATATTAAATACTTTGTACATCTCTTTCCAATCTGTTCCGGATTGCTCATGGATTAGCTGGAAAAGGGGAGGTATCTCTAATAAATTATCTTTTATGATGTGCAGGTCGTCAATGAAGTGAAGGATTTTTGTTTGTGCTCCACCGCTGCAGTGTACCATTCCATGAATGTCAGCACGGTATTTATTTAAAACCTGTTTAACGATCGGAGCATATGTACGGGTAGGAGAGAGTACCAATTTTCCAGCGGTTACTGTTTCAGATCCAACGGTGTTGATCTGATCGGTCAATTTTTTACCACCTGAGAAAATTAGCTCATAAGGCACAGCCGGATCGTAACTTTCCGGGTATTTTTCTGCTACATATTTATGAAAAACATCATGCCGTGCAGAAGTTAGTCCATTTGAACCCATTCCGCCATTATATTCTTTCTCATAAGTGGCTTGACCGTACGATGAGAGGCCAATTATAACATCGCCAGACTGGATTCTATCATTCGAAATAATTTCGGAGCGCTTCATCCGGCAGGTTACAGTCGAATCGACTATAATTGTCCTTACGATATCACCAACATCAGCGGTTTCTCCGCCGGTTGAATAGATTCCAATTCCTTGTTCCCGTAATTCCTGCAGTATTTCCTCCGTTCCATTGATGATCTCGGCTATTACCTCTCCCGGAATAAGATTCTTATTCCTCCCGATTGTAGAAGACAGCAGAATATTGTCAGTGGCACCCACGCAAAGCAGGTCGTCAAGATTCATAATAATAGCATCCTGAGCAATTCCCTTCCAAACGGATAAATCTCCGGTTTCTTTCCAGTACACGTAGGCCAGGGAAGACTTTGTACCTGCGCCATCAGCATGCATAATATTGCAATACGCATCATCTTTACCCAATATGTCAGGTATGATCTTACAGAAAGCTTTCGGAAAAATTCCTTTATCTATATTCTTGATGGCGTTGTGCACATCTTCTTTATCAGCAGAAACGCCGCGTTGGTTGTATTTGAGATCAGACATTGCTCAAAAATAAGGAATTTTGATAGTTGTTGGTCAACGATTTTCAGGTAGATACTTTTGGAAAGCAAATGTTGCTGGCATTCTAATTCTTTTCAGCGCGGTACTTTAGCTAAGGAACCGGGAACCATCCCAATAAAAAAGCCCCGCTAACGCAGGGCTTTCTTCAGACTTCAGACTTCAGATCTCAGACCTCAGTCCTCATACCTCATACTACTTTATAAAAAGCAATTCCCTAAACTTCGGCAATGGCCATTTCGCATCATCAACTAACTGCTCCAGTTTGTCAACGTGGTAACGGATTGGATCAAAGAATGATTTTACCTTTTCATCGTAAGCAATAGATTTATCTCTAACGTCTTCGATATTGTTAGCCTTTTTACGCTCATCGATCATCTTTTTGTTGTTGGTCTTAATGAAGTTAACGTGCTCGGAGATCTTCTTAATAATATCCATTTGGGCTTCATAGGTATCAGCACCAAGGCCGATGTCCTTTAAGCCTTTCACGTTTTCGATAAGGGTTGTTTGGTAGCTTATTGCTGTAGGAATAATCACGTTATCGACTAATTCGCCCATTACCCTTGCCTCGATTTGAAGCTTCTTGAAATAACTTTCAAGGAGGATTTCGTGACGCGCGTGAGATTCACGTTTGGTGAACACTCCGTTTTCTTCAAATAGCTTGTCAGTCTTGGGATCTAAAAGTACATCCAGCGCTTTAGGAGTTGTTTTAATGTTCGAAAGCCCTCTTTTTTCAGCTTCCTGAGCCCATTCCTCGCTGTAGCCGTTTCCTTCAAATCGGATTGATTTAGACTCCTTAATGTAACGTTTTATAACGGTCATTAGCGCAACATCCTTTTTCTCGCCTTTCTTGATAAGTTTGTCAACTTCAGCTTTAAATTTATTCAGCTGATCAGCAACGATCAGATTTAGTACGGTCATAGGATTTGCAGAGTTCGCCGATGAACCCACAGCACGCAGTTCCCATTTATTACCAGTAAATGCAAGCGGCGAAGTACGGTTTCTGTCAGTATTATCTAAGAGGATCTGAGGAACTTTAGGAATTGCAGTCCAAAGTGCGGGCTCTTGCTTCATCTTAGACGTAACACGTGATGTTTCGATCTCGTCCAGTAGATCATTAAGCTGGCTTCCAAGAAACATAGAAATGATTGCTGGAGGAGCCTCATTTGCTCCAAGACGATGGTCATTATTTACGGATGCAATAGATGCCCTTAATAAATCTGAGTACTCGTAAACAGCCCTGATCGTATTCACAAAGAAAGTCAGGAACATCAGATTGTTTTTCGGGGTTTTGCCAGGAGCAAGCAGGTTTTTGCCTGTATTTGTTATTAATGACCAATTATTATGTTTACCTGAACCGTTTATTCCGGCATATGGTTTCTCGTGAAGGAGAACTTTGAAATTATGTCTACGAGCAATCTTGTCCATCAGATCCATCAATAAGGAATTGTGGTCGATCGCGAGGTTGATTTCCTCGTAGATCGGTGCACACTCAAACTGTGAAGGAGCAACCTCATTATGGCGGGTTTTTAAAGGAATTCCAAGTTTAATAGATTCGATCTCCAGTTCCTGCATGAATGCCAGTACCCGGTCAGGAATAGAGCCGAAATAATGATCATCTAATTGCTGATTTTTCGCCGACATGTGGCCGAATAGTGTCCTTCCCGTAAGGTATAAGTCGGGACGAGCATTAAATAAAGCCAGATCAACCAGGAAATACTCTTGTTCAATACCCAGGGAAGCATTCACTTTTTCTATGCTTTTGTCGAAATATTGAGCCACAGCTACAGCTGCTTTATCCATAACTCCCAGTGCTTTCAATAAAGGAGCTTTGTAATCTAATGCTTCACCCGTGTAAGAAACGAAAACAGTTGGGATACACAGGGTATTACCCATTATAAAAGCTGGCGATGAAGGATCCCATGCAGTATAACCACGCGCTTCGAAAGTACTTCGGATACCGCCATTTGGAAAGCTGGATGCATCCGGCTCTTGCTGCGATAAGGCCTCACCAGAAAATTTATCTAAACCTTGTCCGTCAGAACCTGGCTCAAAGAAGGAGTCATGTTTCTCTGCAGTGGAACCTGTTAATGGTTGAAACCAGTGCGTATAATGAGTCGCGCCTTTTCCAATAGCCCATGATTTCATCGCAGAAGCTACCTGTTCGGAAATAGCTCTGTCAATTGGAGATCCCGAATCTATCGAATGTACAATACTATTAAATGCTTCTTTCGACAGACTATCCTTCATCTTCTTCTGGTTGAAGACATTTACATTGAAATATTCAGAAGGTTTGGCTGAAGGAATTTTTACCTCAGTTGTTGTTCTGGAAAGAACCGCATTTAGTGCTTGAAATCTTAAAGATGACATCGTTTTGCTAAGTTTTAATTAAATTTTCGATAAAATTAGTCTTTTGTGCGAGAAAAAGAAGGGAATTTTGGAAAAAACTGATAAAAAATGGAAAATTTACTGAAAAATGGGAGCAGGAGTTGTTCGTTGTGCGTTATACGTTGTACGTTTTGGGGATTTCCATTTTTAAGGGATATTTAAAATGAAATGATTTCTAAAAATTGAAAGAGCAATTTACATGGCACCTTGTAAAACGTATAACGTAAAACGTATAACGTAAAAAACGTAAAACTTTCCTATTTTTGACCATTCCCAACAAAAACACGATAAATTGGAAAATCTGCAACTTACCACTATAGATACTGCTAAAGATCTCGGTCTTCTTCCCGAGGAATTTGATAAAATAAAAGAGATACTCGGGCGTACGCCAAATTTCACTGAACTATCCATATTCTCGGTAATGTGGAGCGAGCATTGCTCCTATAAAAATTCCATTACCTGGCTAAAAACCTTGCCTAAAGATGGCCCTAGGATGTTAGCCAAAGCAGGCGAAGAGAATGCCGGAATGGTTGATTTGGGGGATGATATTGCCTGTGTATTTAAAATAGAATCGCATAACCATCCTTCAGCTCTGGAACCATATCAGGGAGCAGCAACAGGAGTAGGTGGTATAAATCGTGATATTTTCACAATGGGTGCCCGTCCCATTGCCCAGCTCAATTCTTTACGCTTTGGAGATCCAGAACAGGAACGTACCAAGTGGTTAATTAAAGGGGTTGTTAAAGGTATCGGCGATTATGGGAATGCATTCGGTATCCCGACCGTTGGAGGTGAATTATTCTTTGACGAGTGTTACACTGTGAATCCTTTGGTTAATGCGATGTCTGCTGGGATTGTGAAACCTGGCGAGACTGTTTCTGCTACATCCTATGGTGTGGGTAATCCGGTATACATTGTTGGATCAGCAACTGGAAAAGATGGGATACATGGCGCGGCTTTCGCATCTAAAAATATTACTGAAGACTCTATTAATGACCTCCCTGCTGTTCAGGTAGGTGACCCTTTCCAGGAAAAGCTTTTACTTGAAGCAACGCTGGAAGTTATAAAAACCGGTGCAGTTGTCGGGATGCAGGATATGGGTGCCGCTGGAATTATTTGTTCAAATTCAGAAATGTCGGCAAAAGGCGAGCATGGGATGAGAATCGATCTCGATCTTGTGCCGGTACGCCAGGAAAATATGAAACCCTTTGAGATCCTGCTTTCCGAATCGCAGGAGCGGATGCTTATCGTTGTTGAAAAAGGAAGGGAAAAAGAGGTTGAGGCAGTATTTGAAAAATGGGACTTGAATTGTGCCATAATCGGAGAGGTTACCGATACCAAACGACTTCATTATTATATGAATGGAGAATTGGTTGCTGATGTACCAGCTGATGATCTGGTTCTGGGCGGTGGAGCTCCGGTTTACACCAGAGAATATAAAGAACCCGCTTATTTTAAAGAAAACCAAAAATTCCGGATTGAGGATGTTAAAGAACCGGCAGATTTAAAAGCGGTTGCTGAACATCTGATCTCACATCCGAATATCGCTTCAAAGAGATGGGTTACGGATCAATACGATTCGATGGTAGGAACAAGTACCATGACTACTAACCGTCCCAGTGATGCTGCCGTAGTAAGCGTGAAAGGAACTGATAAAGCGATAGCACTTTCTGTTGATTGTAATTCCCGCTATGTATATGCCGATCCTGAAACAGGATGTGCTATAGCCGTCGCGGAAGCTGCAAGAAATATTACCTGTGCAGGTGGTGAGCCTGTGGCAATCACAAATTGCCTGAATTTTGGTAATCCCTACGTACCTGAAGTTTATTGGCAGTTTGTTGGTGCGATAAAAGGTATGGGAAGTGCTTGTACAAAATTTGAAACCCCGGTTACGGGCGGAAACGTAAGTTTTTATAATCAATCATCTGACGAGGGGCCAGTTTTCCCGACACCAACGATAGGCATGCTAGGAGTGCTGGATGACCGAAGTACATTTATGACTTCGGATTTTAAAAGCTCCGGCGATCTGATTTATTTAGTGGGAGAGAGTGTAAACGATATCGCTTCGTCACAGTATCTTGCTTCTTTTCACAGTATTACCGCTTGCCCAGCCCCGCATTTTGATCTTGATAAAGAATACGCCATGCATCAGGTGATCAAACAGCTAATCAAACAAAAGCTAATTCAGTCAGCCCATGATGTTGCAGACGGCGGCCTATATATAGCGCTCCTTGAATCATCGATGCCAAACGGACTTGGGTTTGAAATTGAAACCGATTCAAACATCCGTAAGGACGCATTTCTTTTTGGCGAAGCTCAGGGAAGGGTTGTTGTTTCTGTTAAAGCTGAGCAACAGGAAGAATTTATTGAACTCCTGGCGACTTCTGAAACTGAGTTCAGCTTACTTGGAACTGTTACTTCAGGGGCCCTCATTGTAGACGAAGAGAGTTTTGGTTCAGTTAAAGAATCTCAAGAGATATATAATAACGTCTTACATAAAATTCTTGGCGAGTAAATGTTAAAGCTCAACCGTATACATCATATCGCAATTATATGCTCTGATTATACGGTTGCTAAATATTTTTACGCGGAAGTACTTGGACTAGAAATAGTCAGGGAAGTTTATAGATCGGAACGGGATTCGTATAAGCTTGACCTTTCAGTCAATGGAAGTTATCAGATAGAGCTGTTTTCTTTTCCCGATCCACCAGCCCGCCCTTCAAGGCCTGAGGC
>NZ_JBASJU010000345.1:0-17208 GCF_049655485.1 Daejeonella sp.
TTCTGTGCGTTCTACTGTTCTTGTTAGGGATTGCTGGTATAGTCGCATTGTTTTCCTGGCAGGCTTCAGATATCTCTAATGATCTTTCGCAGATCGGGGACCGGTTAAGTAAGATTGGAAGTAACATAAAAGAGTATATCGCAAAAAATGTCGGTATTACGCCTGAAAAACAGAAGGAGTTTATAGACAAGCAGGCTGAATCCAGTTCCGGTGGGAGCGGAAACAAAGGAGGAACGGTCTTAAGCATACTTATGGGCATTTTAGTAGATTCCATCCTGGTGATCGTATATCTTTTTCTATTTCTATCCTCAAGAGCCCATTTGAAGAAATTCGTTCTTATGTTAGTCCCTACGGGGGAATCAAAAGAAACCGAGCAAATCATTCGGGATTCCGGCAAGATGGCTCAGAAGTATATCTCGGGGATGGGAATGATGATCGGTATGCTATGGATCCTCTACGGCATCGGCTTTAGCGTGGCCGGGGTCGAAAATGCGCTGTTCTTCGCTGTTCTTTGTGGTATTCTTGAAATCATACCATTCATCGGTAACCTTGTGGGTAATTTCTTAACTGTTTTAATGGTGATCTCACAGGGTGGAGATACTAATATGATCATGGCAGTTATCGGTACTTATCTGGTGGTCCAATTTCTCCAAACCTATATACTCGAGCCTCTTGTTGTCGGCTCCGAAGTAAATATAAACCCTCTCTTTACCATTTTAGTCTTGGTCTTTATGGAACTTGTCTGGGGGATAGCGGGGCTGATACTGGCAATCCCTATGATTGGAATCATTAAAATAATTTGTGATCACATCAAGCCTTTAAAACCTTATGGTTTTCTTATTGGGAAAGAAAAGAGCGGCGAACCAAAAATGTTATTAGCTGTTAAGAATTTTTTCGGAGGTTCAAATACTAAGAAATCGAAAACCTGATATCTTTCTTCCTCAGGCAATTAATTGTTTACGTCCAACTATTACCATAAATACGTGTAACGAAATCATATTACACCTATCTAACGGTCATTATATTATAAACCATCGAAATGCTGAGTATAAGAAATATTGTTAAGCAATATGCCAATCACCGTGCCCTGGAGAATGTATCAATAGAAGTTGAAAAAGGCAGTGTGTTTGGATTGCTGGGACCGAACGGCGCCGGAAAAACATCTCTAATCCGGATTATTAACCAAATAACCGCTCCCGATAGCGGGGAAGTTTTTCTTAAAGGAGAAAAATTGAATCCTTCACATATTTCAATAATCGGCTACCTGCCGGAAGAACGCGGCTTATACAAAAAGATGGAGATTGGCGAACAAATGCTTTACCTCGCTCAATTAAAGGGAATGAGCAAAGCAGATGCAACCAAGCGAATTAAATATTGGTTCGAAAAGATGGAGATCGAAAGCTGGTGGAATAAAAAAGTTGAAGACCTTAGTAAGGGTATGCAGCAGAAAGTCCAATTTATTGCTACTGTAGTACATGATCCTGAATTGATCATTCTGGATGAACCATTCTCCGGATTTGACCCTGTAAATGCTCAGGTAATCACCAATGAAATTTTAGAGTTAAACCGCAAAGGGGCGACGATTATTTTTTCTACCCACCGCATGGAATCGGTCGAGCAATTATGCGATAGCATCGCACTTATTCATAAATCGAAGAAGATACTGGACGGAAAGGTAAAAGACATTAAAAATTTATACCGCAGCCATACTTACCGAATCGGATTCTCGGGGCAGTTTAATGCTTCGAACAATGAAATGTTCAGCATTGTCGAACAAAAGTCTGATGATGACCTTACACATTTAACAGTAAAAGTTCAGGAGAAATACTCTGCGAACGATGTACTAAACTTTTTCATACCTCAGGTACAGGTTAACGAATTCATGGAAGTAATTCCAAGTATGAACGACATATTTATACAGAACGTAAAGAATTAAAAACATGAACAAAACCTTACTTATTATACAAAGAGAGTATCTCAGCAGGGTAAAAAAGAAATCATTCCTTTTGATGACTTTCCTCGTTCCCTTGCTTATTATCGGGATGTATGCTTTAGTTATAGCCTTATCATTAAGTGGTGGCGATAATATCCCTACCATCGAGGTGATTGACGACAGCGGGATACTAAAAAGCGGATTAGAAGACAAGAAAACTGTAAAATTTCATACCTCTACAGAAACTCTTGACAAGGCTAAACAGCGTGTCATTGAAGATGACAGTGCATTTTTATTGTACGTACCCAAGGATATAGCCACAGGGGGCAAACTGGAATTATTTTCACAAAAAAAGGCCGGACTTTCTGTTGTCACCACGATTGAAAATCAGCTTAACGATCAAATCCGGAATAAAATGTTGGCTGATGCCGGAATCGATGCGGCTACTCTTGATAATATTAAGCCGGATCTCGAAGTTGTTTCCAAAGAATTGACCTTAGAGGGTGAAAAAGATAGTAGTTCAGGCGCCGCTATGGCAGTTGGTTTCGCCGCTGCAATATTAATCTACATGTCGCTTTTTATTTACGGCATACAGGTGATGAGAGGGATAATCGAAGAAAAAACCAGCCGGATAGTTGAAGTGGTAATTTCATCTGTGAGACCTTTTCAGCTAATGATGGGTAAAATAATAGGTATAGGATTGGTAGGTTTAACCCAGTTTCTACTCTGGATAATTTTATCCGGTACCTTAATGACGGTTGCTACCAATGTTATATTCAAGGATAAAATGGAGGCAGTTAAGTCTGAAATGCCCGTAGCACAACAATCTGCTGCAGCTCAATCAGGGCCGGGGACGGATATTGTTAAAGCTATCCAAACGGTTGAATGGAATTACATCCTCCCAGCCTTTATCATATTTTTCTTTGGAGGATACATGCTTTACAGTGCCCTATTCGCTGCAGTTGGTTCTGCAGTCGACAGTGATACAGAAACCCAACAGTTTATGCTGCCGATAACGCTCCCTCTTCTCTTTACCTATATCATGTCGTTTAGTTTCATAGTTAATAACCCAGACAGCTCCTTGTCGTTCTGGTTAAGCATAATTCCTTTTACGTCTCCCATTGCGATGATGGTGAGACTACCCTTTGGCGTACCGTTATGGGAATTAGGCCTTTCTGTTGCACTTCTCATTGGCGGTTTTATTTTTACCACCTGGGTAGCATCGCGGATCTACAGGATAGGCATACTTATGTATGGGAAAAAAGTAAGCTTCAAAGAGCTGGGCAAATGGTTTATGTATAAGGGATAGTGCTTAGATGAGAGTTGCGGTATTAGATCTGGGAACAAACACATTTCATCTATTGATTGCTGATGTAACAGGAGGCAAGAAACCGACGATGGTTTACCAGGAAACTATTGCGGTAAAGCTGGGAGAAGGAGGGATAGAGGAAGGCACTATTTCAGAAGTCGCTTTTGCCCGGGGAATCACTGCTTTAAAGATCTTTAAAGAACGCATTGACGAGTACCATGCGGTTATAGTCAAAAGTGCGGCAACATCGGCTATAAGAAGTGCTGCTAATGGACTTGATTTCATCGATAAAGTACATGCCGCAACTGGTTTAGCACTAGAAGTTATCGATGGAGACCGAGAGGCCGAACTTATTTACCTCGGGGTAAAGGCTGCTATCAATATGGAGGATATGAGCCTAATTGTTGATATAGGCGGTGGAAGCGTGGAACTAATAATTTGCGATAAGCACCAAATCTTCTGGCAAAAAAGCTATCCAATTGGTGCAGCAAGGCTAATGTCGCGATTTCATCGGCATGATCCGATTTCGGATGCTGAGGTTTCGGAAATAATAAGTTATCTGGATGAAACCTTGGCGGATTTCAGTGACCAACTGAGCCGCTTTAAACCTAAACTTTTGATAGGCTCCGCGGGCTCATTCGAAACTTTTGCAGAAATGCAGGATCTGGAATTTAAACCTTCCTTCGAAAAACCAGAACAAGAAATTTATCTGGAATCGTTTGAACGGATAGCCAGGATAATGATTAAGAGTACACATCAACAGCGAGAAAGGATGGAAAACCTAGTTCCCGTTCGTGTAGATATGATTGTTGTATCAACAATATTGGCAAAGTATATTATTGAATTATCTAACGTGGATACTATTAAACTTTCTACTTACTCGCTCAAAGAAGGTTTGCTGTTTGGAACAGGCATATAAACCTCCTCTTTAAAAACATCAATTTTCGATAATTCCAGGTTCCAAAGCATCATGATAAAAAAACAGATACTAAAAAAGAATTCCCCGACTTCTTCTTCATGGCCAGTTTGAAAGTCGAGCATTAATATCGATGCTATGGCAAACCCTCTCCTGAGAAACATTGGTGGTATAATGAACTGCCTCAAAGGCATTTTCTGGAATTTTATTTTCTTTTTTTGCATGATCCCTGGAAGGATAACTCCGTAAATAAATAACACGATCAAGGCGATATGTTTGGTTTTTATCTTAAAAATGCCCTGAAAAGTATTGTGCAGGTTTACTTCATTCTGATCGCTATATTTCTGAAAAACCCCGGTAGTTTCAATTTCAAAGACCCTTTGTCCCCAGCTTATTTCTTCCAGTCCTGCCAGGACGTTAAACGCCGAAAACAAAATAAAGAACCAGTGTAGATATTTATGCTTGTTCCAGATTTTTAAAGCCACCATAGTCGAAACAACACCCGCCGCAATCAAAAACGCGAAAGTCAACCATTCAACAACGCTATCTTCTTTAATAATAGATCGGTAAAAGTCTTCATTTATAAAGTAAAATGCTACGAAAATTACCGTTAGAACTGGGAAGAGATATAATCCCCATTTAGGGATCGACCCTGTCTCGCGTTTATCTGAAAGAACCATAAAATTATATAGCAAAATCCGTACTACAACCTAAAACCATCCTTGAAACTGCTTATAAGATTATTTGGTTAAATCCAGTTTAATGAAACTGCACAATTCCTGATACAGTCTATGTGTGGGAAGTCCAACAACATTAGTATAAGAGCCATCGATCCTATCAATAGCGATAAGTCCAATCCACTCTTGAATCCCATAAGCACCCGCTTTGTCCATGGGGTTTCCGATCTTTATATAATGGCGAATTTGCTCTTCAGTTATTGGTTTAAAGTATACCTTCGAAACTTCATAGAAGCTATGGATGTGGCTATTCTTAAGCAAGGTTACGGCTGTAATAACTTCATGCATTTTACCCGAAAGAGTAGAAAGAATTTCCAGGGCGTGATCGTTACTCTCAGGTTTTCCAAGAATTTCGCCATTAATAACAACAATCGTATCTGCAGTGATTACAATTTCATCGCTTATAAACTCATCGAAAGCCTTTGCCTTTTTTTCTGAAATATACAAAGCAGTTTCTGAAGCTGTTAACCCTTCCGGATATGTTTCATCGACATCTTTCAGAACTACCCGGAAGTCGATTCCCATGAGGTTGAGAAGCTCTTGCCTCCGAGGTGATTTTGATGCTAATATTATAGGGGGAAAATGATCAGTCATGTATGGAATTTTTCCCAAAAATAAGAAAAGCGACCATTGGCCGCTTTAATACTTACAATGAGTCGCAAAATTAGTTGTTCATTCGGGCCCTCTGCTCAGCGAGCAAGGCTTCGTAAGACTTTTTCTGCTCATCATTTAATAGAGCCATAACTCTTTTAGTTATCTCAGCCTGGATTGGTGCCATTTTCTCCCGCATTCCTTCAAATCCTCCTCCTCCGTTAGCTGCTCTTAAACTATCGATCGATTTTCCCTGAGATAGAAATACTTCAGTCAATTTAGTTTTCTGTTCAGGTGTCAGATTTAAGGGCTCCAACCGTGTAATTGAGCGCTCTGCACGTTCAGCAGGAGTTCCCATTTGACGGCCGCCTTGCGCTTTAGCAAAGCTAGCAGTACATAATATTAAGCCTAGTGCGATAATTAATTTCTTCATTTCGTTTGGGTTTCCATATTTGATAGGATATATACGAAATGGTTTAATATATGGAACGGAATTAATTCAGACTTCCATCGTGGGCTGAGGGACTTTCGTCAAACCAGTTACCCTGTATTTTCAAAACTTTTTCAATTACATCTCTTACACAACCATCTCCACCCTTTTTCGGTGAAATATAATCGCAAATAGATTTTATCTCCTCAACAGCGTCGGCCGGGCAAACAGCCAGACCTGCAAGCTTTATCACTTGAAGATCAGGTATATCATCGCCCATATATAATACTTGTTCGGTTGAGCAACCGCTGTTTTTCAGAAAATTATGATAAGTCTCGACTTTTGAATCCAGTCCCAGATAAACTTCAGAAATTCCCAGTCCTTTCAAGCGAAGTTCAATGCCTTTGGACCGGCCACCTGAAAGTACGATCACCTGATACCCACGTTTAACAGCGAGCTGCAAAGCGTAGCCGTCCTTTATACTAAATCTCCTGTGCTGCTCACCTGTCTCTGTTACCAAAACAGTTCCGTCGGTCAGAACACCGTCTACATCGAGTATAAAAGCTTTGATATGTTTTATTTTTTCGAGGAACAAAGTCTAGAGTTGAGAGTGGAAGGTTGACAGTTTTAAAGGAATACTTACGTGACGAAGCTCCTAACTAAGCTTAGTCCTGGTTATCGCGCCATTCGTATACCCAGGCCGATTGAATTTGCTCGAGATGACCTTCGCTGCTTTCTTCACGGGTGCCGGCAAAGTTCGGGAGACTTAATACCCAATCCAATAGTTCCGTAAAACGGATTCTATAGATTTTGGACTCGCCAAATTCGTCACCGAACTTTTCGTAAAGTCCCATTGCTATATCTTCGTAATCATTCCAATGAATTGGAAGCTCAAATTGTTCGTTAGCCATATATTTACGTTCCGGTATTATTAATGTCCTAAAAATTGGTTTTGATCCGGCAGGGTAACTTCAATATCACCTTCAATGATCACACACTGGCAGCCTAAACGAGAAGTGATTCTTGGGTTTACTGCCCGGTCAATAAAATCTTCTTCTTTATCTGATATTTCTTCCACACTATCCATGCCCTTATTCACATAAACGTGGCAGGTACTGCATCCGCAAACTCCGCCGCAATTGTGCTGGAGTTCTATTCCATTGTCTAGGCATACGTCGAGAACAGATTCACCCTCGGCAATTGGCAGTTCAACAGAAGGTTTTCCAGCTTCCTCAAAATTAATTTTTATCTTAAAAATGTTCATTGGGGCAAAAATAACAATTTAAAATTAGCCCCGTGATTGCTTGTGCAAATTGACTATGCTCTGACTTAGCAGTCTATAAAGCTCCTGCAGATCAGGTCTTTCCTTCAGCGCCTCGAGGTGGGAAAGAATGATCTCGTTTTCTTCACGAACCGCCGGGCCAGTCTGAACGGCTTCAGGATCGTTTAATTGAACCTTTTCAGCCGTTTCGGCAATAAGGGGCCTGATGAGATCGAAATCTAAATTCTCGGCTTTAAGCAAGTCCTGAGAAATCGCCATGAGATGATTAGTGAAATTGCATGCAAATACTGCAGCGACATGTAATGCCTTACGCTGCGCCGAGCTCAATTCTGTAACTTTTTCTGACAGCCGATCAGCAATGGCACGTATAGCTGTAAGATCTTCCGGATTGGTAGCTTCAATAGCTATAGGAATCTGACGAAAGTCTACTGCTCTGTTTTTCGAAAAAGTCTGCAAAGGATAAAAAACACCGATGTGGGAGGAAACGCCTTCCAATGCTTGAATCGAAGTTGAACCAGACGTATGAACGATTAATTTATCGTCAAGACCAAGTGTTAAAGCTAAGTCTCTGATTGCACTATCTTTTACTGCGATAATATAGAGATCAGCATTTCGGTTAATATCAGCAATATCTGAGATCGCTTCGGAAGCCACCGTATCGGCCAGCTCATTTGCATGTTCAATATTGCGACTCCAAACCTGCACGATGGTTTGCCCGGCCATCTTGAAGGCACGTCCTAAATGGGTGGCAACTTTGCCACTTCCTAGTAAAACAATATTCATCAGGACGTTTTTAATTCCTTATTTCTTCTGAAAATTGAAAGAATAAAGCCAACCACCATGATAATTGTCCCACCCCAGAAAAAGTTTATATACGGAAACTCAATCGCCTTCAAAACGACCCAGCTTTTCTCCGCCTTTGGCTTTTGATAAACCATCAGCTCAAGTTTATCCTTGTCCGGGAAAACATTTGTGAACCGTAATTTCAAACCGACTTCATCTACTGTTTTACCGAAATCAAACTTAGACCCGTCTTTTAAAAGATAGACAGGCTCAGAATTATAAATTTTGCCATTTGAATTGATTTCGAGCTGCATCCCAATTGCTATATCCTGCCCTGAAACCGGTATGTTTTGAATTTTAGCGTCCCGGTTAATCCCCTTTACGGTGATAAACCCTTCGCGGAAACGCACAGTATCGCCGACATTAATTTCGTGGTTAACCGGCTTTTCATAGCTTTCATCATCAGAGTGACCTTCGTGATCTTCGTGGTCTTCCTCTTTTAAAGGCACACTACTAACGTGAGTGTAAATATCGTGGAATAAGTAATGACGGGTATCGGGAGAAGCGATGATCTGCCGCATTTTTGCATTTTGCTGAGCATTGGGAAACAAATCAAAATTCTCTTTGACCTTACTGCTCGCAGTGTCAATAACCTGGTAATTAATCCGGTAGTAGGTATTTACTCCCTCAGTCGAATCGCCTTTATAGGTCACCGTGTATCTGTCCATCTTAACTGGCTCATCTTTATAGAGGATGATGTTTTCGCGCGGATTATTACTTTTAGCGAATTCATCACCAAAGCCAATGCCGCTGTTATTAACAGAAATCACCTTGTTAGTAGCCGCTGCAATCAAAGCACCAATAAGGAGAAAAGCAAACCCAATGTGTGCCACCGCGGAGCCTGCAAGCCTCCATTTTCCTTTAAATGCATCCCCCAGAATCTTTGCGTTAGCCAGAATGGAAAATACTGCCGCATAAGTCAGGATGATGTACATAAAATTGGTATACACTTTTGTGATATAAACCGCCGCAGCCGTTATAAAAAGCGCCAGGATCAGTGAAATAGCGATGCTTATAAAAAATTTCTTAGGATCAGTTTTTTTGTATTTCAGGTATTGTGAGAAGGCAGAGATAAATGCAACCACTACCGCAAAAGGAACCTGCCATTTATTATAGTGCTGAATAACGTTTGGTGGCGGTGCGATTTCAGTACCGAATATCGCATTGAATACCGGAACTGAAGTAGTTGCAAGTATTTGGATACAAGCAACCGACAAAACAAGGGCTCCGATAAACAACCAGAATTCCCGGGAATAGGTTTCTTCGTCTTTTTTCGTGATCGGCATTTCCTTCCATCGGATAACAAGGAACACAATCATTAATATTAGAAAAACTAAAACGTAAGCTACCAGATGCCAGAACATACCCAGATCAGTAAACGCGTGAACAGACGTTTCGCCTAATATCCCGCTACGGGTTAAAAACGAAGCGTACAATACCAAAACAAAGCTTATCAGCACTAAAAATGTGGCCGTAAAATAAGAATGTCCGGAATTTTTATAAGCTATTAAGACGTGAACCGCTGCAATAAGTGTTAACCAGGGAATTATTGAGGCATTTTCAACCGGATCCCATGCCCAAAAGCCGCCGAAGTTAAGTGCTTCATACGCCCAGAAAGAGCCCATTATAATACCTGTTCCAAGAATCATTACCGCAAAAAGAGACCACGGCAAAGCTGGTTTAATCCATTCGCTATAACGTTTCTCCCACAGTCCTCCAATAGCATAAGCAAATGGAATGATCATTGAAGCAAATCCTAAAAACAAAGTAGGCGGATGTATCACCATCCAATAATTTTGCAGCAATGGATTTAATCCGTTTCCGTCTGTGATTAGGGTAAGATAGTCCGCACGAGCGAAGATGGGTCCGGGAACTGCATCGCGAAGTAAAATAAACGGGGAACTTCCAATCCTTTGCCCGAAAAGTTCTACGCCAACAAGCATGGACGCGATAAATGCCTGAGACAACATAACGGTAGTCATTACCGAATTCTCCCATGACTTACCCTTTAAGACAACAACAGCGCCTAAAACACCTTGCCAGAAGGTCCACAACCAGAAACTACCCTCCTGCCCTTCCCAGAAAGAAGAGATTATGTAGTAGACTGGAAGAGTCTTTGATGAGTGTGCCCAGGCATAATGATACTCGAAAAGGTGGTTGTAGATGATGTAAAACAAGCAGGAACCAATTCCGACAACTGAAACTAAGTTAAGGCCGAAAGCCGTACGGGCAATTTTCTGCCACCCCAGTACTGATTGCTTTCGAAAGTCATCACCATGTGAGCTAACCGTAGCAAAGTAATAACTTACCGTTGCCAGCAAAGCTGAGCAGAACGATAGAATGATGAAGAATTGACCTAGTTTACCAGGAAGAAGGTTTTCTCCAATAAATTGTATGTCCATTAAGATTTAGATTTTTGCGGTTGTGGCAGTCACTTCTGTAACTTCCACCTCGTCTTTAGTATATTTAGATGGGCACTTCATCAGGATTTTCGAAGCATGAAATTCATTGCCGATCATCTTTCCCGTAAGGACGATTTGTTCGGAACGCTCAAAATCCTGTGGCTTGGAGCCACTGAAAACTACTTTGCATTCTTTACCCTCATTATCTTTGAGGTAAAAAGAAAAGTAGTTTGCATCTTGGGTGGGTTGGTAGAAAAGCTCTTTTTCTTTATTCAGCTGGCCCACAACATGCAATTCTGACTCCGTTTCACGCGCGTCACTGAAGGAGCCGTAAGTACTGGAATCTGCGTATGTGCTTATGATAACGCCAATAGCTATTGCTATAATGAGAAGACCTGCTATTGAACTTTTTTTCATGTTTAGGAATATTAGAACCTTAAACGGCTAATGCCATTACAAAAGTACTAAAAGCTAAACTTTTGAAGTAATTCTAACAGGATTGTTTCTATATTAGAATCATTCTAAATAGAGTATCAAGACACAAGTATCAAGTATCAAGACTTATGGTTAGATAATTGGGCATTTCACCCTTAATTACCATAGGTCTTGATACTTGATACTTGATTCTATGTTATGGCCAGATACCCATATTCATATATGACACAGCTACTTTATTAATAGAACTAACAAAGGCAGCAGTCCGTAAACTGTCAATACGGGAGTTCTCCAGCTTGATTTCGCGGATCTCGTGATATGAGCGGATCATGGTGTCTTCCAGACCGGAATTAACCAATTCAAGCTCAGAGGCACCCTTAATGATCATGCTTCTTTGAGCCGCATCAAGAGTAACACCGGTAGATTTCTCTATGGTATTAACAAGATTAAGGTTAGCGTTCTCCTCATAGCGTTTGTCCATACGTCCGAAAGCTACATGCGAAAGATTTTTCAACCATTCGAAATAGGATACCGTAACACCACCAGCATTGCAATACATATCAGGAATAAGTATGCAACCCCTCTCAATAAGCGCAGACGCGGCATCAGGAGTAGTTGGGCCATTGGCAGCCTCGGCGATAATTTTAGCTTTAATATTAGCCACATTCTGTTCGGTAATCTGGTTCTCTAAAGCCGCCGGAACTAATATATCACACTCCTGCTCAAGCCCTTCAGCTGAATTGGCAAATTCTTTCTGTGACTTAGAGAAGCCCAAAATGGAACCTGTGGATTTACGGTGATTGAATACTTCGTCAAGGTCAAAACCTGCTGAACTATAAATCGCACCTTCGAATTCACAAATGCCAACAATAGTTGCCCCGAATTCAGTTAGATATTTAATGGTGTAATAACCCACATTACCCATTCCCTGTACGATCACCCTTTTACCTGACAATCCTGCTGATAATCCAAGCTTCTGCATATCTTCCGCAACGTCAACACATTCGCGGATGGAAATTGCTACGCCACGGCCAGTTGCTTCCTTACGACCTGCTATGCCATGCAGTGCAAGCGGTTTACCGGTTACACAACCTAAGGCGTCAAGCTGTCCCGGATTCATGGTTTGATAAGTATCAGCGATCCAACTCATTTCACGCTCTCCGGAACCATAATCAGGAGCAGGAACATCTATTCCTGGGCCGATAAAATTCTTCTTTATCAATTCAACCGTGTAACGGCGGGTGATGTTCTCAAGCTCAGCAACGGTATATTCCTTAGGGTTGATCTTGATCCCCCCTTTTGCGCCCCCAAAAGGAACGTTTACAATCGCACATTTATAGGTCATGAGGGCAGCAAGTGCCATAACCTCATCTTCATTCACCATTTCACTATAACGAATCCCACCTTTCGTTGGTGATTTGTGATGAGAGTGTTCCACACGCCATGCATCAATTACCTCAAATCCATTTCCTCTGCGAATAGGGAAACGGAAACGATACACACTGTTACATGATCTTATCTGATCCAGCAATCCCTCGGGATGTGAAGTAAACTGCGCTGCGTGATCAAAAAACTGGCAGACGTCTCCAAAAAATGATGTTTCGGAATGCGCTGCGTCTATAGACTTAGCCATACTGTAAATAAATTATATATAATTGGTTTAGTGCAAAGTTGGAAGAAATTTATTGATACCAAAAAGTAAATTTACTTAGTGTATGAAATACATTTCAAAACCGAATTCAAAAAACTTAACAGAAAGATTTTAAAGGCAGGTTTTCTACTTCTGCAGCTTCTCGATTTTTTTTAATCTGTTATCCATGGAGAACAAATAAAATGCCAGTCCAATGAATATTACGACCAAAACGGACACTACAACATAGATTTTCCCAGAGCTCCGAAGTTCAGTTGCCATTTCTACACCGCCGGACTCTTGTGCAAACAATGCGAACGACACAGAAAGAAGTGAGATGAGTAAAAGAAGTTTTTTCATGTTTTTAAAAGTATCAAGTATCAGGTTTCAAGTATCAAGATTAGTTGGGGATGCTTTTACAGATACAATCATTATTTATTAATCCATTTTTTTTGAACGAGTCAACCGTCAACTGTCCATTGTCAACTGATCAGGTTTTCCTGCTTCCGCATCCTATACCTCAAAGTTGTTATCCATGTTGCTATAAGAATCCAGCCCAAAACAGCAGGATAAAATACAGGCCTTAACTCAGGGGCCATATCTTTTGTATTGAAGCCCGGGTTACCTCCGTTGCCGGGATGTAAGGAATCTGTCATCCGAGGCAGAACAAATAGAAGCACTACCATTATGGGGAAGGCGAAAACATTGTATACAGATGATATCTTCCCTCTTTTCTGTTCCTCCTCCATCGAATTACGCAGAACCAGATAAGCCATGTAAATCAACAAGGCTATAGCTGAACTGTTTTGTTTAGGATCATTGCTCCAGGGCTCTCCCCAGGTGAAATTTGCCCACACCATACCTGTGACTAAGCCCAAAATCCCAAACACAATACCGACGTTTGCACTTTCAACGGCCATCAGGTCATCAAACTCATTACCTTTATTTAAATATTTGATGCTATAAACGAACGATACTGCAAGCATGATTATCATGGCAAACCACATCGGTACATGAAAATGTATGTTGCGGATCGATTCGTTCAGAATAGGTTTTGCAGGCACATGGAATAAGAATCCGCCTACGATCGAAAATAGTACCAGTACTACGGCAAGAATTTTCCACCAGCTTTTATTCATAATGATAAGATTGGTGAGCAAATGTAAGATATTTACTCGCGCCACAAAAACGGAAACAACAACAAGGACGTGGTAATAACGATAACATTGATAGCCAGCAAAATCGCTATTTCGTCAAATGACACCGATCTGTCCAGGCCGTCCAAAGCATTTTTAGACAGTTTAATCAGTACAACGAGTAAGGGTATAATCAGCGGGAAGCTTAGTATCGCCATCAGCGCACCACCATTGCCCGATTTGGATGCGATCCCTGATATCATTGTAAACACGGAAGCAAAACTTATACTACCCAGAACCACAGCAAGCATATAAAATAGAGGGTCGCCTACTGGGTTCTTGAAGACCAGGGTATAGAATCCTAAGGCGATGATCGAAAGAAGCAGCATCAGGAAAACATTGTATATGATCTTTGAAATTATTATAGCATGGGGTCCTGTTATTGTATAATAATAGAGCTGTCTGCCCCGGCTTTCCTGCATAAAACTTTTGGTGATGGCATTCACCGAAGCAAATAGCATTATAATCCAGAAAAGGGCATTCCATGTCGGCGGGTTACTGATTTCCTTAAAGGATAGGTAGCATACAAATACCGTGGAAACCACATATAACAAAATTCCATTTAGTGCATACCGGGACCGCCATTCAAGCATGATTTCCTTACGGATTAGGAATTTGATCTGGCGGAAAAGGGTCATCTATTGATTTACAAAAACTATGTCCGGACTTTCTGAGTTTGATGGATAAGCTTGTCCCTTCCGGAAGACAATATTATAAGAAGCGCACCACCGAACATCAAAGCCCAGCCAATCCATTGAAATTTTATCATTCTTGTCGCAGCGGCAGCAAGATTCTTCAAAGGAATAAAACTAAAATAATCATTCGCTTTAAAATAGACCGCAGTGAGGGTGAATATAAGCATCAAGAGCAAAATCCATCCGCATAAGCGCAATAAGCCTTGTTTCTTAGTAACAGCGGCGAGAAGTGCTATAGCAGACAAAGTGTAAACAATTGAAGCAAGAATCGTATCAATATCCCAATAGTTCCAGTTTCCCAAAATGGGAACCTTAAGCATGGGGCTCATTCCACCCACTATAACCAGGAGAACACCCAAAAGTCCCGTATAATTTTTAGCGGTCATCTGAAAATTATCCTTTTAATGCTGAATGAGGAGCATTTCCTTCTGTAAGCTCCATCTTCTCAGCAAAATGAGCACAATAATCCCGCAGATCTTCAACAATAGCTTCTTCTCCGGTAGCACGCAAAAAGCTATCGCCCATGGTTTGAAGTGTCTCATAAAAGAAGCGCTTCATCTCATCAACCGGCATATCTTTCGTCCAGAGGTCTATCCGAAGCGAATTTTTGTAATTATGATCCCATAAGGCAAGCATCATTGATTTAACCGGCAATGCTTCTTTGTTTTGTGAGTCCGTTGATTCCCAAAGAATGTTTTCAGGGACGTTCTGGTCGTCGAGATCTATTGTAAGTTTTATTTCAGCTTTTTTCATGTATATGGAATGTGGTATCAGAACTCTCGCCCTGTGATAATCATTAGTTAAACTGGGTTTTGATGAGCAGGATCAAAATCACGACAAAGATGAGAAATAGTAGTTCAAATAACCAAATTCGTTTTAGATCTACGATTAGCCTTCGAAACAATAAATCGGAGATAAAACTAACAAGCAGCATTGCCGCTAAAGAAATTGCCCCCAGGTAACGCCAGCCGGGTTCGTCGGGAAACAACAGCAGATATACTATGCTAACCAAAAGAACAGAGCTCACAATATTAAGCGGTGTTAAGCGCAAATTCATGTCTTTTTTCTATCCTTTTTATGAACAGCGTCAAATTTCACGCTCTTTCTTTTCCGAGCTCCACCAGGTTTATTGTTTCTCACTTTTGCTGCCGGAGTCGCTTTAGCAGCCGGCTTTATACCCTTTGAATTTTTGGCCTTTTTATCATGAAATGCCCCTTTAAAATCAGGGTCATCGCGACGTTTTTGAAGATCTATTTCACGTGCAATATCCTGACGCTCTTCGTACGGAGTATCGTCAATAAATACAACTTCAGGCATATCCGCTACCGGGATTTGTTGTCTTATTAGTTTTTCGATTTTTTGAACGTAATATTCTTCAGAAGGGCTGCAGAAAGTAATTGCATCACCTGTTTGCAGAGCCCTGCCGGTTCGTCCGATTCTGTGGACATAATCCTCTATAATGATGGGTACATCGAAGTTTATCACATGGCTCACATTGCTAACGTCAAGTCCGCGGGAAGCCACATCTGTAGCTACGAGAATCCTGACATCCCCTTCTTTGAATGCGTTGATAGAATTTATACGTGTATTCTGTCCTTTATTCGCATGAATAACCCTAACCTGCTCGGCTCCGTACCGACGCTCAAGGAAGTGAAAAATATTGTCTGCGACCGTCTTTGTTTTGCAAAATATAATCAGGCGGGTAAAGTCCTCTGTATCTTTAAGCAGATGCTGAAGCAGGTTCAGTTTGGTTTTAAGGTTAGGAACTTTGTATAAAATCTGGCTTACTGTATCTGCCGGTGTTGCCTGTGCGGCTACTTCTATAACGGTAGGGTGTTTTAGGAAGTCGCCTGAAATTTTATGGACAAGCTCGCTCATCGTTGCGGAAAAAAGCAGGTTCTGTCGCTTTCGCGGCACCACTTCAAGGATTCTGTGGATTGAACCTATAAATCCCATATCCATCATTTTATCTGCCTCGTCCATAACCATGAACTTGATGTACTGGGTATTGATGTTCCCTGCTAAATAGAGGTCGAGAAAACGGCCGGGGGTTGCAATAATAATATCGGCCCCTTTTTTTAGTTCAGCGATTTGCGTTTTTGGGCCCAATCCGCCGTAGAGCACCACGGTACGTAAGTCAGTGTATTTCGCAAAGGTGCGCACATTCTCGTCAATCTGCATCGCAAGCTCACGCGTAGGTGCTATAATTAAAGCCCGGGCATCATTTCCCTGGGCATATTTAAGTTTCATAAGTATGGGAAGCACAAAAGCCGCGGTTTTACCCGTTCCGGTTTGTGCAACTCCCATTATATCCTGACCCGACAAAATAGGCATGATGGCTTTTTCCTGAATTGGAGTAGGCAAAGTATAACCCGCATCTGCAACAGCATTCAGGATCTGGCGGTTAAGCTTAAAGTCTTCAAAAGATAATGACATGGAGCAAAGGTAAGGTTTAAGGGGCGGCATTGTCCCGTTTATTTCCGAAATTAGCATACCTAAATCAAAACCATATGGCATCCATACTTATCAAATCTGCAACGATCGTTAATGAAGGGAAATCTTTTAAGGGTGACCTCCTTATTAGAAATGGAATAATTGAAAAGATTGCTGAACATATAAATGACCCTGCAGACCAGATTATTAATGCTGAAGGCTTACAGCTTTTGCCAGGATGCATAGATGATCAGGTACATTTCCGGGAGCCCGGCTTGACGCATAAAGCAGATATCTTTACAGAAAGCAGGGCTGCGGTTGCAGGAGGCATAACCTCCTTCATGGAAATGCCGAACACGGTTCCGAATACGCTTAC
>NZ_JBASJU010000346.1:0-2686 GCF_049655485.1 Daejeonella sp.
GAGACCGTTTGGGCGATGCATCAATTGGTTCAGCAAGGTAAGGCTTTATACTGGGGAACTTCAGAATGGAGCGCTTCTGAGATCATGGAAGCTCATTATTTTGCTGAAAAGAATCATCTCGTAGCGCCGGTAATGGAGCAGCCACAATACAGTATGTTATGGAGAGATAAGCTTGAAAAAGAATTTCTCATGCTCTTCCGCAATTTCGGGATGGGAACTACAATCTGGAGCCCGCTCGCATCAGGATTATTATCTGGAAAATATAATAATGCTGATCCAAAGGATACCCGATTTGAAATGGAAAGCCTGGGCTGGCTGAAAGAACGCTGGTTAAGAGAAGAAAATCTTAAGAAAATCAACGAACTTAAGGCTATTGCGGATAAGCTTAATACCTCCATGCCTAAGTTTGCTATTGCATGGTGTTTAAAAAACCCTAATGTCAGTACTGTGATTCTTGGTGCTTCAAAAACAGCACAATTGAAAGAAACTTTAACATCTCTGGAAATTGTTCCGTTAATGACAGATGAAATTATGGAACAAATAGATAAAATTACGGGGACGAAACCGGAGACTTTGGTCGTTTAGGAACAACTATATATCCGTCAATCTAAAGGTATCCTTAACCCGGATACCTTTTTCCGTTTCCTGCAAAGTGCAGCACTCATTAAAAGGATCATGTTCCAGGTAAAGGATGTAATCCTTATCAACAGCTTCCTGAAGAAATTTTTTCTTTTCTACTAAAGTCTTCAATGGAAACATATCATACGCCATCACGTAGGGTAGGGGGATGTGACCGACAGAAGGCAACAAATCTGCCATATACACGATAGTTTTACCTTTATAGCTTATCTGCGGAAGCATCATAGCATCTGTATGGCCGAATGCAAATCTGACTTTTATATTTTCGGCAAAGGCGACACCGTCCACTTCATCAATAAACTTTAACTGTCCGCTTTCCTGAATAGGTAATATGTTTTCTTTTAGGAAAGAGGCCTTTTCACGATCGTTAGGTGTAATTGCCCATTCCCAATGAGCACGATTACTCCAGTAGGTAGCGTTTTTAAATGCTAGTGTTAGTTTTCCCGCTGAATCCTTTTCGATAGAGCCCCCGCAATGATCGAAATGCAGGTGTGTCAAAAAAACATCGGTGATGTCATCTTTTGTAAAACCTACGCTTGCAAGTGATTTTTCTAAAGTATCTTCTCCGTGTAAATAATAATGTTTCAGAAACTTCTCATCCTGTTTATTGCCGATTCCGTTGTCAATCAAAATAACCCTGTCCTCGTCTACAATTAGAAGGCAACGCATTGCCCAGGAACACAGGTTATTCTCATCTGCAGGGTTGCTTTTCTGCCAGATCGATTTAGGAACAACACCAAACATTGCACCACCATCCAACTTAAAGTATCCAGCGTTTACGGTATAGAGTTCCATTTATTATTTGGTTGAAAGCTTTAATCCTATAATAGAGGAGATCAGAAGAAAAAGAAAGAACATCCGCCAGAAGTCGGTTGGTTCTTTAAAAAGAATGATACCTGCTATAACGGAACCAGCCGCACCAATTCCAGCCCAGACTGCATAGGAGGTACCCATAGGCAACGTTTTGGATGCGAGGAACAACAAGTACATGCTGATTGAAACACTGATCAGAAAACCCAGTATCCAAAGCCAGAACTCAGTGCCTGTAGCTCCCCTTGCCTTTCCCAGACAACTGGTGAAAGCAACTTCGAAAAGTCCGCCGATAATGAGATAGATCCAGGCCATAACTTATTTGAAAACTGAAAACTGAAAACTGAAGGAGCAGGCGCTAACCCTTCAATTTTCAGTTTTCAAATTCAGTTTATTTACAAATGTATTACCTCGCCATACGCATCCGCCGCCGCTTCCATTATAGCTTCGCTCATAGTAGGGTGAGGGTGTACAGTTTTTACAATGTCCATTCCAGTAGTTTCCAATTTACGTGCAACAACTACCTCAGCAATCATTTCTGTCACGTTTGCGCCGATCATATGTGCTCCAAGGAATTCACCGTATTTAGCATCGAAGATAACTTTTACAAAGCCATCTTTTGCACCAGCTGCACTGGCTTTTCCGGAAGCAGAGAATGGGAATTTACCCACTTTCACTTCATAACCAGCTTCTTTCGCAGCTTTTTCAGTGTATCCCACAGAAGCAATTTCTGGTGAGCAATATGTACATCCGGGTATGTTATTATAGTTTAGAGGTTCTGGGTGGTGGCCTGCTATTTTCTCCACGCAGATAATTCCTTCGGCAGATGCAACGTGTGCCAGAGCCTGCCCTTTTACGATATCACCGATAGCATAAACTCCATTGATATTAGTTTTGTAAAAATCGTCGACCGCGACACGGCCTTTATCCACTTTCACACCCACTTCCTCCAGGCCTAAATTTTCTATGTTCGGCGTTACACCTACAGCGGATAAAACGATATCACATTCTATTATCTCGGTGCCTGTAGCCGTTTTCACCTGTACCTTGCACAGTTTACCGCTTGAATCCACTGATTCAACATTAGCCCCTGTCATGATGCTTATACCAGATTTCTTCAGGCTGCGCAACAATTGCTTCGAAACATCTTCATCTTCTACCGGTACTATATTATCAAGGTATTCTACGATCGTCACCTTTGTGCCGATTGCATTATAGAAATAGGCAAATTCTACAC
>NZ_JBASJU010000347.1:0-15987 GCF_049655485.1 Daejeonella sp.
CAACCATATTAGGAATTGCCGCAGTTGCCGGCGTTGCCTATAAAGTATTAACGCATAAAAAGGCAGACGGATCAACCTTACTGGACGAACTTACAGACAAAAGCAAGGGCTGGGCCGATAAAGTTTCAGAATTTGCGGAGGCCAATAAGGGTTGGTCCGACAAAGTTAGCCAGTTTGTCGACAAAATTAAAGACCGTTTGATGCCTGATGTAAAGGGCCCAAATGGTGAAGATGTGTTTGTTGATATGTACAAACGTAATTACTACACTACCGGCGAAGGTACCCGTGTATACATGGATGGAGTTTAATTTCTCATCCAAACTGCCTTGTAAAACCTGTTTCAGGTCTTTATATTTTGCTTTAATTTCAATTAGGCCAACTCTCCATATACTTCTTCGTTAGTAGTATATGGAGAGTTCTAGTTTTTACTCAAGTCCAGTTAGGTGCATATAAAGACTTGTTTCCCGAATTTTCCTTCAAATCTTCTGGTTGCCCTGAGAGATTTCTCAGCAACCTTATTTTTCGATAAAACTGTATTATATTTACCTTCCCTTAAAGTTGCATTCAATTGCGGTTACGTACCCACTTTTTTTGAAATTCTGCCGTTTAAGCTTATAAATTATCTTACTGATTGTCAATATGTTATAAACCATATTCCAATATAGAATCTTTTTTTGTTGTGTAAACTTTACACTATGGTTATATTAGACTCTGTTTTGACATAAAATGAACCATTTTAACTAAATCATATGAAAGAAAGGGCAACTCTACACTAATCATTTCACGTAATAACAATTTAACACATTATTCAAACCTCTTAAAAACAACATATGTTGAATTCTTTACTAAATCAGAAAAGGAAAGTATACTTAGTAGTCCTGAGTATACTATTTTCTTTAAACGCCTTCTCTCAAACTAGAGTTACAGGTAAGGTCACCGCAAGTGACGATAATATGCCAATTATTGGCGCATCAGTTCAGGTCAAAGGAGGTACCGCAGGTACGTCTACCGGTCCGGACGGAACATTCGCGATCAACGCAAATACAGGGGATGTATTAGTAATAAGATACCTGGGTTTCATTGAAAGGGAAATTACGGTAACAAGCCAGACGACTTACAACATCTCTCTTTCTCCATCTTTAAATAGCCTGGAAGAGATCGTTGTTACTGGTTACTCATCCGAAAGAAAGAAAGATATTACAGGATCCGTTGCAGTAGTTAACGTAGATGCGATGACATCGGTACCATCAGGTTCGACATCACAACTTCTTCAGGGACAAGCTTCAGGTGTTGTGGTTATATCCGGTGGTCAGCCAGGTGCTAACGCAAGTATATTCGTTCGTGGTGTGACTTCTTTCGGTAACACTGCACCGTTAGTCATGATTGACGGTGTTCAGGGAGGCTTAAATGATATCAGCCCAAATGATATCGAATCCGTTCAGGTATTGAAAGATGCTGGAGCTGCCTCAATTTATGGTGTACGTGGTGCCAACGGGGTTATCGTAGTAACTACTAAAAAAGGAAAGTCGGGCACTCCAAGAATCACATACGATACTTACTACGGTCAAACTACTCCGCCATCAGGTAATGTATTTAATATCATGACTCCTCTGGAGCAGGCTCAGGTTTATAGTAAGATAAATCCTGACCATCCTATATATAAAGGAGGAACAGTTCCAGATTTCTTGTACCTGGGAGGTTATGCTGCGGCTGGTGATCCACGCGTAGATCCATCCCGTTATGTATTTGACCCTTCAAATCCAAATAACAATTACCAAATTGCACAGACAAATAAGGCTGGAACAGATTGGTTCCATGAGGTTTTTAAAACCGCTCCGCAGTCCAGCCATGCTTTATCAGCAAGTGGTGGTGGTGAAAATTCAACCTATTTATTTTCTGTTAATTACTTGAATCAGCAAGGTACCTTAATTGAGACCTTCCTTAAAAGATATGCAACACGGGTAAATACTTCATTCAGTCTTGGGAAAAACAAAAATATTCGCATTGGCGAAAACGCTTATCTGTTTAATAGAAGTGCTCCAGGCATACCAGGAGGAAACCAAAGTGAAGGAAATGCAATTTCATTCACATACCGTATGCAACGGTTAATACCTGTACGTGATATTCAAGGTAATTATGCTGGAACGCGTTTAGGTACTGGAGAGATGGGTAATGCTCAAAATCCGGTTGCTTTACAGGAAAATACCCGTAACAATAGAAATAATGACTGGAACATGCTGGGTAACGTGTTTGGAGAAGTTGATTTCCTTAAAGATTTCACTGCTCGTACCAGCTTCGGTGGTACACTCGGTAACAGTTATAATGTTAACTTCGGGTTTAATCCATATTTCAATCGTGAAGGTTTTGCTAATCCGAATGGTTTAGGTGAAAGTGCAAGTTACTTTAGCCAATGGACATGGACTAATACATTAAATTATGCAAAAATAATCGGCAAGCATAATTTTAAAGTGCTGGGTGGTTCAGAAGCCGTAAACACTTTTCAAAGAGGTGTAGGTGGTAATGCAAACAATCTTTTCTCAAGTGATTTTGATTACCTGTTATTAGGAAACGGTACTTCTAACGTGACTAACTTTAGTTTCGTGGGCGCAAATAACAGATTGTTCTCCTTATTTGCTGATTTTGATTACCAGTTTAATGATAAATACCTGCTTGGTGCTACTGTCAGACGTGATGGATCTTCTGTATTTGGAGCCAACCGTCGTTTCGGTGTATTCCCGTCATTTTCTGCAGGCTGGAGAATATCTGAAGAAGGTTTCTTAAAGGATGTAAAGTGGCTTGATGATATGAAAATAAGAGGTAGTTGGGGTAAGATGGGATCTTTTGCGAATGTTCCCGGCACGAACGCCTTCTCTTTATTTAATCAAGGTTTCAGAAATTCTTACTACCCGATCACAGGTGGCAACACGATCACTCAGGGATTCCGCCAATCTAACATTGGTAACCCTGAAACAGGATGGGAAGAGAACGTAGTTTCTAACGTCGGTATCGATGTAACAATGTTGGGTAGCAAAGTTAATTTCACTGCGGAATGGTATAAGAAAAACATCAATGGACTCTTGTTCAGAGATGCTTTACCGTCTACTGCAGGGGGTGCTTCTGCTCCGGTTGTTAATCTTGGAGATATTCAGAACAGTGGTTTTGATTTCAATTTAGGATATAACAATACGATAGCAGAAAATTTCAGATACAATGTAGGACTTAACTTCACTACTTATAAAAATGAGGTGATATCTGTTCCCGGGGATTTCTTTGAGTCTGCAGGTTCACGGATAGGAAATCTGGTACGTAACCAGGAGGGACAGCCAGTTTCTTCTTTCTATGGTTACCAGGTCAATGGCCTTTTCAGAGATCCAGCTGACGTAGCAGGTTCACCAACTCAGGCTGGTGCTGCTCCAGGCCGTTTCAAATACGCGGATATCAATGGTGATAATGCTATCACTCCGGCTGACCGTACGTTCTTCGGAAATCCAAATCCAGATTTTACTTACGGTTTGAATCTATCAGCATCGTATAAACAGTTTGACTTTTCTACTGTTCTGTTCGGTTCTCAAGGCAATGACGCAGTGAATTATGTGAAATACTGGACTGACTTTGTGGGTACGTTCGTAGGCGGTAAAAGCAAATCGTTATTAACAGCCTGGACTCCAACAAACCCTACTGCACCACGTGATCAGTGGGTAGCTTCGAATCCGAATGCTACTACTCCAGTTGCGGAAGCAGCAAACAACTTGAGTAACTCAGGTGCGTTCAATTCCTATTATTTGGAGGATGCATCGTTCCTGAAAATGCGTTCATTACAATTAGGTTACACCATCAATCCAACGGTATTGCAACGTTTTGGAGTACAGCGCTTAAGAGCTTATGTGCAAGGTGCTAACTTATTTACCGCTACGAAATATTCAGGTATTGATCCGGAGTTAGTTGGTAGTGCAAATCCCAACGGTGATGTAGGATCTGCTTCATTTGGTATAGATTACGGTAATTACCCTAACAACCAAAGAAGTTTCTTATTCGGTCTTAACCTTTCATTTTAATAATTAGATTATGAGAACTATAAATTATAAATTATTCATCCCCTTATGCTTCGGCTTGCTTGTTACTGCATATGGTTGTAAGGATGAATGGTTGGAGAGAGCTCCAGCTGGTGCAAGCAGTGAAGCGGTTTTAGCTAATCGCGCAGGGGTCGACGGCCTTTTGATTGGAACTTACGCTTTATTAGATGGAATTGGCGGTCCCGGCGGTGACGTTTGGGCCCAGTCCGTCACCAATTGGATCTGGGGTGGTGTCGCATCAGACGATTCACACAAAGGATCTGAATATGGAGATCAGCCTCAGGCAGAGCAAGTAGAGAATTATAGTACCATTCCTACCATGCCTTATTTACAAGCTAAATGGGGTGCAATGTATGCTGGTGCACAGAGAGCCAACGACGTACTTAAGGTACTTAGAAAAGTTCCTGCTGGTGTTATAAGCGCTGCCGATACAACGCAAATTGCTGGAGAAGCCCGTTTTCTACGCGCACTTTTTCATTTCGAACTGGTTAAAATCTATGGTGATAAAGTTCCCTTTGTTAGTGAAAACATAAGCTACGAAAACAAAAACATCGTTCTAAGTAATGATGTAAGTATTTATCCTCAAATTGAAGCAGATCTAAAATTTGCAGCAGCTAACCTGGCAGCTACTAAGCCTCAGTTTGGTCGTATCAATGGTTGGGGAGCGAAAGCGATGCTGGGAATGGTATTAATGTATCAGGATAAGTATGCAGAAGCCCGTCCAATTCTTCAGGATGTAATCGCAAATGGCAGAAACACTGGTGGCGTAAAATACGCCCTTGTTCCTATGTTCTCTGATATGTTCCGTGCATCCAGACAGAATAACTCTGAAACGGTATTTGCAGTGCAGATGTCTGTAAATGACGGTGCTGGTGGTTTGAATGGTAATGCTGGTGATGTACTTAACTTCCCTGGCGGTGGCCCTGCAAGTTGCTGCGGTTTTTATCAGCCTTCCTTTACTTTAGCGAATGCCTTTAAAGTTGACGCTGCTGGATTGCCACTATTTGAAAATGACGCATACAACGCAACTAACCTAAAGACTGACATGGGACTTACTTCCGTTCAGCCATATACTCCGGGAACGGAAGCATTAGATCCGCGTATCGACTGGACAATTGGAAGGAGAGGTATACCTTACCTGGATTGGGGAAATATGCCGGGACAAACCTGGGTTCGTGCTCAGGCAGCTGCTGGTCCTTACTTGCCAGTGAAAAATATCTACTGGAAAGCAGAACAAGCTACTCAATCAGATTTTTATGATGGTTGGGCTGCAAATCAGTCGACTGGTAATGATTACAACTATATCCGTTTTGCTGACGTAATTCTGCTTGCTGCGGAAGCGGAAGCTGAGGCTGGAAGTTTAGCAGAAGCTGAAAGATTAGTCAATTTAGTTAGGGCAAGAGCAGCTAATCCTGCTGGATTCGTTAAGGCTTACGTAGATCCTGCTGATCCTTCAAAAGGGTTCAGTACTACTCCTGCTGCTAATTACAAAATCGGACTTTATACTGGTCAATTTACAGCCAGAGGACAAGCTTACGCTCGCGCTGCAGTTCGTTTCGAAAGAAGACTAGAACTTGCAATGGAAGGCAAACGCTTCTTTGATCTTCAACGTTGGGATACTGGAGGATCGATGGCAAAAATATTGAATGATTATATTGCCAAAGAACTTGAATACATGCCGACTTACCAAATTTTGAAAGGTGCGAAATTCACGCAAGGCCAGGATGAGGTGTTCCCAATCCCTCAGGGTCAGATTGATATCAGCGGAGGTAAGCTGAAACAAAATCAAAATAAGGGCGGATAATCGCACTTAAAATATTCTATATTTATGGTAGAGACATTTGTCTCTACCATTTTTGTTTAAACCCTTATTACTTAATGAAATCCAATTTATCTGCGATTTGCATAATTGCTTTGATTCTAAGTTCCTGCGGGAAAAGTGCATTACTCGAAAAAATTTCTTCCTCTGATTCCGGCATTAGTTTTAATAATGTAATCGTTGAAAATGATTCTATTAATCCACTGGATTTGGTTAATATATATAATGGTGGTGGTGTAGGTGTAGGCGATTTTAATAATGACGGGCTTCAGGATTTGTATTTCGCCGGAAATATGGTCTCGAATAAATTATACTTAAATCAGGGAGACCTTAAGTTTACGGATATCACTGAAAGTGCAGGTGTCACAGGAAGAGGAAAGTGGAGCAGAGGGGTGTCTGTCGTTGATATCAATAATGATGGCTGGCTCGATATGTATGTTTCAGTCACTATTTCAGACGATCCTAAGGACCGGGAGAATCTTTTATATGTGAACCAGGGAGTAAAATCCAATGGGGAACCATGGTTTAAGGAGATGGCCAAAGAATATGGATTGAACGATTCAACCCATACCACCATGGCTAATTTTTTTGATTACGATAATGATGGGGATCTGGATGTATATCTCGTGGTTAACGAGATTCTCAGGACAGAAAACCCAAACAAATTCCGTCCTACGAAAACAGACGGTTCTCATCCAAGTACAGGAAGGCTTTATCGGAATGATTTCCAGGCGTCTTTAAAGCATCCGGTATTTGTCAACGTGTCGGAAGAGGCCGGTATTCTGACTGAAGGTTTTGGTCATGGTGCAACCATATCAGATCTAAATTTGGATGGCTGGAAGGATATCTATATCTCTAACGATTTTGTTTCAAATAACATCTTGTACATCAATAACCAGGATGGTACTTTCTCAGATAAATCTAAGGAGTATTTCAAGCATACTGCAGCGAATAGTATGGGCCAAGATATCATTGATATAAATAACGATGGTCTGTCGGATGTTATCGAAGCAGATATGAATCCGGAAGATAATTATCGTAAGAAGATGATGATGAGTGCTAACCGTTATCAGACTTATCAGAATTTTGATTATTACGGTTATCAATATCAATACGTTCGGAATACATTACAATTAAACCGCGGACCCCGAGTATTGGAAAATGATTCTATTGGAGCACCGGTATTCAGTGATATCGGTTTTTTAAGCGGTATAGCAGAAACAGACTGGAGCTGGACACCTTTGGTTAATGATTTTGATAATGACGGCTTGCGAGATATAATTATTACAAATGGTTATCCCAGGGATGTGACAGATCACGATTTTATTACGTTCAGAAACCAGGCTTATTCGATTGCCTCGAAACAGCAGATATTGGAGCAGGTTCCTATTATCAAAATTAAAAACTACGGTTTTAAGAATAATGGGGATCTAACTTTCTCTAACGTTTCGGAACAATGGGGACTGGAAGATCCTACATTTTCAAACGGGGCGGTTTATGCCGACCTTGATAATGATGGAGATCTTGAAATTGTTATCAACAACATCAACGACGAAGCTTTACTATATAAAAATAATTCCATTGAGAATACTAAAGACATCCACTACCTGAAAGTGAAATTTCAAAATGAAGGTGGTAATAGAAATGGTTTAGGTGCATGGACAGAAATATATTATGGAGATGGCCAAAAGCAGGTTTACGAAAACACTCCTTATCGTGGATACCTTTCAACACTTCAGGACATCGCATTTTTTGGATTGGGATCCCATACGACAATTGATTCCCTTATAGTGAAATGGCCCGATGGTCAAAAGCAGAAATTTGGAAACCTCAAAGTTGACCAGACATTAACTGTTAAGTCGCGAAATGCAGGGAGGCAGGGTCAGGTTAATCAGACATTACAGTCCAAAAAAGGTATTTTCACAGAAGTGACCAGCTCATTAAACCTGAATTACATACACAAAGAAACTGATCAGATAGATTTTAATATCCAAAAGTTACTTCCGCATAAGTTTTCCCAATATGGCCCGGCACTGGCTGTTGGCGACCTGAACGGTGATGGAATTGAGGATATGGTTGTCGGCGGATCATGCCAGCAAGCCTTAAAGATATTATGGCAGCAAGCCGATAAGAAATTTATTGAAAAAGAACTTGCGCTGGAGTCCACCGGCGCTCCTTGTCAGAGCCAGGACTTAGGAATATTGTTATTTGACGCGGATAGCGATAAAGATCTGGATATTTATGTGGCCAGTGGAGGTTATGAGTTTGGACCGAATTCACCTGCTTACCAGGATAGATTATATACCAATGACGGAAAAGGTAATTTTAAGAACGCTACAGCCTCTTTGCCGCAGAATTTCACCAGTAAACTTTGTGTAAGGTCTGCCGACTTTGACCGGGATGGAGATCTCGACTTGTTTGTTTCAGGAAGAGTTGAACCCTGGAATTACCCTAAGGCAGTATCTAGCTTTATATTCCGCAATGATTCGAAAAACGGTGTAATTAAGTTTACCGATGTAACCAAGTCAATAGCTTCCGGTCTCGATAGTATAGGCTTAGTATGCGATGCGACATTTAGCGATTTCGATAATGATGGATGGCAGGATCTAATTCTTGCTGGTGAATGGATGCCACTGAAGTTTTTTAAAAACACGAAAGGCGTTTTCAACGATGTAAGCAGCACCTCCGGAATAGAGCAATTATCAGGCTGGTGGAACACGATAGTTCCCGGCGATTTCGACAACGATGGCGATATGGACTACATTGTGGGCAATCAGGGCCAGAATTCGTTTTACAGGGCTAGTGAGAAATATCCAGTGTTTATCACAGCGAAAGACTTTGACGGCAACGGCAGCTATGATGCTATACCTTCGCTATTTCTGCCAGATCAAAAGGGCGAAATGAAGGAGTTCCCCGCACATACACGAGATGATATGGTTAAACAGATCATCGGTACCAGGAGTAAGTATCAGAACTATAAATCCTATTCCATAGCTACTATGGATGAGATTTTCACTCCCGATCAGCGGTCAGGAGCGGTTAGGTTGAAAGCCAATCATTTCCAATCCAGCTACGTGAAAAATGAAGGTAATGGGAAGTTTAGTATCAAGCCACTACCCATACAAGCTCAATTTTCAGTTTTAAATGGGATTTTAGTCGATGATTTTACGGGTGATGGGAACCTCGACGTCGTGATTAATGGAAACGACTATGGCACGGAAGTGACTGTGGGGCGCTATGATGCTTTAAACGGCCTCATGTTAAAAGGGGATGGAAATGGTAATTTTAAAAGCCTTAGTATTTTAGAAAGCGGTATTTTTATTCCCGGAAACGGAAAGGCGTTAGTGAAATTGAGAAACCCGGAAGGGGAGTACTTATTAGCTGCAAGTCAAAATAGAGGACCATTAAAAGTTTATACCTTTAATAATTCCTTGAAGAATATTCCCGTCAATTCTGATGACGTAAGTGCAATTATTAAGCTTAAAAATGGAAAAAGTCAAAAAAGAGACATTTCTTACGGTTCCTCATTTTTGTCGCAATCAGGAAGATTTTTGAGTCTTGATAATAATGTAGTTTCCGTGACTATTACGAATGCTAAAAATCAGAGCCGAAAAGTATTATAAGGTTATGTACTTTTTAAATCATTCGACAGTTTATGTTTAAGTACTTTATGAGAATTAAAAATTTGTTGGTAATAGGCTTGCCCTTTTTGTTTTTGCTTATGGCATGCAATACTAAAAAAGCTGAAACATTATCTGAAACCGAAATTCTGCACCAGAATCTGGATCAGCTTACTCAGGTGATTATTTACGATGTTTTTACTCCACCGGTCGCAAGTAGGATCTACGCGTATTCTTCCCTGGCGTCTTATGAGGCTATGCGATTTGAAAACCCTGGAAGTCCTTCCATTGCATCTAAATTAAGGAAGTTTAAAGAGTTTCCTGCACCTGAGAAAGGCAAAGAGTATAATTTCACGCTTGCCGCTACGAGTGCTTTTTTCACGGTAGTTCACAAAGTGGTGTTTTCTATTGATTCGTTAAAGCCTTATGAAGATCGGGTATTTACCCAGTTTAAAAATTCCCTCGATGAGGATACCTACAATAGGTCAGTTGCATTTGGGGATTCTATTGGAAAGGTAGTTTTAGCGAGGGCTGCTATAGATAACTATAGAATTAGCCGATCTAAAGCAAAGTTTTTAGGGAACGAGCGGCCAGGCCAATGGCGGCCAACCGCTCCCGACTATATGGATGGAGTTGAATGGTGCTGGGGAACTATGGAACCCTTGGTCTTAGATTCGACAGCTTTATTGAATGAACTGCCCGAACCTCCAAAATATTCAATGGATACCAATAGTGTTTATTTTAAAGAAGTCAGTGGTCTTCATAAGTTAACTGGAAATTTAACACAGGAACAGAAAGATATTGCCCGGTTCTGGGATGATAATCCCTTTGTTATGGAGCATTCTGGCCATATGATGTTTGCAAATAAAAAAATAACACCTGGTGGTCATTGGATGGGCATTGCAGCAATTGCCTCCCGGAAAACCAACGCGGACAAGGTGAAAATAGCGAAGGTGTATGCGGTGACTGCTGTATCACTCTATGACGCATTTATCGCTTGCTGGAGTTTGAAGTATAAGTACAACACGGTAAGGCCGATTACAGTGATTAACGAATTTATCGACAATGACTGGGCTCCTATGCTACAAACGCCGCCGTTTCCGGAATATCCAAGTGGCCACAGTACCATAACAAGAGCCGCTTCAGCCGTTTTAACTGAAGTATTCGGTGAGAACTTTGCATTTCAGGATACAAGCGACCTCCGGTACATTGGAATGAAGAGGGATTTTAAATCGTTCAAGCAAGCCTCGGATGAAGCCTCTATTAGTCGCGTTTATGGTGGCATTCATTATAATTTCAGTGTTAATGAGGGGGTAGTTCAGGGTCAGAAAATCGGAGATAAGGTTATCGAAAGACTCAAATTATAATCAGCATTAATCGACATTCCAGTGTGGGATATTTAGCAATATCAATTAAGAATCGAAAACACTCCCAGAGAAAACTAACTTTAGGTAAAATTTAGAAGCCTTTTATGAATAAGTTATTAATTACCAGAAATAGTCCCCGTCAATACTTTGTATTATTCCTTTCCATGATTTTTTTGAGCATAGCTTCAATGGCTTATGCTCAATCAGGACCAGCTCCAGTTATACCGGATTTCACATTTCAAAGATTCAATGGCCAGCCCTTTTCCAGGAAGGATTTAACTGTGAACAAGAAGATGGTGATAGTTTTCTTCGATGTTTCCTGTGATCATTGCCAAAATGAACTTAAAGCTGTATCAACGAGGTTCGATGATTTCAAAAAGACTGAGTTCTATCTTGTTTCCATGGATAATGTACCGTCTATAAACGCGTTCATGAAGAAGTATGCGCCTAAAATGCAGGGGAAAGCGAATGTTACGCTTTTAAGAGATGTGAACAGGCAATTTATTGTGAGATTCCGTCCAGTTCAGTTTCCTGCAACATATGTTTATGATTCAAAGAAACGTCTGGTTAAATACTTCGGACAGAACAGCAAGGTCGCTGATATCATTAGCACAGTAAATAAATAAGAAATACGGTATAAACAAAAAAACTCCTGAGCAATCAGGAGTTTTTTTTGTTAGTTTCTTCTGCGGCGTTCGCCGGTTCCGCCTTCACGGCTACCGGATGATGAGCCACCTCCGCTGCGATCTTCACGGCGTTTGCCTGAGAAATCACGGAAGCCACCACCTGAACCACCGCCTTCACGACGTCCACCACCACTGTTTCCGCCACGGTATCCTCCACCTCCGCCTTCACGACGAGGAGAATTTCCACGGTATCCGCCTTCAGAGCTGCCGCGTTCACTTCCGCCTTCACGGTCGCCTGCCATCTCTATACGAACACTTCTGCCCTGGAAATCTACAGTTTTGAATCCTTCAATTACTTTATTTACTTCAGCATCTTCCACTTCAAAGAAGGTGAAGACACCTTTTAGGTCGATTTTACCAACGCTCTTTCCGCTGATCTTGGTGTTATTGCAGATAAATCCAAGCATGTCGCCACGAGTGAAATCATCTACCGAGCCAAGGTTCATGAATAAACGCGTATAGCCAGCACTAGATCTAGGTGCTCTGTCAGGACGATCACCACGTTCTCCGCGCTCACGCTCAAAGCCACGATCATCATTTGAAATATTCAGATCAGGTGCTTTTGAATAATACTCGAGGAAACGGTTGAATTCAAGAGATGCAAATCTTTTAATGATTTGCTCTTTATCAAGATCCTTGAACTCATCCATAATACGTGGAATATATTGTTCTATCTGAGCCTCATTAACTTCAACATTGTGAACTTTATGGATCAGAGCAAATAATTGTTTCTCACAAACATCAAAACCACTTGGTATTTCAGCTTTTGTAAACTGCTTTCCAATGGTACGTTCGATGTGACGGATCTTTCCTAATTCTTTTGAATTGATGATGGCAATAGAAATACCTGTTTTACCCGCGCGTCCTGTACGTCCGCTACGGTGAGTATAATTTTCTATCTCATCAGGAAGTGAATAGTTAATAACGTGTGTTACATCATTAACATCAATTCCACGTGCTGCAACGTCAGTAGCTATCAAAAGCTGTAAGCTGCGTTCGCGATAACGTTTCATAACCTTATCACGCTGTTGCTGCGACAGATCCCCGTGAAGGGCATCTGCATTATAACCATCCTTCATCAAGGATTCAGCTATATCCTGCGTTTCAATTTTCGTACGGCAAAATACGATACCAAAGATTTCTGGATTGTTATCGACTATGCGTTTGAATGCAGCGTATTTATCACGCGCTTTTACGATATAATATTCATGTTCGATATTGACGTTACCGGTATTTTTGGTACCCATGGTCAATTCAAACGGATCCGTCATGTATTTTTTAGCAATACGACGGACTTCAGTTGGCATGGTAGCTGAAAACAACCATGTTTTTTTATCGTCAGGAGTTGTTGATAAGATACTGTCAATGTCTTCCTGGAAGCCCATATTCAGCATTTCATCCGCTTCATCCAAAACAACAAACTGAACCTGAGTAAAATCAATCGCTTTGCGATTAATAATATCAAGCATACGGCCTGGTGTTGCTACTACGATTTGTACACCACGTTTGATCTGGCGTAATTGATCTGAGATGTTTGCACCTCCATAAACAGCAACAACGTTAACGTTCTTCATGTTTTTGGAGTAATTCTTAATGTCACTGGTGATCTGAAGACATAATTCACGGGTCGGGCATAAGATCAGCGCCTGTGGATAATTTTCTTCAAAGTCCAATAATTCTAATAGGGGGAGGCCAAAGGCAGCGGTTTTACCCGTTCCTGTTTGAGCTAATCCGACAAAATCGTTGCTGCCTGAAAGTAATACCGGGATTGATTGCTCCTGGATTGGTGTGGGATTTTCGAATCCCAGTTCAGTAATGGCATTAACAATATCATGACGGATACCCAAGGTACTAAATGGGTTCATGATAATCTTTAAAGCTGTCAGCCTTATTGCTGAAAGCGCCGCAAAGGTACTAATTTTATTCGGGCCAGGCAAGTGATCTTAATTGGTTGAGCATACCACGGATAAAATGATCTAATTTTTGCAAACTATTTCATTCTTCTTAATTCTAGTATTAATTATTAATTCTTATTATACATTTGGAAACAGAACGGTAGCGGATAAATAAAATCCCTGCAATTAGACATGAGTGATAAAATTGTTCGAATAAAAGATATTGCGATCAAGGCCAACGTTTCTACGGGCACAGTAGACAGGGTATTGCATGAACGGGGAAGGGTGTCTGAAAAAGTTAAGGAAAGGGTCCTGAAGATCATCAAAGAAATGAACTATGAGCCAAATCTAATGGCTCGGGCACTTGGATCGTCAAAAAAGTATCAATTTGCTGCGCTTATTCCGGATGACCAATATGATCCTTACTGGCAGGCTCCAAAGGCTGGAATAATTAAAGCCGAAAGGGAACTAAAACAATATGGGATTAATATCGCCTATTTCTATTTCAATCCTTATAGCGCTTCTTCCTTTATTGAAAATGCTTCACAGATCGCAAAGCAAACTTTTGACGGCATAATCTTATCTCCGATATTTTACAGGGAAGTTCTTCCTTTCCTGGAAAGCTGGAAGAAAGAACAAATACCATTTGTGCTGTTCAATACGCAAATCCCAGATTACGATCCATTGAGTTACATAGGACAGGACTCCTATCAGAGTGGTTACCTCGCCGGTAAAATTATTCAATATGGCTTACCTAATCCCTGTTCAATTCTAATCGCCCATTTCGACGAGGAGTTGAGTAATGCTGCCCACTTGTCCAAGAAAGAGCAGGGATTCAGAAATTATTTCAAACAGAATAATATAGATCATGAGTATAACATACTTGAAGTGGAGCTCAACAGTTCCAACTTCTCTAAATTTTCAGAGCGCCTGAGCGAGATTATAGAAAACACTCCAGACCTCGAAGGTATATTTGTAACTACATCAAAGGCCTTTAAGGTTGCGTCCTATCTTAAGCAGCGACATATTAAGAAGTTCAAAATTGTTGGCTATGATCTTCTTCCGAAGAACATTCATTACCTGAATAATGGATTTATTAGTTTTTTGATTAATCAAAATCCAAAAGGTCAAGGGTACTGGGGAATCCACCAGTTAGCTGATCATTTGATTTTCAAAAAAGAAGTAAGTGCCCTGAAATACCTTCCCTTAGATATCGTCACCAAAGAGAATGTCAATTATTTTGTAGACATGGACGGTGATGACTTCCTTCTGAATTCCTAAATATTTTCTTTTTGGATTGACTTTTCTAATGCGATAATACTATGCTGCATTTTTGAGCCTGCCCGTTATGAAAGTGCAGTGGTTAAGGTTGCATCTACCGTTGTTCTGGCACCTAAATTAAGTAAGTGTGTGTGCGCAAACAAAACGTGACTTGTGGCGCACACTGGAACAGTTCCATGTTCATTTGTTATTCTACGTTTTTATCATCTTAAACGTTAATTTATCATTAATTCAAAAATTCGATCGATTTAATTTGGTTTTGTGTGTGCGAACACATTATATTAGATTAATGATAGTTTAACATCATGAGATAATTCAAAACAAACAAGCTGATATGACAACAAGTCAAGTTCCCCCTTTGAAAAACAAGCCAGTACTTCACCCGATTTATATCATTGGAGCTTTGTTTTTTGTCTTCGGATTTATCACATGGCTGAACTCGGTTTTAATTCCTTATCTCAAGATTGCTTGCGAATTAAATAATTTTGAATCTTATCTCGTCGCCTTCTCTTTTTATATCTCGTACCTCGTTATGGCTATCCCATCTGGGATTATTCTTAAAAAGACTGGTTTCAAAAAGGGAATGGCCTTAGGTCTCCTTATTATTGCAGCAGGCGCTTTGATATTTATACCCGCGGCAATGACAAGGACATATGTTTTGTTTTTGCTGGGATTATTTGTTCAGGGTACGGGACTGGCGATCTTACAAACGGCTTCTAATCCTTACATCACTATCCTCGGCCCGCCAGAGAGTGCAGCGAAAAGAATTAGTATTATGGGAATTTGCAATAAGCTTGCAGGCGCCATTGCTCCCATCGTATTAGGTGCAGTCGTGCTGAGCAATACCGATTCTTTGCTCTTACGACTCGAAACTATGGATATTGCCAGTAAGGCTGCCGAGTTAGATCAACTGGCCTCGAGAGTTATTCTTCCCTATATCATCATAGTTGTGGTTCTGGTGATATTAGGCATTGTCCTTAACTTTTCAACTTTGCCTGAAATTGATACCGATCAGGAAGATGACGAGGTGGCGGCTGCTAACACCGATAAGGTGAGCATTCTGCAGTTTCCCCACCTTCTGTTAGGTGTGCTTGCCCTATTCTTATATGTAGGTGTGGAAGTTATAGCGGGTGATACCATAATAAGCTACGGAGCATCCTGGGGTATATCTTTATCTACAGCCAAATATTTCACGACAGGAACCCTTATCAGCATGATTGTGGGTTATATAATCGGGATCATTTGT
>NZ_JBASJU010000348.1:0-1758 GCF_049655485.1 Daejeonella sp.
CTGTCCCAGCCATCAATATCAATTCATCTATAGGATATGGCGAATATTCAGCAAACGGGAGTATTTTGTCAACAATAAATTCAGATAAAATCCATTTATTCACTTCGAATTCGGAGGATTCTTTGTTGAAGGTGGGTAATTGATATTGTTTGTTTCTCGATCTTTTAAAAAAAGTAGGCATCTATTTTTGTTTTAGTAAATCTAAATACATTTTTTCATATTGTTGGCCAATCTTTTCCCAGGTGAAATTCTCGATCCAGCTTGAATAGCCCTGAATTTTCAATTCCTCCAATCTGTCAGAATCTTCCAATAATTCTGACATTATGGTTGCTGATTCTGGAATTATAGCATAGCTATAACCATCAGGGGCAGTCACGGTGGGAAGGAGTACCCCACCATTAGTCCATTCAATGATTTCTTCAGAATTACCAACTCGGGTAACTAGAAAAGGAGTCATAGAGGCTAAAGCTTCAAAAAGTACGACAGGCGAACATTCAATCATCGATGGAAAAAGCAACAAATCAGCCTGTTTATATGCCGCAATCAGTTCCTGTCGGCTTAGTTTAACCAAAAAGACATTAGAAAGGTTTCCTGAAAATAAATTTACAATGAAATGGACCATATTAACCCAGCCATTCAGATTAAACTTATGGAATTTTAGGCCTCCCTTCCACCAATTGATCCTTTGTGTAAAATTCGACACTTCAGGTTTATCAAAATTTTCTCCAACAAACAATAATACCGCGTTTTTAACCTTTGACTTTAAAAATATCTTAAGGGCTTGATCATGCCCCTTTAGACCTGTGTATGAACCAACATGGAGGACTATCTGTCTTTTAAACGGAATATTTAGAAATTTCCTTATGTCAAAATCTCTTTTTTCCAAAAATTCCTTGCGAGATGCCCCATTAGGTATTAATATCCGCTCAATAATTTGGTTGTCTCTTGCGAAGATCACATCTTGATAGTTGTCTGAGAGAAAAACATTCATATCATAATGTTTCATCCATGTTTTCATTTGCTCAAAATATCCTGAATAAATAGGGTTATTTAAGCCCGAAAAGCCAGTTGGTACAAACACCTTTTTTGCTTTTAAGGAGGGAAGTAAATCGAAGCATAAATCACTGGCCCATTGTTGCGCCGCAAAATTAGTTATGATGTCAAATTTACCCTGTCGCAAAAAGCTTTGATACTTCTCGATCTCGCCTGTCATCCCTGTCACCCGATTCCCTTTTATATCGAATGATTTAATCTTAACCCCGTTAATTTCCTGTGATTTGCGAAATTTAGAGATTGAGGTAGCCACTGTAACATCGTGGCCTGACAAATGCAGTAGCTCAGAAATTTGCCTTACCACCTCAGACATACCATGCTTCTCAGGAAGATAGGACTCGACAGTATGAAGGATTCTCACTTAAATCTAATTAAACTTTTCAGCCCTCTCTTAAAATTACTTCTTCTCAGACGCCATTTGAGGGAATGCTCCGAATTCAGCAAGTGCGATAAATTACCGCCTAAAAAAGTTTTTCTAACTGGGTTGGCCATATTTAGTAACAAATCGTTCCACAATCCAGAAACAACACTTCTCAGAATCCCTTCATCGTATATTTTACTCTTGCTGTTGTGCACTAAAATCGATAGGAGGTGCTGCTCCGTTTTCAGCAATAACTCCGAATCTAAAGGATCAATTAACCTATGGCCGAGATTCAGGTGCAAATTCAGGGTTTCATCGTCGGCATCAATTCCTATCTCATTAAG
>NZ_JBASJU010000349.1:0-25524 GCF_049655485.1 Daejeonella sp.
AAGATTTCAGACGAAGGGATAAATAATGCGAGATACAAAAATATGAATAAGAGATTTCTGTATTTTAAGAAGAAGTTACCTATTGCCAGCATCTTAATTCTTTATAGCGATGAAACCTGAAAAATTATACCATTTGAAGAATGTCTCAATATGGGAGAATCCCGCTTCTCTAAACATCTTAATATTTTCAGTTAGTTTATAGGGGATCAGGACATTCTCTAAAGCTTCCCTTTTCTGCGATATTTCCATCTCACTATAGTTATTTCTTCTCTTATAGTCGTAGTAGTATTTGATGAAGTTCCTGTTGAACAGACTATCCTCAGCAAGAATCTTTTCGGAAACTATGAGCACCCCGCCATCAGTAAGGCCATCAAATATCTTTTTAATGAGTTTTTCTCTGTAAATAGGCCTGACGAATTGCAGGGTAAGACAAAGAATAACAACTGAAGCATTTTCAATTTTAACTTCTTCATGCAAATCGCCAAGAACGAGCTGATAAGGCCTAGTGAAATTTGCTTCTTTAAGCTTCAAATCACATTTCTTCAGCATTTCAGATGAATCATCCACTCCAATGAATCTAATTGATTCATCGACGTATTGATTCAGCCCAATCATGGTCGTTCCGGTAGAACAGCCCAAGTCAATTACGTTTGTGTTGGGTACCGCATGCTCAATAGCCTGCTCGATTATCATTCGCTGAATCTCGTTGTAAAATGGGACTGAGCGTTCCACCATGTCGTCGAATGCGTTCGCTACCGTAGCTCCAAATTTGAAATCCGATGGTTTCTTTATCTCCTCGCTAAATACCTTGTCTGATACTTGTGTGTTCTTCATGAAGTAATCTTCAGTTTAAATTAGATTATTGAGATATGCTTAACATAACCCGCTGTTAAAATTAAATCTAATGACTGATATTTTCTCTGGTTTTAGTAAAAGTTTTTAAATGCAATAAGAAAGCATTGCGTTGTTAGCTACACGCCTACCGAAAGCTGAAGTCACAAAATAAAAACCTAAATTGTTTTCAAAATTCGTCAGGCACCCCACGGCCCGGTGATGGCCAAAGTGAGTCCAGGGGACTGTATATTTATAAATAGAGTATTACCTGAAGGCGAAAATACGGGTCCGGCAAATTCAGATTTGCTGTACCCGATATTCTTTGCGATTAAATAAGTCTTGCCTTCAGGTGTAATACCAACAATTCTTGCATCAGATTTATCTTCACAAATAATCACATCTCCCCAGGGTGCAACTGTTAGATTATCACAGTTCTGGAAGATTGTTGTGTCGTTAGGTTCAATGTATAGCTCCAGTTGTGCAGGAAATTCATTTTCTCTGGGCTTGCCTTCATATTTGCTGGGTGTGTACTTGAATATCTGCCCGCCCTTGTTTGAGCCACCATCAGTGCACGCAAAGAAAAGTTCCTTTTTGCCATACCAAATTCCTTCACCCCTGGAAAAGCGGGCTGCTCCCAATTTAAAACCCCGAAGCCTCAGGTCATTATCCGGAGCTTCAACGTTATCGAGATCGACCCATCGCACATTGAATGTTTTCTTTTCAGGAAATTTGTCGCTCGTGAGATTTGGCCAATTACGTGTATCAGCGCTAGCCCATTCATTAATAACTAAACATTGCAGCTTACCTCCCTTATGTAGATTTTTCTTCTTGTTAGGAAGATAACGGTAGAAGAGACTGTCACCGGTATCTTCTGTTTGATAAACAATACCTTCTTTGGGATGAACTGCTACCGCCTCGTGCATAAACCGGCCCATGGCTTTTATTGGCACAGGTGGAGTCAGACCAACCTTATCAGTAGCGAAAACTTCAAAATTATAACCATGATCCTGTTCCAGCATGCCATTTTGCCCACCCTTTACCAGGGTCGTTTCCTCGCAAGTAATCCATGAATTCCAGGGCGTAATCCCACCGGCGCAATTTCTAACTGTGCCGATCAAACTCAAATATTCCCGTTCAATTTTTTGGAGTTTCTCGTTATATACCAGAGTTGTGGTACCCCCATAACACATAGCCTCAGTCTTGCCAAAATCGTAGATGTTATTTTTGTCGATTTTACTTAAAAGTTCGTTGTTCTTTCCAAACGGACCCAAAGCAGTCGCGCCCGGCGATAACTCGTGGTTCCTGATCATAATCATTTTATCTTTTTTCCATTCAAATACGCCCATACCATCGTATGCTCCAGGTGATAAAAGACCATCGGTCATTACATCACCTTTACGGGAAATCACCTTTGCGGAAAACCCCTTGGGGAGGCTTAAAATATCCCCTTGGTTATAACGTAGAGGGCCATATTTACCATCTGAATATGATTCTACAAATCCAAAAGTAGCTGCATGTACTGCAAGTTGGTTTAAACCTAAGAACCCCAGACCTACTAATCCGCTGGTCTTGATAAAATCTCTTCTTGAATTATTCATGTTATAAAACTAATGTAAAGAGTTGACAACAGGATTAACATTTTATTAAGAAACAGTACCTCACCCATGGACAAATATAAGCGTGATATGTTCCGTTGCTGAAAATAAGAATCAAACTCCAAACATTCAAAAAGTTGAAGATAACATAACATCAACTTCACGTACCCTTTTCTGACATCACATACCTTTGCGGGAAAGAAATTATCTATGCCCACGACAAATCTTGATCAGGTAAGTAATGAACTGCAAAGCAAATTATACGTCAGATATAGTAAGCCAGAAGCGTTACACGGTAAAAATCCTACACATGGTACGGCAATAAATCGTGAAAAATACCTGGACGTAGATACCACAACACTGCGAAATCTCGGGAACGGTCCCGATCAAGATGCTGAAACCATCCAGGACCTTGATTGCGATCTATGGGAAGGAATGCACCTAAAGTTTCGAGATTTTGTCAATAAATACGGACATACAAATATACCCGGCCATCCCGATTATGAGACACTAAAGGATTGGATCAACAGACAAACACTGAATAAACCGTTCTTGTCTGAAAGTCAGTTCCTTAAGCTGGACAAGTTGGGTTTTAACTGGAACATCGCTTTAAGCAGGGATCATGCGTGGGACCTCATGATTAGTCGCTTAGAAGATTTCCAGAAAAGAATGGGACACTGCCGGGTACCCTATAACTGGGAGGAAGATAAGCAGCTTGCACTGTGGGTTATGCGGCAAAGAAAGATGAATTTGCAAGGCAAGATTCTTGGGTATCGCAAACAATTGCTTGAACAAATAGAGTTTACCTGGTCGATACAAGAAACATATAATATACAATGGGAGAATTACTTCAGGCAATTGACTGATTTCCACCAGAAATATGGGCATTTAAATGTTCCTGGCAAGAATATAAAATTAGTTAGCTGGATGGAACGGCAACGGTTGTCGAAGAAAAAAAAGCTGCTATTCTCTCATCGTGAGCAGCGCTTGACTGAAATTAATTTCATCTGGGGTTTTGACGAGGTAAAGCTAAAAGACTGGGATGCAAAATACCGCCAGTTGGTTTGTTTCTACAAAAAGCAGGGACATAGTTTCGTTCCGGTAAAATTTAAAGAGAATAAACAGCTTGGCAATTGGGTCGCTTTGCAGCGAAAACTCCAAGCCCAGGGCAAACTCTCCACTACGCGAATACAGAAATTAGATAAACTTAATTTTGTTTGGACAGACCAAACCCGTACAAGGTTGCAATTAGAATACTCTTCTGCATGGAAAGTGAATTTTAATAAGCTTGTGGCGTACAAAAAATCACATAATACCTGCCAGGTATCATTAAGAATCGACCCTTTACTACAAGCCTGGACGGTTTGGCAAAGAAAAATGTATTATACAGGTAGAATGCTTCCTGCAAGAACCGCCCGATTAAACAGTATTTCCTTTCCCTGGAATATAAACGAAGGTTATTGGGCACAAATGTTTGATCACTTGTCGTCATTTTACAATCGCTTCGGCCATACCAGGGTGCCCTCACAATGGGCCGAAAATCCCAGGCTTGGAGCATGGGTTTACCGCATAAGAATTGAAAAACATAAGTTGGAAGCTAATAAAATTGCCTTATTGAATGAAATGCATTTTGAATGGACAATACACCATAAGAAGGTTGAGGGGTGGCCGGCAATGTATGCGCGTCTCTTAGAATTCAAACAACACTTCGGCCACAGCAAGGTTCCAGTTAGCTGGGAAAAAGACCCTAAACTCGGGAAATGGGTTAGCCGCATGAGAAATGAAAAACAGAAATTGAGCAAAGAGCGGCTTTCACTTTTGCAAGCCGCAGATTTTCATTGGTAAAAGAAATGCTTATTGAAGTATCGCAGGTTTCTAATCAATAATAAGAGCACGCTTGTCGGAAACGCCTCTAAAATCAAGAGGCATCTGTTGCGCCCACAAATCATAATATTCCCCTTTAGATTTAATTAATTCCTCGTGCTTGCCTTCCTCAATTACCAAACCCTTGTCCAATACAATTATTTTATCAGCGTTTAATATGGTACTTAACCGGTGAGTAATAACAATAACAGTCTTATTGGCAAGCTTCAGCATCCTAATCATGTGCTGCACATACTGTTCCGATGTGGAGTCGAGGGAGGATGTTGCCTCATCTAAAATCAGGATTTCAGGGTTACGATATAAAGCTCTCGCAATAGCTATCCGTTGTCGCTGACCGCCCGAAAGTGTTGCGCCATTCTCTCCCAAATAAGTTTGAAAACCCTTTGGTAAACTTTCTATAAAATCGATAATACCCAGTTGACTGGATATGTCAATAATCTTCTGGATATCCGGATCGTAATCGCCAAAAGCTATATTATCAATTACATTGCCCGCGAAAAGGTCTACTTGCTGAGGCACTACGGAAACCATGCTCCTGAGAGACGAATTCTTTATGTATTTCAGGTCATATTTACCTATACGAATATTACCATTCTGGATAGGGTAAATATTCTGAAGCAAGGACATTAGAGTTGATTTCCCCGAACCACTCTCTCCAACGATAGCCGTAAATTCACCTTTCGAGATAGTCAAATTTAAATCATCAAAAACGTTTAACCGCGTACCATAGCGAAAGGAAACGTGTTGAAAAATGATATCTCCCAGTTTATCTGGAGTTATGTCGACTTGATTTTCTTCACTTTCCCGCTCCAGATCCATAATTTCAAATAACCTGTCAGCGGCAATAACCGCATCCTGCACGGTTTTGTTCATACCAATTAACGAAGAAACCGGGCCTGTGAAATAGCCAATTAATGTATAAAAAGATAACAATTCGCCGGGTGTAATTCGATTATTCAATACATAACCTGCACCAACCCATAATAAAACGATTGTTAACAAGCGTGATAACAATTCCGATGAAGTACCCGAGAAAACTGAATTCATACTGGATTCATAAACCGTCCCCAATAGCTTAATAAACCGAGTCTCCGTTTTCTCATTGGCATGCTCTTCCACTCCAAAACGCTTAATTGTACCAATTGAATTAAGACTTTCCACGAGTTGAGATTCTAACTCAGCGGAATCTTGCATTAATTTACGCTGCGCTTTTCTGTTGAGTTTATTTGTAATGGCATAGATCAAAGAATAAAGCGGAATAGCGGCAAGCATGATAAGGGCCAATTTCCAGTAATAGGTAAACATCAAAATGAAGGAAAAAATCACAATGAATATATTGACCAAAAAGTTGATGCTTACATCATTCAAAAATGTCCGAATCTTTACTGCGTCGTTTATCCGTGACATAATTTCGCCAACCCGCATGGCATCAAAAAATTGCTGAGGCAGTTTCAATAGATGCTTATAATACCCCAGAATTAGCTGGGCGTCGATCATCTGTCCGGTTTTAATTGTAAAAATGGTTTTGGCTACCCCAATAAATAATTGAACTAATAATAGGAGAATCATAGCCATACTCATCATATTAAGCAGGTTACGGTTACCGTCTACCAAAACGAAATCCACAAGTTTCTGTACGAATATAGATGTGGATAAACCCAGAATCGTGTAAATTATAGCACCAAAGAGCGCCTGCACCAAAATGCCTTTATGTGGATTGATTAAGTGCCAGAAACGAACATTTATTGATATTTTCTCATTCCCGGCTTGAAACTCCTCGCCTGGAAGCAGTAATATTAAAACTCCTGTCCATTCCTGTTGAAATTCTTCATGTGTCCTGTGGTAGATTTGCCCGTCACCAGGATCCATGATTTCAATATATTTAGTTGTGGTCTTGTAGATAACCACAAAATGTTGCAACACACCCTTAACAATTATATGAGCTATGGAAGGCTTGGGGATTTTAAACAAACTTTCAAAGGGCCCTTTTACACCTTTGGCTTCGAAACCCAATTTCTGTGCGGCTTCAATCATACCCAGGACGTTGGTTCCTTTTTTATCGGTACCGGCAAATTGTCGAATACGGGCAACTGGTAAATTTAATTTATAATGGGATGCTACGGATGCCAGGCAAGCCGCACCGCAATCGGTAATATCGCGTTGTTTTACTTTGGTTATCATTCAGCATTGTATAAATAAAACCGTTAAAGTATCTAAAACAACCTCTTCAGTTTTTTAGAAAATTAAGCCTGGTTAGCTGGCTATTTTTACACTCAAATAAGGTTTGGGTTTACCCAATCATCCACTTTATCAAATAGCAATTGGTATAAACTTCGTTCGGCAACGGAAAACCGGGCGGTAAAATTCATCCCCTTTCTTAGATAGCCTTTATAACCATTCTTCAATTGCAAATGGTTTTTATCTAAGCTACACTTAACCTTAAACACCGGTTGATTATTGTTAATTACTATGATATCATCCGAAATATCCAGCACTTTACCATTTGCCAAACCCCATTGATTGTAATTAAAGGCTTCTACCTGCAAACTTACCTTTTGACCTTTACGAATAAGGCCTATGTCTGACGGTTTGATATAACAGAATGCAAGAAGGTTTGTATCTGGGGAAATTTCTCCTATTTTCTGACTAGCAAACACATAGGCCCCTTTTTGCAAGCCTGCAATGTTCTGCAATGAACCAGTAATTGGGGCTCTAAGGATATATTGTTTCTTCTGTTCATTCAACTCTGCCTGCTGGCCGGTTAGTTGACTCAATTCATTACGATACTGACTGGCTTCTACCTGCCATTGAGATCTATATTTTTTGCTTAAAAGCAACTTTGCGGATTTAGCCTGATCGTATTCGAATTTAAATTTTTCGTATTCCGAAGCAGTAATTGCTCCATTCTGATGTAATTTTTCGTAGCGCTTAAATGTACGTTCAGCCTGGTCTGTAGCATTACGGGAATTTTCAGATTCCTGCAAAAACTGCTGCCAGGATGCATTATACTGCCCCGTTTGAAGGTTAGGTGTATTCAGGGAGGTGGACTTTAATAATTGGTTGAGATCCTGCAATAGCTGGCTTATCTGAAGGAGGCGGCTCTGCACCAGGCTATTTTGCTGCTGTGGCAAAACAGCGTCTATAACTAGAACTGTATCTCCTTTTTTTATTCGCAGGTTGTCCCTCATATTCAACTGTATTAGCCTGCCGTTTACAGGGATAGTCAGTTCGGTTTTTTCTTGCGAGGGTTGTAAAAGGCCAGATCCTTTAGTGCTGATTGAGATTTTAATAAATGGGAGACTTACAATAGCTAGGAATAAGATCACCAAAGTTGAGATGTATATTAGACTACTCTTGGTGCTGATTTTATATTTATAAGTTATAGCTGTTTGTGAAATCGCACCTGCAGAAAATAATGGGATACAGTACTTGTTCATGGGAAAAGCGTCTTAACAAGTTTAAATCCGTTATTTCCCAGGATCACTTAAGTGTGGCGCAATTCTGCGATTCTTTGCCCGGCGTGGATCTAAACTCCCATGAAACTAAATACAAACATTTTCACCCTAAAAATAACTTAGGGTAAGGATGCCTTGATTGAGTTAAAGGTGTATTAGAACCTAAAAGGAAAAAGAGATTGGAAGTTTCTAGATGCCTGCAGGAAGCAGTGTAGATAAACAGGTTATATCGTACACTAATTGGGTATAAGTGCCTGTTCATGTGCCAATATCGAAAATGGCAGAATTAAAAACATGAGTTTGCTCATTCAGGCAGACAGTCAACAGCCCGCCTGAATAAGCATATAATTATCTCATTATTTCTCTCGCTATCACAATTTTCTGGATCTCAGACGTACCCTCTCCTATCGTACATAACTTGGAATCCCTGTAAAATTTCTCAACCGGAAAATCTTTGGTGTAACCGTATCCACCAAAGATCTGTACGGCCTCGGTGGCTGCTCTCACACAAACTTCAGATGCAAAATATTTCGCCATTGCAGATTGCTTGGTCACATTTTTGCCCTTGTTCTTAAGATCAGCAGCACTCATGATTAACAGTTCAGCAGCTTCAATTTCTGTGGCCATGTCCGCAATCTTAAAGGATATTCCCTGGAAACTTGATATAGGCTTGCCGAACTGGTGACGTTCTTTTGAGTAGTCGACTGCAGCTTTAAGAGCGCCTTTAGCCATACCAAGTGAAAGGGCAGCAATTGAAATTCTACCACCATCAAGGATATACATGGCTTGCTTGAAACCTTCGCCGACGTTCCCCAGCATATTCTCCTTTGGAACACGGCAATTGTCGAAGATTAATTCTGTTGTCTCAGATGCACGCATCCCAAGCTTGTTTTCTTTCTTTCCAGAAGTAAAGCCAGGAGTTCCTTTTTCGATAACAATAGCAGAGATGCCTTTAGAATCGCCTTTCTCGCCCGTACGGACCATCACCACAGCTACATTGGCAGATTTACCATGAGTGATCCAGTTCTTGGATCCATTAACAACATAATGATCTCCGTCCAACACTGCAGTGGTATTCATCCCCATGGCATCAGAACCGGTATTTGCTTCTGTTAGTCCCCAGGAGCCTATCCATTCCGCAGTAGCAAGTTTTGGAAGCCAGCGTTTCTTTTGTTCATCATTAGCAAACTTAAGGATATGTCCTGTGCACAAGGAGTTATGTGCAGCTACGGAAAGGCCGATAGAACCGCATACCTGTGAAATCTCAGATATTACATGTACGTATTCGTGATATCCCATGCCCGAACCTCCGTATTCTTCGGGTACCAGAACCCCCATTAATCCGAGTTCGCCTAATTTCTTGAAAGTATCTACTGGAAATGTCTGTGCTTCATCCCATTCCATAACATAAGGACGAATATGCTTTTCAGCAAAATTACGTACCATGTCTATAACCATTTGTTGATTTTCTGTTAAATGGAAATTAATCCCACCCTGATCAGGGTTTATTGTTGATTGCATAAGTATAATAATTGGTTATGCGCAAGTTAGCAATTATAGCACCAATATGAGTTATACGTTGTACGTTCTACGTAGTAGGTTATACGTTGTAGGTAATAGGTTTTAAGTAATAGGTTATACCTTATTGAAGACAGGATTTTTCAAGTGTCGTATGCAACGTAAAACGTACAACTCTCTTAGTAGGATATCAGCGTAATAATATTATCCGAATCAACCTTTAGTTTTTCCCTGCCGTTCAGGAAATCCAGGCTAATAACGAAAGAATAACCAGCTACAACCCCGCCCAGGCTTTTAACCAGCCTTGTGGCGGCCGAAACTGTACCTCCAGTTGCAAGAAGGTCGTCGTGAATCATTACCCTTTGGCCCTTTAACAATGCATCTGTATGCATTTCCAGGATAGCCGATCCATATTCCAGTTCGCAAGGTTCCTGTATCGTTTCCGCAGGCAATTTACCCTGTTTCCTTATCGGGACAAAAGGAATCTGCAAGCGGTTTGCAAGCATCAGTCCAAACAAAAATCCCCTGCTTTCTATTCCTGCGATCACATCGATTGTGCCTGTATCCATCCGGCTTACGAAAGCATCTATGATCTCAGAACACAATTTTGCATCTTTTAAAATGGGTGTGATGTCTTTAAAAACTATTCCTGGTTTCGGGAAATCAGGAATATCCCGTATGGTCTTGTTCAGTTTTGTACTGATCATGGATCGAAAGCTAAGTATGGTTCAATTTTACGGATAATTTCTTCATCCAGCAGAAGAACTTTCTTCAAATCATCCGGGGAAGAATAATTACCATGTTGCTTGCGATACTGTATGATCGCATTCATTTGTTTAAAGCTGAGATAAGGATGGGTTCTCAACTCTTCAAAATCTACTGTATTAATCTTTATCTTTTTTACTGATGAAGGATCGACAGTTATTTGGCTTTCCAGTTGAGAATATTTCAGGGAGTCTATCCCATAAACCTGCCTCAATTGCTCCTTACTATAAAAACCACCCAACCTGTTCCTGAAGCGGATTATTCTTGAAGCAAAGGCTGGCCCAATTCCTCGTAGCTGATCCAGCGTCAATGAATCGGCTGCATTTAATTCTACAACTAAATTCTTCTTCTCTGCTTTCCGGTTAATACCGGCAGCTACCGGTAGTTTCCGGTCGCCAAACGATTGGGGCTTACTCTCTTTTATTTGAATGTAAGGTTCCAGCTCTTTAAACTGCCCCTCACCAATCGAGTATATTTTCTTCAAGTCTTCCCGCTTATAGAACTTACCGCCTTTCGAAGTGTAATTCTTAAGCACTTTTATTTGCTTAGGCGATAGTCCCAACTTCTGCCAATCCGATGAAGACGCCGTATTCGGGTCGAAAGCAAAATACCCGGGCTTGAGAAGATTCTCTTCTACTTTGTCCTTAAACCTATCATAATTATTCTCCCTTTTCCGTGCTGAAGCCTTAAATGAGATAATCTCCTGCTGGAACCGGGACAGGTCATACTCTTCCTCCCTGTCGAAAAACCTGTAACAAAAAGGGAATGAAAGAATCAGACTTAGCAGGAAAAACAGAATTAGTATCCCGTTCAGTTCCTTTTTGGAGAAGCTGAAATAATTAATCAATTGTCGTTTCATGGCTTGCTAATTAAAGCTCTGCCAGGCTCCATATCAGACACGTAATTTTACATATCTTTAATGAAAGATTGTTCGGGAAAGAGATAAATGATACTAAATGTAAACTAATATTTTGAGAATTTTGATACTGGTCTAGTGGCCGGAACTGAGATGAAGATCATTACCAAAGCGGACTTTTCTAAAGCCGCCAAAATCGACAAAGTTTACCTGCCGGGATTGGCTTCATTGCTTATGGAGGTGATGAAAATTAATGAGGTGAATGAAGTCTTTGAAAAGGCGGAACACCTGCAGGGGCCAACCTTTGTCGACAAGATCCTTCAGGTCCTGGGCGTCACCGTGGAGTTCGACGAGACAGATCTGAATCATATTCCGAAAGAAGGGGCTTTCATAGCCATTGCCAACCATCCTTATGGCGGTATTGAAGGACTGGTTTTGCTAAAACTTCTCTGCATGGTCAGGCCGGATGCTAAACTAATGGCCAACTTCCTGCTTAAGAAGATCCCCAACCTGAGCGATTATTTTATCGCCGTTAACCCCTTCGAAAACATCGAACATTCATCGAGCATCAGCGGCATTAAAAGCACACTTCAACTCCTGCGATCCGGCACCCCGATAGGGATTTTCCCGGCCGGTGAAGTCTCTACGTTTAAATTCGAAACACAGCAGATCACTGACAAACTGTGGCATCCGGTCGTAGGTAAAATCATCGCGAAAGCGAATGTTCCGGTAGTACCGGTATATTTTCACGGAAATAACGGGCTTTTGTTTAATCTGTTAAGTTTCATCCATCCGTCTCTGCGCACCGCCAAGTTGCCGTCTGAATTATTTAACAAGCATGGACATAAAATAAAAGTGAGGATCGGGAAACCGATTCTTCCTTCTGCCATTTCCTTCCAAAGCAATACTATCAAACTGCTAGACTTCCTTCGCGCCAGGACATACGCCCTCGGTACAGGACTTGAAAACGAGAAGAAGATCTTCAATCCCCGTAAGATCTTTAAGATCCGCAAAAAGCCTAAACGCATCGTAGATGCTATTCCTGCTGAAGTATTAGAGAGAGAAATCGAAGGTTTGAGCGATTATAAAGTGTGGAAAGAAAGGACTTACGAAGTATACATCTGCCCTACAACTGATATTCCGCATATTATAAAAGAGATCGGCCGCTTGCGCGAGATTACCTTCCGTGAAGTGGGTAAAGGAACCAATAAACAGATCGACCTCGACGAATACGATATTTACTACCGGCACCTTTTTATATGGGATACGCAGACAAAAATGATTGTAGGGGCTTACCTCATTGGTAATGGAGATGAAATCTTTTATAGCAGAGGAAAGAGAGGCTTCTATACCGCCGAGCTCTTCAAAATAAAAACCAGTTCTACCCTATTTTAAGAACAAGCCTTGAGCTGGGTCGTTCCTGGATAAGGAAAGAGTACCAGGGGAAACCACTCCTCCTTTTTCTTTTATGGAAAGGCATCCTAAAATACCTGCTTGATAACCCGCAGTACCGTTACCTCATCGGTCCGGTGAGTATCAGCAACAGTTTTACCAAATTGTCGAAGTCTTTGATTGTGGATTTCATCAGCAGCCACCATTTTGACCATGAACTTGCCCAATATGTAAAGCCGCGTAAGGCATTTAAAGTCGACTTCTCAAAGATTGATAAGGACCTGCTTTTGGAACCCAATAATACTCTTAAGGACCTCGACAGCCTGATTTCTGAAATAGAAACAACCCACCTGAAAGTACCAGTCCTACTCCGTCAATACCTCGCATTAAACGCCAGGATTATCTGCTTCAATATCGATCCTAAATTCTCAGACAGCCTGGATGGTTTCCTTGTGGTTGATATGGAGAAGATTCCTGAGGAGATGCTGGAGAAGATCGGTAAGAATCTATAGCTCTAATCTTTACTTGTGGTGTAGCATAAGTGTAGCTTAGGTATAGCTAAGGAAGTTCCATCCTACGTTTATCCTACGTTTATCTTACGATCAGGGTATGGTCGGGAAATGATTTGAACTGGCCTGTCCGGTGGGTTAGGTTTAATATACGAATATATTTTCATAACTACAAATTTGGATATCATGTTATTTTATCGTATATTTAATGTTAACTTAATGTTAAACATTGGCTCTATCGTGCAAATACGGCTATAAAATCATATTAATGCTTCTTCTGATCGCATCAACAGAACGACTTGCGGCTCAGAATTTCAGCTTTGAATTCTACGATGGCACTTTCAACTTTGAGCTTGATCAAACTTCTGATATTCCTTTTGATAAAGGATTATCGCAAAGTTCTGTGGAAAGTTTTTACCAGGACATCAATACGAGCAAATATCAGTCTCTCATTTCAAGACTTCACGAGTACAAGGAGAAATATCAGTTGAACGATTGGATTTACTATCAATTAATCCGTAAAACAGCCCAGCAGATCAGTCCGAAAGCCGATAATTACCACCGATATACCTTATACAAATGGTTTCTCCTGACTAAATCGGGCTATGATGCACGATTGGGTATTGGTAAAGACCGTTTGATTTTCTACGTCAGGAATGAGGAGAATGTAAACGACATCCCATTCTTCATGGAAGACGGGCACAAATACATGTGCCTTAATTACCACGATTATGGTAAGATCGATTTTGTGAAAGAGAAGATCATTCCTGCAAAGATCATTATCCCTGAAGCTAAAGATTCTTTTTCCTACAAAGTTACCCGCATGCCGGATTTTAAACCCAGCACCTACACCCAGAAGAATATCAATTTCGAATATGGCCAGCGTTCATACAATTTCCAGGTAAAGCTCAACCCGGCTGTTGATGCGATCTTTGCAAATTATCCGGGGGTCGACTTTGAAACGTACTTCAATATCCCTTTAAGTAAGGAGACTTATCGTTCCTTGATCCCAATCCTGCGGGAAAATGTTAAAGGTATGAATCAAAAGAAAGGTGTAGACTACCTCATGCGCTTTACGCGATATGCCTTCCTGTATGAAAATGACGAGGATAACTTTGGGAAAGAGAAACGCTTATCGCCGGAACAGACTTTATTATCTAAATACAGCGACTGTGATGATCGTGCTGCGCTTTTCTTTTATCTGGTTCGCGAAATCTATAATCTTCCGATGATTGCTCTCCTTTATCCTACCCATATTAGTATGGCGGTCCAGTTTGATAAACCGGCTGGTAATTCAATTATCTATAAAGGAGAGAAATATTCGGTGTGTGAATCCACACCACAGAAAGAGGATTTAAAGATTGGGCAGATTGCTTCGAATTTGAGAAGGGTTTCTTATGATGTGGTTTATCAGTACCAGCCTTAAGAAAACAAAAAAAACCTCGCCTAAGCGAGGTTCTCTATTATATTATTGGGCCTTTTACTTCACTTTCCCAGCTGCGTCATAAGGCATTACCTGTGGGTTATAATTTGCCCATCCTGCTGACCAATCTGTACTTCCAAAAGCACCTCTGTAAGCTACTTTCTCAAAAAATGCATCAGCAACTTTTGCGTTTGTAAATACCGCACCAGTTTCAGCAGCAGAGCCAGCCTTCACGGTGAACGTTGGAGTTCCTTGTTTCGAACCTGCGATAATATCCGGAGCGTATTTGTACGGATCAGTAATTAAAACATCTCCGTACGAAGCTGCGGTGAAGGTGTTAGATGCTCTGATCATCGATTCAAAGTCTGCTTTATTCTCGCCTTTCACTTCATTGTTCTTCGAGTTGGTGCCGAAAATCAGATTGTTTTGGAAAACTATTTTACCAGTTAAGTAATTAGAACTTGTTGCTTTCGGTACGGAAACCCTGGAATCATCTATGTAAATACCTTCAGTATAGCCAGTAAAGATAGAATTCAAGATACTTAACGACGAGTTTCTACGAATCTGAGCAGCGTGCTGGTAGTTAGCATTAAATCCACTCATATTTGCAGCAGAAAGAGGACCAACCACAGTAACATTACTGAACACGGCGCCAGTAAGCGGAGTTTTAGCAGATCCTGATCCATCATTATCTGTTTCAAAACCGTTCGATCCGGAAATATCGGCCAAATTTATAAAACGCTGTGCAAGGGCAAACTGCACCTTACCAGAGTAACCAAAGTCAGCATCAAAATCATCATCCAATGTTCCAATTGCTAATAAATGTTTCGCGTTAACAGTTCCACCAAAGAACTCAAAAGCGTCATCACCTGAACGATAAACTTGAATATAATCTAAAGTCGTTCCGGAACCTACACTTCCAAGTGTCAATCCATTAATTTCATTATCCGGAGATAAAGGAACACCAGCAAACTCAATCCTGACGTATTTCAATGTCCCAGAATTATCTGCAGGATCAGTACCACCATGTGATGTTTTAGTTGCGTCTGAAGTAGAAGTGATTCCTTCAATTGGAGTATCATTTCCCTGGTTATTAGGAGCTTTACCTAAAATTACAATGCCACCCCAATCACTCGCAGCTCTGGCACCTACAGGTTGATTGGAAGTAAATACTATTGGTTTATCTACTGTACCAATAGCGTTTATTTTGCCACCTCTATTTATCACCAATGTAGCTTTTGATGCTTTATCGCCTTTAATCAAAGTGCCCGCTTCAATAGTAAGAGTAGCACCACTGGTTACATTAATGATGTTCTTAATCAGATACATCTTATCTGCAGTCCAGGTTGTGTTTGTTGTAATATCAGTGCTTACTTCAACCGCGGTACTTCCTAAAGGTCCAGTTCCACCCGGGGTATCATCTACTGTACTTTTTTTACATGCTGTAGTAAAAATCATAGCAATTAATGCTATTAGAATTCCTTGTTTTTTCATCATTTTTTTGGTTCAAATTAATCGTTTCAATTAAGAAATCTTTCTCAGCAAATGTATTCCTACAGCTTAACTTAATTGTTAAGGTCAAATAAAGCTTGTGTTAAACGGTGTTAAGCTTATGTTAAAATGAGTAGTTGAATGACAAGGAATAGTTACTTCCAGTTCTGAACCTGCTTATTGTTTCATCTGATGATGATGCAGAATACTTCTTATTAAGATCGCGATCAAAGTACAACACGTTATTATTATTCAATATGTCACTGGCGTTAAATTTCAGTTCACCCTTCGACTTCATGATCCTATATCCAAGTTGAAAATCTAATACATCTCTTGGAGCCTCATAGACACTCGGAAACTGTTGTCCCCCGGATTTGTATATTCTTCGTCCGCTTCTATTATAGAGTAAATTCAAGTTTAGCTTATTGTTTAAAGCTGTATGCTGAACACCTGCATTAATCACGTATGGTGACTGCCCGATAAGTGGTCTTTCAGTTTCAATCTGGTTAGCAATTACAGGGTTTTGTACCTTAGATTGAATAAGAGAAAAATTAGTGTAAACTGTCGTGTTCTTAAAACCTGGCTTAGAACTAAGGAATTCTAAAGTCTTTCTCATTTCTAATTCTGCACCGTAAACATTAGCCTCTTTCGAGTTAAAATAGGTAACATTAGCAGTTGAATTAACATCATAAATGGCAGACTCAATCGCATTAGTAAACTTCTTGTAAAAGGCAGAAACTGAAAATATCTGTCCGGCTGATGGGAAAAATTCAAAGCGAAGATCACCGTTATCAATCAGTGAACGTTGCAAATCAGGATTTCCTTGTTGAATCGCAAGAAGTTCGTAATCGTAATAAGCAAATGGCGCAAGCTCTCTGAATTCCGGGCGAGCTAAAGTTCGGAAGTAAGATGCTCTGAAATTGCTTTTTGGAGTAACGCTAAAAGTATAGTTTACAGATGGAAGTATATCAACGAAGTTCTGGGAAACGGGTTTGATGTTACTGTCAAAAGTGCTTAAATTCAAGTCATATTGCTCAACCCGAACACCATATACTAACCTCGACTTCTCACCTAGCTTATTATCCATCATTAGGTAAGCCGAATTAATTAATGAATTTGCGGTATAATTATCAGCAGCATTTCCAATCTCATCTAGTTTATATTTCCCTTGATTAATAAGGTCAAGATCAAACAAAGTGTTTAATGGCCTTTGGCGGATCTGATTGGCATCAGGGTCCATCGGATTTAATAGCATACCGAGGAATCTCACGTTAAACAACCTATCTCTGAAGCTCGAAGCAAGTCCAGCTTTGAATGTTGCACTCTTTTTGCCCATCTGAAATGGTAAAGTGTAATTTACCTCACCGGAATATCCATTTTCATTCAGATCTGAAAACAAACGAGTGTTTTCTTTCCCTATTGTGGTTATACTAGCATTGTAAAGTGCGTTTGGATTGTTTCTGTCAGATATATTACGGGTGTAATTCACTTTCCGCTGATCCGGCTGATCATTCATAACATTACTAAAGCCCAGAGTCCATTTTATTTTTGCACTCTTTTCTCCCAGTCCATGTTCTCCCTCCAATGCTGTTTTAAACAAACTTTTTTGAATAAGATCGAATGCATAAAATCTATTATCACTACTTGTCGACACATTGGTACCGGTCCGGTTTGTATACATGTCATCAAACGTGCGATTGTATATATTTTTTAATGTTAAACGTGTTTTCTTATAGTTGTATGCGAAATTGGCCAATGCACCTACATTGGTAGAAAATTTATATTGGTCGTCCAGATAATCAAACACGTGATATTTCCGAACGATATCTTCATTTGTATTTTGTGAATTCCGATAGCTTAATGATACGATAGCGCCAAGGCGATTTCCTGACTTCTCAAAGTCCTTTACACGGCCTACTGTGAACTGATAATTCTGACTCATGAAAGCTCTGCTATCATTAGCATCGAATCCCTGCGGTAGTGCTCTTAAAGAGGCGTTGTTCTTAAGCGGACCGGCAAGATTGTTGACAACAATCCTAGTTGAAGGAAAGTTATCTGGTATCTGTCTCAAACCATTGTCGAAACCTAAATAGTCAGTGAAGTTTCTCGAACCACCTTGGAAACTTTTGAAGGTAGTTTGAGAGTTAAAACCGTAACCTATCCCAAATGACATAAAGTTATCATCCGGAATATCTTTTGTTACAATTTGAACAGATCCTCCTGCAAAATCTCCAGCAAGATCGGGCGTAGCTGTTTTACTGATGACAATATTATCGATAAGATTAGCTGGTACAATATCAAATGAAAATGCTTTCCTATTAGGTTCCGTACTTGGCAAAACACCATTATCAAGAGATGCAGAATTGTATCGGTCAGAAAGTCCTCTCACAATAACAAACTTATTGTCTTGTATTGTCGTTCCGCTTACACGTTTAAGAACTTCACCGGTATTCCTGTCAGGAGACCTTTTTATAGACTCTGACGAAATCCCATCACTTACACGCACACTGTTCTTCTGTTGCGCATACAATCCATTTATCGTTTCTTGTCGCAATGTTGCGGTCACCACAACTTCCTGCAACGCTTGCGAACTCGCTTCCTCAACACTTACATCAAGGTTAGTGGTCTTACCCGCCAATACCTCAATCTCAGTAATGTTCTTAGATTGATATCCTATGTAAGAGAAAGTCAGGCTGTACTTTCCTGGTGTTAAGTTTCCCAGGGTATAACGTCCTTCCACATCGGTTGACGCTCCGGCAGTACCGCCAGTAATTTTCACCGTTAAGCCGATTAACGACTCACCAGTCTTGGTATCTGTTACCTTTCCTGAAATTTTTCCCGCCTGCTGACTGAAAGCCGAATGTGAAATTAATAAGAAGGATAGTAAAAAACTGATATTTAATATAAGAAGCTTGTGTTTCACTTTGTTGAGGTTTTAATTTCAGCAAAGGTATTACCACAATGTTAACTGATCGTACCGATAGGGTTAAGGAAGATTAACCATTATGTAAACTGGAAGTTAAGGAGGTTAAGTTAGTGTTAAGAGGTTTGAGGACTGAAGTCGGAGGTCTGAAGTCGGAGAAAGCACGGAGGTTAAAATTAATAGCCTTAGCTCCCATAAGAGCTACGGCCATCTCATACTTCATACTTCATATCTCAGTACCTAATCCCAACTTTCTTAAACACAAAATGCAGCAGCCATATCGGCCCTATTAGCAAGAACCTAAGATCGTCAAAGAATGAGGGCTTCTTCCCTTCAATCTTATGCCCGATAAACTGCCCGATCCAGGAAACTACAAAGATGACCAGGCAGACCTGCCACATTTCAGGCCAGCCGTTGTTGTTGTGGAGTTTTTCAAGTGAAACCACACCGGCACTGAAGATCATGATAATAAGCAGCATGGCATAAGAAAGCACGGGCGACAGTTTGTAATAATAGTAAACCGAAAAAGCAATCAGGAAAGAAGCCCAGTTCACAAACCCATTATATTTCCCTAAAAACTCGAGGTGCGGAAAAGGAATAGCCCAAACCAGTCCAAACAAGCTGAAAACGATCAGCGGAACGCAGATCCAATGAATAAGCTCATTGGTATGGTTTTGATGGCTTTCGGCATACTTATCGAACAAGACGTCGACCGGCCGTTGCTGAATTTGTGTCCCCATAAATTATACTACCTCAATTAATCATGGCAAATTAGTAATTCGTAATTCTTATTCCTCTACCCTTAACGGCCAATACTACTTCGCATAAGCCACCGATCTCGTCTCCCTTATAACGGTCACCTTTATCTGCCCCGGATAAGTCATCTCCGTCTGTATCCTGTTGGAGATATCAGCGGCAAGAATCTCAGCCGCCGCATCAGAAATACGCTCACTCTCTACAACCACACGTAATTCTCGTCCAGCCTGTATCGCAAATGTTTTTTCAACTCCTGGGTATGACAATGCAAGCGATTCAAGTTCTTTTAATCGTCGGATGTAACTTTCTACCACTTCGCGTCTGGCACCCGGTCTTGCGCCTGAAATCGCATCACACGCCTGTATAATCGGCGATATCATGGAAGTCATTTCCACTTCATCGTGGTGCGCACCAATTGCATTACAAACTTCCGGATGTTCTTTATATTTTTCCGCCAGCTGCATACCTAAGATAGCGTGAGGAAGTTCCGGATTATCATCGGGCACCTTACCGATATCATGCAGTAAGCCTGCACGTTTCGCCATTTTAACATTAAGCCCCAGTTCTGCTGCCATGGTTGCGCAAAAATTGGCTACTTCACGTGAGTGCTGTAATAGATTCTGTCCGTAAGATGAACGATAACGCATTCTTCCTACCATCCGGATCAACTCAGGGTGTAAGCCGTGTATTCCCAGGTCAATTACCGTACGCTCACCTATCTCTACAATTTCATCTTCGATCTGCTTTTTAGTCTTGGCTACAACCTCTTCAATCCTTGCGGGATGAATACGCCCATCAGTAACCAGGCGGTGCAATGCCAGGCGAGCGATTTCCCTTCTTACCGGATCAAATCCCGAAAGAATAATCGCTTCCGGTGTATCATCAACAATAATCTCAATTCCTGTTGCAGCTTCTAAAGCACGGATATTACGTCCCTCACGGCCAATAACCCGGCCCTTAATTTCATCATTTTCAATATTGAAAATAGAGACGGTGTTCTCAATAGCGCTTTCTGTAGCCGTACGCTGAATGGTTTGAATAACAACCTTTTTAGCTTCTTTTGTAGCGGTAAGCTTCGCTTCGTCAACGATATCCTTAATCTGGATCATCGCCTGGGTCCTTGCTTCTTCTTTAAGTGAATCGATCAGCTGGTTTCTTGCATCTTCAGCAGATAACCCTGCGATGGCTTCCATTTGCTGGATGTGCTGATTCTTAAGCCCTTCAACCTCTTCCTGCTTGGCTCGGGAAGTTTCTATCTGTTTCTCCAGATTGGCTTTCACCACATCCAGTTCCTGTTCTTTTTTGTTAAGATTGTCGATCTTTTGATTGATAGACTGCTCTTTTTGTTTAACAGAATTTTCGCGCTGGTTGATGGTATTATTCTTACTGTTGATCTCCTGTTCGTGATCCGCTTTCATCTGAAGGAATTTCTCCTTCGCCTCCAGCAACTTATCCTTCTTTAAGATCTCAGCATTTGTTTCTGCGTCTTTAAGTATTTTCTTGGCTTTGTTCTGAGCTCCAATCTCCTGGTTCCGAAGAAGCTTCCTTAAAAGAAACCTTCCAATGACCACCCCTGCGGCAAGACCGAGTAAAACATAAAGCACTATCTGTAGTATATCCATAATTATTTAAGTATAAAAAAACCGCAACTAAATTTAAGCATCATGTATTATAAGCTTCATCCATTAGCGGGGTCTTAGCCATTGGTCAGGTGCTTAAGCAGATGACCGGCATTAAACCCTTCAATATTGAAGTGTTAAGCTTTAAATAGTGAAACTTAAAAATTTAACTGCGGTTAAATCTTTATTGCTCTATGTCTAAAGAACGATATTACTTTGCAAAGAAATCAGTTAATAGCTGGTCTAATTCATAAACTTTGTCTGCCACTTCCGTGTCTACATTCATCACCTTTTTCTCTGCTTTCAGCGTAGCTGTAGCATAGTGTAATACACACATGGATAACAAATCCTGTTTATCTCGTACCGCATAATTGTCCTGGTATTCTTTTATACGGTCATTTATTATTTTAGCTGCCCTTCTTATAACTTCTTCCTCTTCCATGTTTACCTTTAAAGGGTAAACCCTGTCAGCAATATTTATTTTTATGGAGATTTCTCCCATTTGAGCTTGTTCACTAGGTATTACTTTTTAAGCAATACAATACACTTATCTATTTCGCGTACAAATTCGGTAATTTTTTGCTTTATGTCAAGACTTTTTTCACTCACACCCAATTCATTTGTAGGCATGCCTTCCAGCGAACGTGCCAGGGTCATCACACGCAATTTTTCTTCAAGGTCTTTTACCCGTTCATCCGCAGATTGAAGATTTTTCTTTTGGGAATCGTTCTCCCGTTTTAACAGCGCATTCTCCTCCTGTAAAGCCACACAGAGGTCGATGAGCCTGCCTGTTTTATCTACTACTTTACTGAGTTGATCTGCTACCGTCATTGAGTTTTAAGTTCTACTTCCTTATCTCCGCCCCTGCTTGCTTCTCGAAATTAAGAATTAATTTTTGCATGATGGCGTCAATCTGCTTATCAGCAAGAGTTTTCTCTTCATCCTGCAGTAAAAAGCTTAATGCGTAGGATTTCTTTCCTTCGGGAAGTTTATCGCCTACATACACGTCAAATACATTCACTTCTTTTAAAATCCCCTTCTCGGTTTTCAATGCGATCTGTTTCAACTGATCGAACGAGACATCTTTATTGAGAAGCATGGAAAGGTCGCGCCTAACGGATGGGAACTTAGATACTTCGCGATAAGCGATCTTATTATTTCTGACTGAACGGATTACCAGGTCCCAGTCAAAGTCAGCATAGAATACTTCTCCCGATATATCAAGTTTCTTCAATACAGCTTTGGAAACTGAACCGAATTCAACCAGTGCTTTCTCGCCTTTGCGATATGCTATCCCTGACGAGAAATTAGCGCTTGAAGCATCATTGGACACCAGGCCCTTAATATTCATCCGTTGAACGATCTGATCCACTGCAGCCTTCAGATTATAAAACACGGCTGCTACTTGTTTAGCGCTCCAGTTTTCTGTTTCTATAGCACCTGTGATAAAGATTGAAAGACGCTGGTTCTCTTTGTAATTCTCGCCATCCATTTGGTAGACTTTCCCAAACTCATATAACTTAAGATCTGCATTTCTGCGATTCTGGTTATAAGAGATTGCTTCCAACCCGGAGAAAAGAAGGCTTTGGCGCATCACATCCAGATCGCCGCTAAGCGGGTTCAGGATTTTAACTGCCTGCTCTGGCTCCGAAGAATAGCTGAGCTTGGTAAGAGAGTTGCTCAAGATTTCCATGAAGCCGTTCGCTGTTAGTAAGTCAGCAGTTTGGTTCTGGAGAACTTCCTTGTCTGGTTTTGCTGTATAGTTCAGCGAAGCTTTAATCTGAGAAGGGATTTCGATATTATCATACCCGTGAATCCGTAATATCTCTTCAATGATATCAACCTCGCGTGTAACGTCCACCTTGTAAGCCGGAACCTGGAGCAACATCCCTTCTTTGGTTTCAGAGATAATATCTATCCCTAATCCCTTTAATGTTGTTCTGATTTCTTCTGGGGAAATCTCCTTTCCTATCAATCGGTTAACGTTTCTGAAAGAGATCTCAATATCGAAGGGGCGTGCCGGTGTCGGGTAAATGTCTGAAACCTCAGAAGAAATAATTCCGCCCGTAAGTTCACAGATCAGCATTGCAGCTTTCTTTAGCGCTAATACCGTCATCTCAGGATCTGTTCCGCGTTCGAAACGGAAAGATGCATCAGTCTTTAGTCCATGACGTTTTGCAGTCTTACGAATGGATACTGCATTGAACCATGCGCTCTCCAAAAAGATCTTTGTTGTCCCGGCATGAACCCCTGAAGAAATTCCACCAAATACACCTGCAATACACATAGGATATTCCGCGTTGCAGATCATGAGGTCCTCAGCAGATAATTTACGTTCCGCCTCATCGAGCGTTTTGAAACTAGTATTCTCCGGACAACTTTTAACGACCACCTTCTGACCTTTAATTGCATCTGCATCGAAGGCATGTAATGGCTGGCCGAGGTCGTGTAGTATGTAATTGGTAGCGTCAACCACATTGTTTATCGGGCGTACGCCAATTGCATTCAGTTTTTCTTTCAACCAATCTGGTGATTGGTCTACCTTAACATTACTTATAGTTAATGATGAATAGCGCGGACATGCATTTGTGTCTTCCACACTTACAGGAATAATCAGAGAACTATCCTTTACCTGGAAGTTTGAAACATCAGGCATTGATAAAGGGATTTGCAGTATTGCTGAAAGGTCGCGTGCAACACCCAAATGCGAAGCCGCATCCGCACGATTTGGAGTAAGCCCTATCTCATATACAAAATCATCCTGCAGATTAAAATAATCCTTTGCCGGGGATCCAATTTCAGAAGCGGCATCAAGAACCATAATTCCATCATGGTCATGGCCCAGCCCAATCTCGTCTTCGGCACAGATCATCCCTTCGGACACTTCTCCTCTGATTTTTGATTTATTGATTTTAAATGGCTCTCCCGTAGTAGGATATATAATGGTATTTACTGTCGCAATAACAACTTTCTGGCCCGCTGCCACGTTGTTAGCCCCACAAACTATTTGAAGATCTTCAGACCCGCCTACATCTACTTTAGTAACTTTTAAGCGGTCGGCATTCGGGTGCTGGCTGCATTCCTTAACAAAACCAATCACCAATCCTTCCAAACCGCCCGGTACTCCCTGCACTTTTTCAAGGCTCTCAACCTCCAAACCTATATTGGTCAGGATCAGAGAAAGTTCTTCCGGTGATTTATCTGTCTGAATGAATTGCTGCAGCCACTTATACGAGATCTTCATGTTCTAAAAATGATAAACGACAAAGATAGTAAGAGATGCGAGATTTGGGATGAAGGAAGCAAGATTTCCGAGCTTATTCAATTCTGACTCTCGACAAGACCGGTAAATGATCCGAAGGGTAGCGCTCGTCTTTAGAATCAGATAATATCCCATACTTAAGTACTTTAAAGTGCTTGCTGGTAAATATATAATCGATCCGGTCCTTCAATGGCGCTGGAAATTTAAAGGCGTTGAATGTTCCTTCCGGGCCGTAAGGCGGTTGCTGGCTTACTTCCCGTGTATCGTTCAGGAATGTTTTAATCGTATCAACCGCTTCGGTTTCTGGAGTGACATTGAGGTCGCCTGTTAGAATGACTGGCAGGTCGCCGGCAATAATTGGAATCTGCTTCTGGATCAGTTCTGATGATTTAACCCTCGCGAGCTCTCCTATATGGTCGTAGTGCGTATTAAATACCACAAACTCCTGCTTTCTGGTCTTATCGTACAAGCGTATCCAGGTACAAAGCCTTAAGATTGCAGCATCCCATCCTTTGGAGGGAACTTCCGGCGTTTCTGATAACCAGAAATGCCCAGACTGTCGTTTTACAAAGCGGGTGGGGTTGTAATAAATTGCGACGAACTCGCCATCTCTTTTCCCATCATTTCTACCGACACCTTCAACTGCAAAGCCGGTTGCGGTTTGAAGATAATCGACCTGGTCGCTTAAACCTTCCTGGATAGCAAGAATATCTGTATCATAGAACTTCACCAGGGATTTAACCCATTCCTTACGGTTAGGCCAGGCATTAATACTATCGCCAGGATTATTATACCGGATATTATAGGACATGACATTCACCGAGCCATATGGCGCTTGCTGGGCTTTTAAACCGGAGCAGAGGAAGATAAATGCGAACAGGAAAAGTACTTTTTTCATTTGTAAATTAGGTTAGTATGCCTTCATCGGCGAAACTCAAAAAACCATGGTCTGTTATGATCAGGTGGTCTAATACAGGAAGGTCCAAAAACAGACCCGCTGACCTGAGCTTTTTGGTTAGTTCGATATCAGAATGGCTTGGCTTTAAATTTCCCGAAGGATGATTGTGTGCTAAGATAACGGAAGCTGCATGATTTTCAAGTGCTATATTGAAAATGATCTTCGGATCTGCAATGGTCCCCGCCTGCCCGCCCTTACTTATAAGGTGCTTTGAAGTCACACGGTTCGCGCGGTTCATTAACAGTATCCAGAATTCTTCATGATTCAAATCTTTAAACTGGGAT
>NZ_JBASJU010000350.1:0-6611 GCF_049655485.1 Daejeonella sp.
ATCCGGGGTCGCACCAATAAAGGTGAATTAAACCAGGCACATGTCACCCATCAAACAGTGCAAATGGATGAAATGGCAGGAATCATTCTGGATGGAAAACAACCTATAGTTCCAGTTGATGGTGAAGAAGGCCTGAAAGATCTGAAAATTATTGACGCAATATATTCAGCAGTTAAAACCGGCAAAAAAGTAAGTTTAAAGCTATAGCTCCATCCAGATTATTTTGTTGCTGTTCAATCTATTCTTCTGATCGCGTCTTCAAATGCTAATGTTTAACATGTACATTTTATACCATGACTACCTTTATGAAAACAAGTAAAAAACATAAAATTAGAGCAGTGCTCAAAGCCTTTGTGGTGGTAGCAATTGCCTTAAGTGCCTTTCAGTTTGTACAGTCAGACCCAACAGCATTGAAAATTAAAAAAGGTGCCCGCATTGTTTTGATAGGAAATAATCTGGGGTCCAGAATGATGAATTTTGGTCATTTTGAAACTGAAATGCAGCTTCGGTATCCTGATAGCATGCTCTATATCAGGAATATGTGCGACGGAGGAAACACCCCCGGCTTCCGGCCGCATTCAGGCCGCCCATCGCCATGGGCATTCCCTGGTGCCGAAAAATTTCAGACAGAGCTAGCAAAAAATTCAGATAGTCAGGGTCATTATGAAATGCCGGACGAGTGGATTACCCGGCATAAGGCCGACATTATCATCGCTTTCTTTGGTTATAATGAATCCTTTCAGGGACCTGAGGGACTTGAAAATTACAAGGCAGAACTCGACGCTTTTATAAAACACACGTTAAGTCAGAAATACAATGGTGTATCGCCCCCGCAACTGGCTATTGTATCTCCGATTGCTTTCGAAGATCTTTCCCAAAAATTTGATCTGCCTGACGGGAAAAAGGAAAATATAAATCTGGCCATATATACCGAAGCCATGAAAGAAGTTGCAGCCAAAAACAAGGTGCACTTTTTAAATGCCTTTACACCTTCAAAAGGTTGGTTTGACGCAGAGAAGCCATTGACGATAGACGGTTCTCAACTCACAGATGCTGGTTATGTTAAGTTTTCAACCTTGCTCGCAGACGGGGTATTTGGTAAGACTAAAGCTAAGGCCGAGCCTAATAGGGCATTGGTTCACGCAGCAGTTATGGAGAAAAACTGGATGTGGCACAATGATATAAAAATCCCTAACGGCGTTCACGTTTATGGACGGCGGTATAATCCTTTCGGACCTGAAAATTACCCGGCAGAACTAGTGAAGATTCGGGAAATGACAGCACTAAGGGATCAGGCTATTTGGCGAGCGCTTAAAGGAGAAAAAATGGATTTGAGTGCTGCTGATCTAAAAACAACAAAACTTCCTCCGGTAGAAACCAATTATAAGCCAAGCGATAAAAACGGCAGTCTGTCCTACCTGTATGGAGAGGATGCCCTCAAGCAATTTAACCTTGCACCAGGATACAAGATCGAACTTTTCGCTTCTGAAAGCGAATTTCCTGATTTGGCTAAGCCCACCCAGCTATCATTTGACAACAAAGGCCGCCTGTGGGTTGCCACGATGCCCAGTTACCCGCATTATAAACCGGGCGATAGTAAACCAGATGATAAGATTATTGTTCTGGAAGATACCAACGCGGATGGAAAAGCAGATAAGCAGACTATTTTTGCGCAGGGATTGCACATACCGGTTGGCTTTGAACTCGCACCCGAAGGAGTTTACATCTCACAGGGTACTAATTTGATGCTCTTTACCGATACTAATGGCGATGATAAAGCCGATGCAAAGGAAATCCTTTTAAGCGGCTTTGATGATCATGATACGCATCATGCACATCATGCTTATACCACCGATCCATCTGGTGCAATTTACATGGGCGAGGGTGTCTTTCTGCATACCAATGTCGAAACTTCTTACGGGCCTGTGAGAGCCACCAATGGCGGATTCTATAGGTATAATCCCGCCCGCAGGCATCTCGAACGCACTGCGCAACTTTCTATCCCTAATCCCTGGGGTATTGCCTTTGACGAATGGGGTCAGAATTTCTTTGCCGAAACATCCAGCCCGGATGTCCGCTGGATGATGCCCGGTTCCGTTAAGCCGAGATACGGGGTGGCCACTCATAAATCAGTGAACCTGATTGAGGAAAAGCATCGTGTACGTCCTACATCCGGTTTGGAATTTGTTTCCAGCCGCCATTTTCCAGATAATGTGCAGGGTGATATGCTTATTAATAATACTATCGGTTTTTTGGGGATGAAACAGCATGCCATGGCGGATGACGGTACTGGTTATAAAACTAATCACCGTCAGGACCTTGTACAATCTGATGACAAGAACTTCCGCCCCGTAGACATGGAATTTGCGCCGGATGGATCCCTTTACCTCGCTGACTGGCACAACATCCTTATTGGTCACATGCAGCATAACGCCCGGGATCCTCTTCGTGATCATTCGCATGGGCGAATTTATCGTATAACTTATCCTTCCCGGCCATTAGTAAAGCCAGCTAAAATTTCAGGCGCTTCTATAAATGAACTTTTAGATAATCTTAAGCTTCCTGAGTTCCGGACTCGTTACCGTACGCGCAGGGAATTAAGAGGCCGCGAAGCTTCTGAGGTTCTCCCGCAAATTAAAACCTGGACTGCAAAACTGGATAAAAAGGATGCCCGGTATGAGCATCACTTGCTTGAAGCCCTATGGGTAAGCTGGGGACTTAATAAAGTGGATCAAAATCTGCTTCGTCAGCTGCTTCGTGCCAAAGATTATCGTGCAAGGGCCGCTGCTGTACGGGTGCTCCGCTATACAGGACATCAGGTTGCAGATCAGGTTAATCTGATGACGCAGGCTGCCCGTGACGATAATAGCCGCGTTCGACTCGAAGCAATTGTTGCCGCCTCCTGGCTTGACAAGTCAAAGGGACTTCCAATTGTTTTGGAAGCAGGGAAGAAGCCACTGGACGAATGGATGGTACATGCCCATCAAACCGCATTAGCTCATCTTAACGGTTATGCAGTCAAAGAAAAAGCAGAAATAGCTGTCGCGACCGAATTGAAAGGTGCTGAACGCGAGCAGCTCATTAAAGGGAAGGCACTTTATGCCCGTGAAGGAGCATGCATTACCTGTCACCAGCCTGATGGCAAAGGCCTGCCCGCATCGGGTTTTCCACCGCTTGCTGGTACAAATTGGGTAACAGGAAATGAAGAACGTTTAATCAAAGTAGTCTTAAATGGGCTCTACGGCCCGATGGAAGTGCTGGGGACAAATTATCCGGGACAGGTTCCAATGACGCCTTTTGGTAACATGCTGAAGGATGAAGAAATAGCAGCTGTGCTTACCTATGTCAGGAACTCATTTGGAAACAAAGCGAGCGCTATTTCTCCTGAAAAGGTAAAAGCTGTAAGAGCCGCTACGAAAGATAAAACCGGGTTTTATTCTCCTGAAGAATTGCTCAGGCAGCACCCCATGGAAAAGTAGTTATCCTGGATAAATATAATCGATGATAAATCTAAAAAGTATGAGGTATATAATTTTCCTGTTTACATTTATGCAATTTGCATTCTATTCATGTGCGCAAATTAAAAGCCGCACTAGCGCAAAACCATTAGTCGTATTTGTCGCTGGCGATCATGAGTATAGCGGTGAAAGTACAATGGTGTTCGTGGCAGAAGAATTAGAAAAAAATTATGGCTTTCGTACAAAGGTACTTAAAGCATCCCCGGACCAAAATGCTGAAGAAAATATCCCGGGACTGGAAGTATTGAAAGAAGCTGACCTGGTGGTTTTCTATCTGCGATGGCGCCGCCTTCCTGCCAGCCAGATTAAGCATATTAATGATTATTTACGATCAGGCAAGCCTCTGATTGGTTTTCGTACCACTACCCATGCCTTTAATTACCCAAAAGGCCACGAATTAGAGAAATGGAATGCATTCGGTGAATTCGCTTTAAATGCTCCTCCGGGCTGGGGTGGTAAGGCAAATCACACCCATTATGGGCATGAATCTTCCACAGATGTATCAGTTATTCCCAATGCTGCTAAACACCCGATACTTACAGGTGTAGATAAAAATTTCCATGCCCGTTCATGGTTGTACAAAGTACTGCCTGATTATCCTGCGAAAGGTTCTGAATGGTTATTAATGGGTCATGCAGTTAATCCCAATAACCCGAAAGCAATAGATAATCCGGTAGCATGGACGGGAATAAATTCGTTTGGTGCAAAGGTTTTCACCACAACTTTAGGCCATCCCGAAGATTTCGATCTCGAGCCATTTCAGCGACTGGTGATCAACGCTGTTCATTGGGCGTCTGGGAAACCGGTTCCAAAGAAATGGGCGGGAAAAATGAGTGTAAATATTCCTTACAGGGGCATCACAAGCAATTAAAGAGTTCCCAATTCAGTTTAAATTAATCGTTCTAAGGTTCATAATTCAAAAAGCAAATAATGAATAAAATTGGTTTTAATGTGCTGGTGTGGTCAGCTTCAATTTCTGATGAATTAATGCCTGTTGCCGATAGATTAAAAAACATTGGTTACGATGGCATAGAATGCTTTTTAGGTGCTCCTGATAAAGCACCATACCAGCTTTTTGGAGATCATGTGAAGAACCTGGGGATGGAAACAACCTGTGTTTTTGTATTGGGTAATGATGAGAATATAATTAGTCCGTCAAAGGAATTTAGGGCTCGTGGGCTGGAGCGCATCAAATGGGCTATTGATCGTGCCCATGATATGCATGCTAAAATAGTTTGCGGACCTTTTCATTCCGCCCATGCCATTTTTGCTCAGCATCCGCCTCAGGATCAGGAATATGCCTGGAGTGCCGAAGTATTGAATGAAGCCGGTCAATACGCCGCCCAGGCAGATATTGTTTTAGCAATCGAGGCACTTAATCGTTTCGAGTGCTATTTGTGCAATACCACGGAACAGTTAAAGGCATTAGTAGACATGGTGGCCCATCCAAATGTACAAGCCATGTATGATTCACATCATGCCAACATCGAAGAGAAAAAAACTTCGCAAGCCATAAACACAATAGCACCTGTGCTTGCGCATGTCCATATCAGTGAAAACGACAGGGGTACACCCGGCGACGGGCATGTACTTTGGGACGAAACGTTTGCAACATTAGCCAAAAACGGATATAAAGGCTGGCTTACCATCGAAGCATTTTCGCGTAACGACCCTGATTTTGCAAACGCTATCAATGTGTGGCGCGAATACTCTAAGCCCTGGGATATCGCAGAAAATGGATATAAGTTTATCAGGCAAATGTGCAAAAAGCACAGTCTGTGAGAGTTACAAATAATCTAATCTATAATAATCAATAAAATGTCAGGAAACACACCGCAATTCAAGCACGTAAGCTACTTATGGAGCGAAACCGAAGCCGCTAAACTGGGAAGTGATGAGGTTGCATTGCTAATTTATCGCTCAAACCTCCTTGGTGCAGATCTTCGTTTAACCAATTATGGTGGGGGCAATACTTCCTGCAAGACGCTGGCTAAGGATCCGCTAAGTAATGTGCAGAAGGAAATTATGTGGATAAAGGGGTCCGGCGGCGACATAGGTACGCTCAAGAAAAGCGGGCTGGCTGCTCTTTATATGGACCGCTTGCTTGACCTGAAGAATATCTACAGAGGAGTGGAACATGAAGATGAAATGGTGGAATTATTTAACCATTGTATTTATGATCTGGCATCCAAGGCCCCTTCGATAGATACCGCTTTACATGGATTTTTACCGTTTAAACATATCGATCACTTGCATCCTGACGCTGCCATCGCAATAGCTGCGGCTAAAGATGGGGAAAAGATCACGAAAGATTTATTTGATGGACAGATAGGATGGGTGGATTGGAAAAGGCCAGGCTTTGAACTTGGGCTGGAATTAAAAAAGTGTCTCGACGAAAATCCGGGTATCAGGGGAATTATGCTTGGATCGCACGGCTTATTCACCTGGGGTGAGACTTCCTATGAGAGTTACATCAACACCCTGGAGATTATTGAGAAATGTGCTGAATATCTGGAACAAAATTACGGGAAGAAAGGACCTGTTTTTGGGGGAGAGAAATTGAAGAGCCTGGAACCCCAGGAACGTAAAGCACAAGCCGCGGCCTTAGCCCCGATTTTAAGAGGGTTTTGTTCCAGCGAACGTAAGATGATTGGGCATTTTACCGATGATAGCCGTGTTTTGGAATTTATAAACTCTAAGGATCTGAACCGTTTGGCCCCTATGGGAACGAGTTGCCCGGATCATTTTCTGCGAACTAAAATCAGTCCGATGGTATTGGATATTAAACCAGAGCAGGATTTACCGGATACAGAGGCAATAAAATCCAGACTGGCGCCACTTTTCGATGCTTATCGCAAAATGTACGCTGACTATTACGAGGCCTGTAAGCATGAGAATAGTCCTGGCATTCGTGATTCCAATCCGGTCATTATTCTTTATCCAGGGGTTGGATTATTCTCCTTTTCAAAGGACAAGCAAACCGCCCGTGTTGCTGCAGAATTCTACACCAATGCTATAAATGTGATGAAAGGGGCGGAGGCTATTTCGGAATATACGTCCCTTCCAAGACAGGAAGCATTCAATATTGAATAC
>NZ_JBASJU010000351.1:0-8530 GCF_049655485.1 Daejeonella sp.
GATGCAGCCCGACTAAGCAGTATATTTTATGATAATTACCTGAAAGCCAATAAACAACCAGAAGGCTTGCAGACATATAATCGAATGATCAAGCTTTCAATGGCATATTATAAGAAAAAGGGTGTAATCAAATAATCAGTCGGCTCAGGAATTCACCATATTCACAGGATTACCTTTTATAAATTGTGCCAGGTTATTAACCGCTGTTCCCATTAATCGCTGCCTCGCTTCTTTAGTCGCCCATGCCATGTGAGGAGTAATGATACAATTTTGTGCATGCAATAAAGGATTCTCTGCCGACGGCGGCTCCGTAGACAGTACGTCCACCGCTGCCCCGGCAATAATACCATTATTTAGTGCCTCCGCGAGATCCTTTTCTACAACAAGGGAACCTCTTGAAGTGTTTATAAGAAAAGCAGATCGTTTCATAATTCTCAGTCGATCTGAATTTATAAGTCCTAGTGTTTCGGGAAAAAGGGGACAGTGCAAACTGACTATATCAGAGTGCTCAAACAAATAATCAAGGCTTGCCCATTTGAAATTAATACGTTTTTCCTGCCCTAACTGTTTTCGCCCGCTGGCAATGATGTTCATACCGAATGCTGAAGCCAAATCACCGACTTTGCTTCCTATTTCACCGAATCCAATGATTCCGATAGTTTTACCAGCCAACTCTACGAGCGGTATATCCCAATAACTGAAGTCCGGAGAACCAGACCATCGACCCTGAAAAACAGTGTCGCTATGTTTTTGCACTCTGTGACACAACTCAAGAATTAGTGCAAATGTAAATTGAGCAACAGATGAAGTTCCATATCCAGGCACGTTGGTTACAATGATTCCATTTTCACGAGCTGCAAAGACATCTATTACGTTGTAGCCAGTGGCCAGAACACCGATATACTTCAAAGAATCCAATTTTGTGATTGTTTCAGCATTCAAAGGAGTTTTATTTGTAAAAACAATGTCAGCTCCTTTAGCACGCTCAACCACCTGTTCGGAAGGAGTCCGCTCATAAACAGTGAGGTCTCCAAGCTGCTCCAATTCATTCCAATTTAAGTCACCGGGGTTTAAAGTATAACCGTCCAATACAACAATTTTCATTCTATATTCCTGATTATCAATATATTTGACAAACCGCCCTCTTCATACCCGAAACTGGCAGACTTTTTGTAATTAACAATGTATCTTATTCCTCTAAATCATAAGATCGTTCTTTTTCCTCAGTTAAAAGTTAAACAACAAAAGAAATCCCGTCCCCACGGGATTTTTTTTTGTGCTAAAAAAAACACAGGTGACCTAAATTCCCACTACAAAGTTTGGAAAGCAGGACACATTTCTTTCATAAATCTACGATTTACCACCGCGAGAGCTATAAAATCAGGTCTATTTGAAAATTGTATGATTTCTGTAAAGAATCAATTCATCTCAGAAACACAAATTCTTTAGAGCTGTTAGCAATCTAACTATTTATTAAAAAGTGTTTCGCCGAGAACATAAATTAATGATAATATGACTGATATTAAAAACACACGAAATACAGATAACATTCATAAATTAAGTAAAACGCCGACGGGAATTAGTGGACTGGATGAAATTACTTTCGGGGGATTGCCTACTGGTCGGCCAACCCTTATATGCGGAACAGCGGGCTGTGGTAAAACTCTTTTTTCTCTCGAATTCATTGTGCGGGGCGCTTTGGAATACAACGAACCAGGTGTTTTCATGGCTTTCGAAGAAAAAGCTGAAGAACTTGCAACTAACGTAGCTTCTTTGGGCTTTGATCTTAGGAAACTTGAAGAAGAAAAACTTCTTAAACTCGACTATGTCCATATCGACAAAAGTGAAATTGCAGAAACGGGGGACTACAATCTCGACGGTTTATTTATCAGGCTGGGCTATGCAATAGACAGTATTGGAGCTAAACGAGTTGTTCTTGATACCATAGAAAACCTCTTCACAGGACTAACAAATCAGGGTATTCTTCGTGCAGAGATACGCAGGCTCTTTCAATTTCTCAAAGAAAAAGGCGTTACAGCGGTAATTACAGGTGAGCGTGACGGCGAAAGCTTAACAAGGCAGGGTCTTGAAGAATATGTTTCAGATTGTGTGATACTTTTGGATCACCGGGTAATTGACCAGATTTCTACACGGCGGTTAAGAGTAGTGAAATACCGTGGTTCTTTACACGGGACGAATGAATACCCTTTCCTCATTGACGATGAGGGTATTTCGGTCCTACCGGTAACCTCGTTAAATCTGGATAAACCCGTTTCCTCCGAACGAATATCTACCGGGATTCCATCTCTTGATGCGATGCTTAGTAAAGGAGGTTTCTACAAAGGTAGCAGCATTTTGGTATCCGGCACAGCAGGTACCGGAAAAACAAGTGTAGCCGCGAGTTTTGCAAATTCTACATGTGAAAGGAATGACAAATGCCTGTTTTTTGCTTTTGAAGAATCTCCACAGCAGATCATACGAAACATGCGATCTATTGGAATGGACCTTCAACACCACATGGACAAAGGGCTATTAAAGTTCTACGCCGCGCGTCCAACCTTATATGGCCTGGAAATGCATCTTGTTGCGATTCACAAAGCAATCCGGAAATTTAAACCAAATGTAGTGGTACTAGATCCCATTACAAATTTAATTACCGTGGGCTCTGTGAGTGAAGTCAAGTCGATGCTTGTCAGACTCATTGATTTTTTCCAGGCAGAACAGATTACTGTAATGTTTACCGCTCTCAGCCTTAATAATATTGTAAACGAACAAACTGATGAAGGGGTTTCTTCATTAGTTGACGCCTGGATTCTTATCAGGGATATTGAATTAAATGGTGAAAGGAACAGGGGGCTTTACATTATGAAATCAAGAGGAATGGAACATTCAAATCAGGTGCGGGAATTTGTGATAAAGGAAGATGGTTTAGATCTTGTTGACGTGTATTTAGGTCCAGAAGGGGTGCTTACGGGATCCGCCCGTGCTGAACATATCTTGCGCCAACATACAGGCTCTGTTCTTCACAATCACGCTCTTACGCGCAAGGACCGGGAGATCCTTCGTAAACGAGCAGTTTTAGAAGCAAAAATTGAAAGCTTAAAATCTGAATTTGAATCGGCCGAAGAAGAACTTAATAAAGTATATGTTGAAGATGAAATAAAAAAGCGCATCATAGATGAAAATCGAACACAAATGACCGAATTAAGAAAAGGAAAGACCAATAATAAAAAGAAATAGCTCGTCAGAAATATAAATTAAAAACATTGGAAAAAGAATATCAACTGAGGCTATATATAGCCGGAAAGACTTCGCGGTCCGTGACCGCGTTAAATAATTTGAAAAAGTATTGCGAAGAACATCTTAAAGGACAGTATTCTATCGAAGTAATTGACCTGCTTACTAATCCTCAACTTGCTGAGGGAGACCAGATTCTGGCTATCCCGACTCTAGTAAAGAAGGTGCCGGAACCCGTAAGGAAAATTATTGGGGACCTTTCAAATCAGGAAAAAGTACTCGTCGGTTTAGACATACGGCAACTATAAACAAGCATGGACGAGAGCAGTATAGAAGGGAGCGGATATGAGCGGGATTTTTTCGTGCTCCGCTTATTCGTAAGCGGCACATCGCCAAACTCGGTAAAAGCGATAAATAACCTTAAGTCTATCTGTGAATCTCATTTGATAGACCGTTATGAATTAGAAATAATTGATATTCATCAGCAGCCCGAATTAGTGAAAAATGAGGATGTGGCGGCAGTACCGATGTTAATTAAAAATTCGCCATTACCAAAACGCCGCCTGGTGGGTGATATGTCTGAAAAAGACAAGGTATTAAAAGGCTTAGGACTAATGTAAGGGACTATTTTGGACGTTTTAAAATCACATACAGAACTCCTTGCGGAATTGGATGAAATTCGCAATCAGTTAATGGAGGCTAATGATACGATTGATGCAATTCGTTCCGGTGAAATTGATGCTTTGGTTGTTAAAGACAAGCAGGGTCATCAAATTTTCACTCTGAAAAGTGCAGATCATGCTTACCGCATTTTCATTGAACAGATGACCGAAGGGGCCGTCACTTTAAATGAATCCAACCTGATAATTTCGTCAAATACTCAGTTCGCGAAAATGATCGGTCTTTCTTTAGAGAAAGTTATAGGCCAGCCATTTGAGAAGTTCCTTCCAGCAAACTATCTGGCATCTTTCAAATTCCTCATTTTCAAAGCCTGGAAAAATAATGTAAAAGGTGAACTTAAAATAAAGAGCGAAAGCGGATATGACACCCCGGTATTGCTTTCTTTAAAAACACTGGAACTAGATGAAGGGAATTCGATGAGTATTATCCTGACAGATCTGAGCAGCCAGAAAGAAACCCAACGGCTTTTACTACAGAAAAACACCCAGTTAGAAGAAGCACAAAAAATTGCACGGGAGCTGAATACTAATCTTGAAGTTACTATCAGCGAAAGAACCAGCCAGCTAGAAGATACTTTAGCCAAGAAGATACATGCGGAGGCCGAACTGAAAGCAAATCAGGAACAGCTTACACGCATTCTTGAAACCATGGCGGAAGGCGTAGTTATTGTAGACAGATCGGGAATCCTGACATATGCTAATCCAATGGCTCAGAAGTTCCTTGGTTCCGATGTCGATAAGAATATGACGAGTATTTATGGAAACGGAAAGTGGCAAAATCTAAAAGTTGATGGTACTCCCTTATCTAATGCCGAACATCCGGTTTCATTAATCATGACATCCGGACGGGAGGTGTATGATTATGAGATAGCTATTCAGCCCGCCTATTCCGAACGCTTTTATATTTCTGTTAATGCAGCTCCCTTGCGGGATGAACAGGGTGAATTGATTGGAGTTGTAGCTACGTTCATGGATGTAACTAACCGCCGGAAAATTTCACAGCATAAAGATGAATTTATAAGCGTTGCAAGTCATGAGCTGAAAACGCCATTAACATCTTTAAAAGCGTCGATGCAAATTCTAACCAAACTATTACAAGCTGACAGCAACTCTAGTAAAATCCCTGAATTTATAGATAAAGCAAATAAAAACTTGCAAAAGATCCTGTATCTGACGGAAGACCTGATGAACGTTTCAAAAATTCAACATGGCCAGTTGCCTCTTAAGAGAACCCGCTTTAATTTATCTAAGCTAGTAGCCGATTGTTGTAGCCATGTTAAATCTGACGAGAATTATAATTTTATAATGGAAGGCAGCGAAGAGATTGAAGTCTATGCAGACTTTCACAGAATCGACCAGGTTTTAGTAAATCTTGTTAATAATGCAGTGAAATATGCGCCGCAGTCAAAAACAATAAAACTTAGCTTCACCAGCCAAAATGGTATAGCTAAAGTATCGGTTCAAGATTTTGGGATTGGAATCTCACCTGAAAAGCTGCCGCATCTATTTGATCGGTATTATCGGGTAGATCCGTCCGGAATTCAATTTTCCGGTTTAGGTTTGGGCCTTTATATTTCATCCGAAATTATTGAACGGCATGGGGGCAAAATGGGGGTTGATTCAGTGATTGGGCAGGGAAGTACTTTCTGGTTTACCTTACCTATTTAGTCCCATCCTAAGCTCTTGTCTTACCGTCTCTTGAATCTAAAGTGCCGAAAAGGCAAAACAGGGTCTTTGCTTTATTAAAAAAATTGTACTAGGTTTAAACTTCATCATTGTTAGGCAAAATATCATGGTAAAATCTAATCGGCGGAAATTTTTGGCTTCGGTAGCTGGCATAGCAGCTGTAAGTGCCGCAAACGGAACCTCATTAATGGCAAAAGAAAAAAAATATATAGCACATCAAGTCTATTTCTGGCTTAAAAACCCCGGATCTTCCGAAGATCGCGCAGAACTGATTAATGGGATTAAAACGCTGAGAAAAATTGACTCTGTAAAAAAGATTACTATAGGCGTTGTTGCAACAACAGAAAAACGCTCTGTAATAGACGACAGCTGGAGTGTTTCTGAACTTGCCTTATTTACTGATTTGGCGGCCCAGTCGGCCTATCAAGTTCATCCTATACATTTAGATTTCATTAAGAATTACAGCCATCTCTGGTCTAAGGTTGTGGTTTACGATTCTGCTGAAGTTTAGGAGCTTAGCGTTAGAATTTTGTTAAATATTAATGAGTTGTGTCATAATATTAGGAATATTTCGTTTTCTAACTAGCCCGCTATTGAGAGAAGTTCCACCGCTTAATTGCCGGAATCTTTATCTATGGTTTCCGTCTTTTTTACAATATCCTGAATGATTGTATCCAATTCTTCTCCTGAATGTTCTATATAGCCCAGGTATTCGGTAAACTCCGAATCATGAATACTTTTATCCTTAAATAGACTTATTATCCCCATTATACGTGAAAGAGGAGCCCTGACTGAATGAGATTGGATCCAGGCTATCTCTCTTAACTTTTCATTTTGTCTTTCTATATCAAGTATTTGTTTCTCTCGCAGGTCATTGCTTTTCTGCAAGGCCTCAGTCCGTTCGCGGACCAGTTTTTTTAATAAGGCTTCTTGCCGGATACTGGAATATAGTTTATGAAAGAAAACGCCTGTTATGAATAATAATACTACTATTGTCGCCCTGAACCAAAAGGTTTGATAAAAAAAGGCGCCACAGTGAAGGTGAATTTGGAAACTTCGGACCATGATCCATACTGTTCGGCTTTCACCTCAAAAGTATATTCCCCCGGATCCAATAGTGTATAATAGGCTGTCCGGCGGTTTCCGGCTTTTACCCATGCGTCGGTAAGTCCCTTCAGCCTAAAATAATAAATGGTCTCCTGAGGATTAGTAAAGTTGATGCTGCTATAATTTATGCTAACATTATAGACATTAGGGGGGACAGTTATATCTTCCAATTCCGTTTCAACTGAATCCCCATATTGAATTGAATTAATTTTCACCGGTCCCAAATTCGCTCTACCATCTTTTTGAGCAGGATCAATTATCGATATCCCCTCTACCGTCGGAAACCATAAACTTCCATCATTCATCTTCCAGCCTGCAGGTGAAATATTACCGTTTGTTTCCGAATTCGCCATTCCGTCTGAAGTGCCAAACAGTCGTGAGGTTATTTGAGAATTTGCGGAATTATCGTGTTTTACTCTTAAAAGTTCCTGCCCGGAAAAACGTTGGATCCCAAAATTCCCGCTCAGCCAGACAAAGCCTTCGCCATCATCAATTATTCTATAAATTCCATTAAATTTTAGTCCATTAGCTTTATTAAGTATCTTCTTCTTTTGATGCAGGATCAGACCCGCTTCAGTGCCTAACCAAAGTGAGCCTTCCTTATCTTCATAAAAACCGTAAACTATATCTGAAGAGACCCCTGAATTATTTTTGTAATATTTGAATTCATTTTTCGGGTTTATACTAACGATTCCCGCCCCCGAACTTCCAACCCAAATATTTTTTCTTCTGTCTTCAAAAATGCTGGTTAGTTCAGTCTTTCAAATTTCACCAATAAGCGGCATGCGCTTAATTTTATCGTCTTCTAAGACTGCACGGCCTTGATCTAAGCGGAAATGAACGGCTAGAATCGATTAGAAATATCTTTCTGGTGGGTTGCTTTACCGGTCTGAGATTTTCAGATTATAGGCAAGTAAAAAGAAGTAATATCCATAATAATATTTTGACAGTAAAGACAGTCAAAACGGAGCAGCTAATTTCAATTCCAGTACATCCGCTACTTCAATCTATATTTTCTAAATATCTAGAGCATGGCGGTGAATGTCTGCCGAGAATTCCGAGCAATCAAAAAATGAATGACTATCTAAAAGAACTTTGTTTAAAAGCTGGGATTGAGGATAAAGTGGAAAAAGTGATTACAATGGGAGGCGTAAGAAAGGAAATCGACTTCAAAAAATATCAGTTGGTTTCAACTCATACAGCTAGGAGAAGTTTTGCAACAAACCTATATTTACAAGGTTTTCCAGCGATATCCATTATGAAGATAACTGGGCACAATACGGAAAAAGCCTTTTTAAGATATTTGAAGATATCGCAGCAACGGAATGCCAACGATTTGCAGGATTTTTGGGCATGCAAAAAAATACAAGATCACAAAAATGATGAAAACGGAGGAGCTAGAAAATACGCTATATGAAATAATAGCTAATGAAGTGCCATCGATAATTCTCCCAAATGACCAGCATGTCTTAAAGTTCAGTTTGTCTCCAGCCCTCAATTTTACCGGTCAGGAGAAGAAACAAGTCTATTATCGCTTTTGCTATATGGTTTATGACAAATATCCTGAGTTAGTTACCATAAGAGTATTGGGACGGGACAGACCTGTTTCCTTCAAATACAACCGCGAATATTTTGAGAGCCTTACCCGTGCACTTGAAGAAGAAAGCGAGTCTAGTAGAGCAATGCTTTTAGAAACGCTAAAAATTAAAGAACTCGTATTTATAAACGAGACAATTGAAAGCCTAAACAGCAAGTTTAAAAATGACTCTATTTTCCATAACACTTACAATTCCACGGAAGATAATAGTAAAGACCCCTGG
>NZ_JBASJU010000352.1:0-7337 GCF_049655485.1 Daejeonella sp.
ATGTCCGTGCCAATTTGGATTGGAACATTTCCCGAAAGTTTCCAAATTCTTTTCGTCACTCCAGTCCTCACGGAACAATTTATGAGCCGCATTAAATCGCTCGCGGCGTGTAATATAGATCATGGTCAATTATTAAAATGCAAATATACTTAATTTGACTAAGATGTCGCGTTTAGCTGGTAAAGGACTCCGATGTTTGTCTGGAATAGGATTCATAGGATTATAGGATGAATAGGATTTAGCATGAATAGGATTAGGATGGAGATTCATTGCGTGACGGCACTGATTTGCTTAACTTCGCTACATGAATTTATTGCTTGTTGCTGCGACTCGTCCGGAGATACAGCCCTTTCTGTCTGCCTTTCCGGCTGAAAGCGATTCGGATGAAAAAATATCTATTGGCCAGCACTCGGTAGATGTTCTGATCACAGGAGCTGGAATGGTGGCAGCAGCATTTGCTCTTGGCCGGCATCTGGCACAAAACACCTATGATCTGGCTATTAATCTTGGTATCGCCGGAAGTTTCGACTTTGGTTTGAGTCTTGGTGATGTATGTCTGGTTCAGGAAGACACTTTCGCAGAGCTCGGAGCTGAAGATGGCGATGATTTCCTGCCCATCGATCAGCTTGAATTAGGCACAGGCACCCAAATCCATCATCCCAATCCTGATTTCGCGATAAGCGAACTAAAAAAAGTAAATGCGATTACTGTCAATAAGGTTCACGGCCATGAATTGTCGATTGCAAAAGCTATTGCACGTTTTAATCCGCAGATAGAAAGTATGGAAGGCGCTGCTTTTTTCTATGCTTGTAATCAGTCAGATATTCCTTGTATTCAGATGCGTGCAATTTCAAATTATGTTGAGCGTCGCGCTCGCGAAAAATGGGATATTGGGCTTGCTATAAAAAACCTGAATTACACGTTAATAAATCTACTGGAAAGATGAAACTCAGTCTGGGATTTTCGCCCTGCCCCAACGACACATTTATTTTCGATGCAATGATCCATCAGAAAATAGACACAGAAGGGCTCGAATTTGATGTGGTATACGAAGATGTGGAAACCCTGAATCAAAAAGCATTCAAAGCGGATCTTGATATCACCAAATTGAGCTATCACGCATACGCATATCTCACGGAAAATTACGTTTTACTACACTCGGGAAGCGCGCTGGGGTTTGGAGTCGGTCCCCTGCTGATTTGCAATGAGCCAAAATATTTGCAGGAAGGCATAGAAAACCTGGCCTCCCGGATAGGGGATCTAAAGGTCGGAATCCCCGGGAAGTATACTACGGCTAATTTTCTGTTGAGCCTGGCATTTCCGGAAGCGCTGAACAAAGTTGAAATGAAGTTCTCAGAAATAGAACCTGCTCTGCTAAACAATCGCATTGATCTTGGTGTCATTATTCACGAGAACCGTTTTACCTATGAAGATAAGGGACTTTTAAAAGTGATCGACCTTGGTGAATACTGGGAGAAATTAACTAATTGCCCAATTCCCTTGGGGGGTATCATGATCAGGCGTGAGCTTCCTGATGAAGTCAAACAAAAAGTAAATCGCATCATTAAGAAAAGTGTTCAGTTTGCTATAAAAAACCCTTTATCCGGCCTGGACTTTATCCGATCACATGCTCAGGAAATGAGTACTGAAGTAATGTACAAGCATATTGAATTATACGTTAATAAATATTCTGTGGATCTTGAAGAAGAAGGGCGAAGGGCAGTAAACATATTTTTCGGGGAGGCTTTAAAAAAGGGAGTTATCCCTCCTATCAAACAGAATTTATTTTTATAATTTTTTAAACTATCAGGATGATCATCATTACCGGCGCTGCAGGATTTATTGGAAGCTGTTTAATTCACAAACTAAACGCAGAAGGGTTTTATGACCTGGTGCTGGTAGATGATTTCTCGCACAAAGAAAAAAACGAAAATTTTGAAGGGAAACGATTTTCCCAACAAGTAGAAAGAGACGTTTTCCCGGAATGGCTGAAAGAAAACCAGCTGCTGGTGCAGATCGTTTTTCATATTGGAGCCCGAACAGATACTACTGAATCGGATGTAGAACTTTTCAACCGCTTAAACCTCGACTACACAAAAAATATTTGGAATATCTGTATTGAATTCGGCCTTCCATTTATTTATGCTTCTTCTGCTGCAACTTATGGGCTTGGTGAATATGGCTATGATGATGATGAATCCAAAATTGCCGGTTTGAAACCGCTAAACCCCTATGGCGATTCTAAGAATGAGTTTGATAAATGGGCTCTTGCGCAGGAGCGGAAACCTTATTTTTGGGCGGGGTTAAAATTCTTCAATGTCTATGGCCCTAACGAATATCATAAAGGACGCATGGCTTCGGTGATTTTCCACACCTTCAATCAGATCAGGAAGACAGGCGAAATGAAATTATTTAAATCCCATCATCCCGACTTTAAAGATGGGGAGCAAATGCGTGATTTCGTTTACGTAAAGGACGTGGTAGACGTGCTATATTTTCTGATGCATCACCGAAAGGATTCTGGTATTTATAATCTTGGCTCAGGAACAGCAAGGACTTTCCTCGACCTGGCTACAAACACGTTTAAAGCCCTTGGGGAGCCGGTTAACATTTCATTTGTTCCCACTCCGGAAGATATCAGGGAAAAATATCAGTATTTCACAGAAGCGAGCATGGATAAATTGAAAACTTTAGGATATTCTAAAGAGTTCCACACGTTGGAGCAGGGCGTTGAGGATTACGTTAAAAATTATCTTATTAAAGGGGCTTACCTATAATTCTTCCCTCAAATTCCCTGTATTCTTAACACTCAATCTTGACGAAATCGCTGAAGCGATAAGGGAAACAAGAAGTACCGTTCCAAAAACTAAGATGAAGTCGGTTCCTTTCAATACTACCGGATACGAATCCACCAGGAAGCTAGCACCAGACATTTTGATAAACCCAAAATACTGCTGGAATACGCAGAACAGGAAACCCGCTGCCATCCCAAAGACACAGCCCAGCATGGAAATCATCATGCCCTCGATAAAGAATATCCCACGGATCAGTCCGTTATTGGCTCCCAGGCTGCTCAAGATTGCTATGTCTTTTTTCTTATCTATAACAAGCATGGTTAAGGATCCAATAATATTGAAAATGGCAATAATAAGTACGAACGTCAGGATCAGGAAAATAGCCCATTTCTCTGAATTGAGGATCCTGTAAAGCAACTCGTTTTGCTGGCTTCGGTTCTTTACAATAAAGCCCTTTCCCAGGGTTTGCGTGACTTCTTCTTGAAAGTCGTCGGGGGAAACACCCTCTTTTATATTAATTTCAATCAAAGAAACCTTGCTTTCTTCTCCCAGCAATTGCCTCGCAAAAGAAATAGGCACAATCATCATATTATCGAACTCCTGCTGCACAGAAAAAACGCCTGACGGGTGAATAGACATTATGTTGAATTCATCAGCGGGATTTAAGGAATTCGCGGCGCCCTTTCGGGGAGAATAAATATCGAGATTCCGGAAAGCGTCGTTCAAATTTACCGACAAAAAGTTCTGAATGGCAGAGCCGATTACTGCGAAATCCTCTCCCTGATATTTAAGTGTAAAGCTCCCACTTGAAATGGCTGAATCAATATTGACCTTTCCTTTAGTATAATCGTCGCTCACGCCTTTAACCAAAGCAATGGATTGACTTTTGCCATACCTTATTAAGGCTTTTTCCTGCAGGACTTCAGTATAGTTTATAATACGTCCATCGTTTTTCAATTTCAAAAATCGCTGCTCAGTAGGATCGAATGTTTTACCTTCCGCCGCCTCTATTCTTAGTTCAGGGCTAAACGTATTGTACATGGAAAGCACGATGTTTTCAAACCCATTAAACACCGAAAGAATAATAATAAGTGCAGCACTCCCTACAAAAACACCCAGCATTGAAATGCCGGAAATGAAGTTTATGGCATTAACCGATTTTTTGGAAAAAAGGTAACGTTTAGCTATGTAAAAGGAGGTGTTCATCGATGAATCTAAGATACAATTCTTTGCCTTTGCCCGCTGTCAGATGCCCGCCTGGAATGACCAGACGCTTAGCCTGGTTACTGGTAACAAGCAGCTGGTTAACTGATCAGTTTAAAAACGGATTAAACTGTTTTTCAAATCCGATCAGGGTAGACTGTCCGTGTCCGGGATATACCCGGCAATCATCTGCCAGTGTAAATATCTTTTCACGGATATTAGTTATTAGCTGATCATAGTTTCCTCCCGGCAGATCCGTGCGGCCTATGCTTTGATAAAATAAAACATCACCGCCAATCAGAATTTTATTTTCGGGATTATGAAAGCACAAATGCGCTGGTGAGTGGCCCGGACAAAATATCAGATCAAGGGAGCTATTACCAAAGTTGATTGAGCCTGTCTCGGGTAAATAAGTCTCGGGTAAAGGTGATACTTCATATCTTATTCCCATTTGAGGTGCATAAGATACTACCGCATTTAAAACGGACTGCTCCCCCTGGTGAAACTGCGGAAGAAGGCCGTAAGTATCGTAGATGAATTTGTTCCCAAGCACATGATCAATATGGCAATGAGTGTTTAAGAGCAATACAGGCTTTAATTTTTTTTCGGCTATGAACTTAAGAACTTTGTTTTGCTCATCGCCGTCATACATTCCCGGATCGATAATGACACATTCAAGACTGTCGTCATACAAAAGATATGTGTTTTCCTGATATGGATTACATACAAAGGTTTCTACGTTGATCATATTAGGCGTTAGTGGTTAGTTTTTTTGTTAGTTGTCAGGAATCGGGTCTATTTGACTTCGTCGTGTTTACGTGTAAGCCGGTAGATCATGATTGCTGCTCTTTGGATGAGTATTGGAAACTCTTTCAGATTTATAGTCTCCCCTGGTTTATGTGCGCCGCCGCCGGAAGCTCCCAGCCCATCCAGCGCATCAACATACTTGGCTATATCGGAAATATCACCTGCGCCCCTGGAGCCAGGGTCTCCGGCTAAAGTGGAACCAATTCCCATATCCTTGCTTATGCCGTCCATAATTTTCACAAGACTATAGTTACCTTCTGTAGGTTCCATAGCCGGCAGGCCATCAGAAAATGAAATACTGGATTTTGTCCCGTTAAGGCTTTGGCCAACAATTAGGCGCATCTTTTCTCTCGCCTTATCACGCTGCGCTTCTGAAAGAAAACGAAGGTCGCCTGCCACATATGCAGCCGGTGAAATGATATTGATTTTGCCGATAGCTTCTACACGTGTCCCCGAAGGATCTACCTTAATCTCAGAGCCTCCGCTAATTAAACCTGCATTAAAAGTCAGGTATTTCTCGTTGGTGAGCTGAGTACGGAATTCATTAATCACTCTTGCTGCTTCATAGATTGCCCCATAACCTGCTGATTCACTGAAAATACCTTGGGAGTGACCGGTTTTAGCTTCTACATTTAGCTTCCAGCCACTCGCGCCCCTGCGTGCTACTACAACTGTATTTAAGCCCTGGGCACTTTCAAATCCTAAAGAGATATCGGAAGTCTTCGCCCGCTCTATAAAATCTTGCCGCGCCACGTCATGTGGAGATCCTGAACTTTCTTCGTCGCCGGTAAAATAAGCCACTATCTGGGTGTTTTTAAGCAGGCCAAGTTCGTAAAGGGCTTTTAAAGCACCTATCATGATTACATTACCGCCTTTCATATCATTGACGCCCTGGCCCGTCGCGGTGGAATCATTCAGCTTTGTATATGGCGCAAACGCCATATCAAGCTCAAACACGGTGTCTAAATGGCCAATCAAAAATAGTTTCTTGCCCTGTTTTCCCCTTACGGTGGCTACCAGGTGTCCGGCACGTTTTAACGAATCCGGCAAGACCACCCATTCGGTCTCGAAACCAATCTGGTCAAGCACTTTTCGGTAAACCGCCCCAACTTTTTTTACCCCATCAACATTCAGTGTTCCGCTATTGATATTGACGGATTCTATTAGTAAATCCTCCGACTCTTTTAGATGCGCATTGATGTACTCGATAATTTTCTTTTCATCTTTATTTAGTTGCGCGGCTGCAGTATTGCTGATAAATACCAATAGCGCCAGGAGCAGATTTCTCGTTAATTTTTCCATTTCAAGGATTTAATCATAACATCAATATCTTTTTTCACAAAGTCAAGGACAGGCTGAATGGAGTCCAATCGAGGTTGTTCGTTAAAGTACAAAGCCCCACGAAGATAATTTTTTGTGCTGTCTGTCAGGAAAAATTGGACAGATGATGCCGTATTGCCATCTATAGAGTAATAGATACCATAGACTTTTCTTTCGGGATACGAAATGATTCCCTCATCAATTGCTGTGGCTTTTACCGTATGTTTAAAAGCAAAGGTGCGTGCATCTTCTACAAGCTGATCAAACTGCGCTTTGGAGTTTATTGGCTGATAACTTAAATGAATCCGGCCATTAAATTCCGGATAGGCAACATCCAGCCAGCAAGGCTTCGAATCACGCTGATTATCAGGCAAGACTTTTGCGTATGCAGGATAATCAAAAGTATAGGGGCAGTTACTGCTGTAAGTCTGGTACTTCTTTTCAGGAAATTTAATATTGAAATAACCCCGTGGTTTGGGGGAGTAATCATGCGTACAAGATGCCAGGGATATACAGAAAGTAAATAGGTAGTATATTCCTTGTTTTTTCATCCTTTTAGCTATTCCAAATCTCCCAGGACTTTTCAGCCTGCAGGTGCAGCATTTCAAGGCCGTTTTTAATACTTGCGCCCTTTTCTTTCCCTCGTTTTAAGAATTCAGTCTCCTCCGGATTATAAATCAAGTCGTATAATAAATGCTTTGATGTTAACAGTTCGTAAGGGATATCGGGACAATTTTCAATATCAGGAGCGGTGCCCACTGGTGTGGTATTAATAATCAGCAAACGTTCTTTCATCACATCGGCCGTTAGCTGAGTGTAAGAAAGCTGCTTACCAATAGCTCTTCGCGAAACAAGGCGATAAGAAATATTCAGCTTGTTTAAGACATAAGCTACAGCTCTGGAAGCTCCACCATTACCTAAAACAAGTGCTTTTTGGTGATGCTTCTTAAGTAAGGGCTTTAATGATGCTTCGAACGCAAATGCGTCAGTGTTATATCCTTCCAAACGCACCTTCATAGAGGATAATTCTCCGCTAAAAAACGCCTCCACCGGCTGGTGATTGACGATTTTTATACAATTTACAGCGTCAATTTCCCGGGCAGCCGGATCAATCTTATCCAGGTAAAACATCACACCAATCTTATGAGGAACCGTTACATTCAGTCCACACAGGTCATGAGTATCGTTTATCAAAGCCGGAAGGTCGCTTAG
>NZ_JBASJU010000353.1:0-1716 GCF_049655485.1 Daejeonella sp.
AGATTGAGTATGGAGGGCAGATGACAGAGCTTTATTAGCGCCAACTCAACCTGCAGGCGCTGGTTCTTACTCGTTTTATAGTTTAAGTCGCATTGATTAGTGATGTTCAATGCAGAAAACAGAAAAGATGCGGTAGAGGCTTGCGATTGAACATTATATTTTTCCCTGATTCCTTCACTAACTTCAAGTAATTTTAAGGTAGAAGGATCTTTCGAAACCAGTAGATTTCTAAAATGTGACGCCAGTCCGGTGATAAAATGGTTTCCGTCAAAGCCATGGCTTAGTATCTCATCGAAAATAAGTAAGCATGCCGGAACATCCTCTGCTAATATCGCGTCAGTGAGTTTAAAATAATAATCGTAGTCAAGTATGTTGAGATTATCGATTACCGCTTTATAGTTTACATTTTTATTCGAAAAGCTTACGATCTGGTCGAACATCGACAAAGCGTCGCGCAAACCTCCGTCTGCTTTCTGGGCAATCAGATGGAGTCCATCCTGATCAAAGCTTACACCTTCTTTAACGGCAATTTCCTGCAAATGAAGGGCCATATCATCCACTTTAATTCTGTTAAAGTCGAAGATCTGGCATCGGGACAGAATCGTAGGAAGAATTTTATGTTTCTCTGTAGTAGCAAGGATAAAAATTGCGTAGGAGGGAGGTTCCTCAAGCGTTTTCAGGAATGCATTAAATGCAGCCTGAGAGAGCATATGCACCTCATCTATAATATAGATCTTGAACTTTCCTGCCTGCGGCGGGATCCTTACCTGCTCGATCAGGCTCCGAATATCGTCCACCGAATTGTTTGAGGCGGCATCCAGCTCATGAATGTTAAAAGAATTTCCGTTTTGAAAGGATACGCAGGAGTCGCAAACACCGCAAGCTTCCGCTTCCGGGCTAAGGCTTTGGCAATTTATTGTTTTAGCGAGGATCCTGGCACAGGTAGTTTTACCTACTCCACGTGGTCCGCAGAAAAGAAATGCCTGAGCGAGCTGATTATTAACGATGGCATTTTTCAGCGTTCCGGTGATATGCTGCTGGCCCACAACGGTTTGAAAGGTTAGGGGCCTGTATTTTCTTGCTGAAACTATGAAGTTATCCATCGGCTCCTAAATTAGAAAGAGGAAAGGCGTAAACCAAACTTAGATGGAGTTTTTTATTAAATGGTATAAGTAACAAATTGTGACATGGTGATTCTAATTTCCGGGATGCGGATGTACTGGCCTGGAAACCTGGTGGAGCATACTAAGATTAAGGCACTATGAAGGTGCACAAATACCTAGAACTGGGGATACCGGCGTTGACTTGTAAGTCGCATATTTGCATTAAGAAAAATTCGGAATGAAAACTTTTAACAAATATCTGAAATTCACTATTGGCTTCATTGTATTCATAGTTAAGAAAAATACAATGTAGTTTTTCTTATTTCCTCTTTTCTTCCAGCTACACGAATTGCCTCTATCGGGCTTATTCTTCTCTATTATTCTGAGAAAACCATTTGATAAGAAGAAAATTATATCTATTTTTGCATCCCGCTTTGAAGCCTGTTCAACAGTCTTTATGGGATTATTAATTATAAAAAAACAAACAGCAACAATGCAACAGTACGAAACAGTGATCATTCTGACCCCGTTGTTATCTGAAGAAGCTGCGAAAGAGGTTTTAACCAAATTCGGAAAGCTTATGACTGATAACGGAGCCGAAATTGTCCATGAA
>NZ_JBASJU010000354.1:0-2431 GCF_049655485.1 Daejeonella sp.
CCAGATTGTCCTGGGATATCTCTTTCATTATTCCAGAAAATTCAGGGCTGGTTTCCTCTTTGACTCCGGGTTGTAAGGGGTCAATAAACTCTTTTAAGGACATGACTTCGCCACCTTTAAAAACAGCCTTCCGCGCATGATCAAGGATGGTGTATCCATAAGGGGGTTTATCATCTTTCGCATGAAATAGTATTTGAACTCCGAACTTAGCCTTCAGCATTTCTGCCAGTTTGGAAGAATAGCCGGTAAGTATTTTTGTCTTTCCTCCCGGAAGATCATGGGTTACGGTATAAATTGCCGGATTTGCCTGTAGCCTTTATTTTTCGATTATCGCCCGCAGCTGGCTGATGCGCTCTTTATCTTTTTGATGGTCAGCTATTCTCTCATCTACCTTTGTTATAGGTATTTGAGCCAGTTCTTTACCAAAATTACTGATCTTATAATCTGTTGGTGATAAAGTCAGGGCGTAACCCTGTGCTTCTAAAATCATCATGAACTGCGCACGGGTGGAAAAGTTGTACAATAAAGCATTTTTCAGATCCGCTAAAGCAACCTTAATTTCATCTATCCCTAATACCCGGTTTAATACCTGGTATGATCTTATTTTTTCATAAGAATCAGGGATCTTCCGTCCATCTTTTCCCACGCGAGTGGTAACCATGTGTATGTGGTTGTTTTTCGTATCCTTATGGAAAATCAGCAGATAGGGCTGATCTCTGTAGCCCATTCCTTTAAGCCATTGCTCCGCAATGTCGGTTAACTGCTCTTTGCTGTGTGATCTTCCTTTAGCCGAAATAACAGCATGGAATTGCGGAAACTTTGTCCGGGTACTTCGGGCAGATTGAGCTTCAAGATAATTGATATAATCCTGTGGCCGTAAATGATCCAAGCCTTGTAAAGCCCCGAAATTTTGTACCTTCATTAGTTCGCCTTTATCTTTTTCAACCTTGCTGGTGTTATAACTTACCCCTTTAAAGGCTGCGGATTTATTGAGGATTTTTACAATCATAGGTTAAGATTTCATCAGTCGAATGATTTGCCGCATCCCTTTTTCCAATTCTTGTTGGATAGTTATGTAGGATCGAAAAAGTTCGTTAAATTCTCTGGCTACGCTTTCAGTCAGCAATCCTTCATTATTGAGTATATTAGCATGCCTGGCCAGTTGATTAATGTTATTTCCACCTCTGCCCATTTCTGCACCGATAGCATCAAGCTGTTTTAAAAGCCCCCCTGCATTAACCAAAACCTTACTTGAATTGTAAAGCACTCTTGTCCGGATAAGTTCCATACGAGTGATACCGAGGCTTTTTTCAATAATCAAGATTTGGTTAAATTCATCTTCGGTTAGCCTGGCTTTAATAATCTTCGTGCGTTTTCCTGATGTCATTTCCGGCCGACCAACTTTCTTAATTGCTTTCTTCATGAGGCTTCGGATAGGCTTTTAGGCGTTTTGCAGAAAAACCAAGTTGCGCGGTTTTTCACTCCTTTGTCCAGCCTTTCCCCCTTCAGGGGTTAGGCAGGTCAAAGGCAAGTGAGTTTTTGGGTACCCAAAAACACAACTTGCCGGTATAAAAACAAAGACTGAGACTAAACCTTTTAAAGGAGATGGTATTGCCAAATGTGGGTTTAAAGGCTAAAGCTTTCTGGAGCTCTTCTTATGGGTTGAATTAGGTTTGCTGGCTATTAGTATAAGTAGCTATTTAGATTAAGACATAAAACAGATATATAGATTAACCTCTATTCGATTATTGATATCAATGTCTGTTTATATATAGCGCTATTTGTTTAGGTAGCTTATTGAATAATTATAAAAGTAGATAGTTGTATATCTGGCTATTCAGTTAGCAGACTATATAAAGAGTTGTTTAGATAAATAAATAGCTATTCGTATATACGGCTATACAGCAATTTGCATAAATGAATAGCTGAATAACCCATTAGTAAGATCTGTTTAAAACAAGCTAAGTTGAACCATACTAAACGAGATTCTCCCTTCAGAGAATGTTTTGTAAAATAGTTACCTACAAAAACCAACTTTAAGGCTTTTAAAAACATCACTAGTCGACCTTATGCGCATTGATTCGGCTTGTTCAGCCATATGTTTCTCGTTATAATCTTTATGGCCGGCGTATATATCTGAGCGATCTTTGGCATGAGGAATGGCGGATAACAACTGCTGAGTTGCCTGCCTACCGGATTGATCATGGTCAAAAAAAACATCCACCGCTTCAAATTTGGAAGAACGGACAATAGCAGCTGAGATAAAAGATAAGGAATTAAGGATTAAAACAGTAGGCTTGTTTAATGTTTGTTCATGTTTCCAACTTAGGAAATCCAAATATCCTTCAAAAACCGCCAATCGATTCTCTTCTCCCTGAATAAAGCTCATTCCCTTTTTACCCAGGCAACCTTTAAAATACTTATTGCGCAC
>NZ_JBASJU010000355.1:0-1537 GCF_049655485.1 Daejeonella sp.
GCGCTAGGTCGTCCATTTTCTGAAATCGGAATTTTGGGTAAACGACCATTATTACCTAACACACTACAGAACCGCGAATTTGCAGATAGCTTAAAACAGTTGGGATATATTAAAAATTGGGAGATTGAAAAGAAAGGTGTCAGAATATCAACATTTAGAAAGTGAGGTCAGTCTATTTCTTCTGCACTCTCCATCCGTCATCATAAAGAGTAAACATAATTGGTTGCGGTTTCATTTTATCCAATTTTTGTTTAGACAATTTGGAAAAAGGGGTTATTTTTTCAAGGGAGGTGCTAATCTCCACGACGGCGTTCTTATTACCATTTAGCATCTGGACACCTGTTACTTCCTCTAAAACTTCGTCCGCAATTTTCACTCTGCGTATTCCATCACTCTTATCTTGGTTGGATTGCGGCAACAAATACGGATCTGCTTTTGCTGTAAAGGAAATAATAGGTTGTCCAATTTCGCCTAATTTCCGAGTTCGTTGTACGATCACAAAGCCGGATTCTTCCAATCCAGCATCAAGCACCCTTTTAGCATAAGCCGGATCGGATACGAAAATGTTATAACCGACTACTTTAGGATAAGTCTTACTGTCCTCGATAAGCTTTAAAGCTGTCTCACGATCTAACTTTTCATTGCTGCTACATGCTGCGAGGAGTAGGGCAGCTATACACAGGTTTAATATATTTTTCATAACAGTCAGTTTAACCGTATTGACGAAATTATTCTAATAAAACGAGTTTAATTTAATTGTGTTGCAGAATCCACTCAAAAAATAAGAGAGCCCAATTAGGCTCTCCTATAATAACTATGCAGTTAACTTTCTCTGTCGTGACTTTTTTTGACCGGGCTTTCCATCTTCGGAATCAGCTTTTTGCTTCTGATCCTTACCTGGCTTAAGGGTATTCGATGCAGATTGCCCATTGCTAACATCCGTTTTTTGTACACTCTGCCGTCTAACGACCTGCATTTTCTGGTCATAAACATTGATGTTCTTAAATTGTGGCACAGCCTCAATATAATGTTTCACTTGGTTGCCATCTTTCTCTATGGTGACTTGCTGCACATTCCCTTTTTGTAATGAACATATCAGCTGTTTTTTCTGTTCATCGTCACTTAGTTCTTTGATAGGATGCAAGGTTCTTTTCAAGGTCATAGCCGTATTTATCAGTGAACTGCTTTAACTTAGAATTCCCCCTTTCATCGAAGTTTTCAAAGTCAAGTTTTAACCAGGCGTTGTACTTCTCGCCGTCTTTATTAACTAATTCCTTGTGTACAGATCGGCCTTCCAATAGGTTAAAGGCTTCTTTCGCAGTAACTCCGTTGCCTTTATTTATATAGAAGCATTGGTTTTTGTCCATCTCCGGTTTACCATTCTGCAAGGAAGCATCATATCGGTTGAAGAAATACATATCTTTGGAGTCCGATTTTTTAAAATGGAGAGTATAGTCCATTTTGTTATTGAAATGAGGGATTTCTATTTTGAGCTGAAACTCATTCTTCTCATCCCTGATGTTCTTTTCCAAAGCTT
>NZ_JBASJU010000356.1:0-2947 GCF_049655485.1 Daejeonella sp.
AAGTAACTGAAAGGAAGGCCACTTTACCTTCAAAAGCTTTCTCGAGGCTATCCATTTTAGGGATCATAGCTATGCAGGGCGCGCACCATGTAGCCCAGAAGTCGAGTATCAAAAGTTTACCTTTAAAATCTGAAAGCTTTGCGCTTGTACTTTTATAGTTACTTATATTGTTAATTGTAACATCCGGCACCTTGTCTCCTATTTTAAGGGCTGCCGTTTGGGCCAATGCTGTGTTGCTTAAAAAAAGACAAAGCGTGGCCATGGCGATAGTTTGTATCGTTTTTTTCATACAACTGATTTTTATAGATTTTGAAAAATTGAACAAAAAACGGCAGCCTTGAACTGATCTAACCCTCCATGCAGCAGGAAAGCTATTAAACATATTACAAAGATGCGGCTGCCGTCAAACCGGTACGTTTATTCGGGATGGCGCTTAAGAGAGGCGTAAAGGCGATTGGAAGAATCAGTTTGAGTAGCGTTGTCAGAATCATTTTCGTGCGCTTCAACGATAAGCTGGGTATATAATTCGTACAGGATGGGCAAAATCTCAGTTAAAGATCCTAAGTCCGTAGCAATTTGTTGCTGGAAAACCTCGCCTATATCAGCGTTGCTATCTGTAAGAAAGCTCTCAAATGAAATACCTAGCTGGGTGTTACTTTTGAGGAGCGAACGGGACCTGCAAAAATTCGCCAGCTTTTCTATTGCTGGCTCATTACCTTTGACTGGTATTATTATTCCACTTTTATCACGTTTACTTTCATCGCCGGAAGGTCTCCTAATCGATAAAAATTTCGATAAGCGTTTTATTAGGATGGTGATCATTAAAAATGGGTTAAGTTTAAAAATCCAGAACCATGATTCTAACGTTATATACAATAATATATATTTTTATATAATTATACAACCAAAATGTTATACTAATTAGATAACGGTATCAATTATATTGGATTTCCATCTAAAGAAGTATAATTGAAGAGATCACACAGTAATTTATCAAGAGGCGAAGTGTTGCACCAGGTGGCAAAATCCAGTCCCTTGAGTTTAAAAGAAGTCATCAAGAAGGCTGGCTATAAATACCCCACTTTTTACGTACATATCAAAAAAGCGGACCTGCCTTTTGAAACACTTGCCCGCTACGGGAAGGCGCTGAATCATGATTTCACGAACGAATTCCCGGAAATGGCCGACTATATTCTGAATGACGACGTCAAATCTTATACCCAGCTTAGTTATGAGGAACTTGTAAAGGATCGCGACAGATGGCTGGCAAAATACCAGGAGCAAACGGAACGGTATCAACGGTTGTCGGATAAGTATAATAAGTTATTGGAGGAGAAATTGGGGTTGAGGGGGGAGGAAGGGGAGTAACAAATTCTCTACTTATATGTATTTTTATGATAGGATAATCGAAATATATACGATTATCTTATAAAATTTATACATTTGTATATGGATTTATACCAGGCCATCCGTTCATATGCTTCCCAGCCTTTAACCCATCAGCTTGTTATTTCCCTGCTAAAGGGATACAAAAGACCCAATGACAAGGTGCATGCTTTACTAAATGAAGGGGTACTTGAATCAGTAAAGAAAGGATTATATATCGCGGGGCCGGCAATCAAGACGGCTAAGCCTGAGCCATTCTTATTAGCTAATCATATATTGGGACCAAGTTATGTGTCGCTGGATACTGCACTTTCCTATCATGGCTGGATCCCGGAGCGGGTTTATGAAGTATCCTCAATGACCACTAAAGCAAGCAGGAAATTCATAACCACATTGGGAGTATTTACCTATACACATTTGTCACTACCATATTATGCCTTCGGCATCCGGCAAGTCCAGTTAGCTGAAGAACAATATGCAATGATGGCTACGCCTGAGAAGGCGCTATTGGATAAGATAGTTACAACTTCCGGTTTAATATTAAGAAGCCGTAAGCAGGTGTTAAATTATTTGCTGGAAGATTTACGGATAAGTGAGGATCGGCTGAGGGAATGCGACTTGCAGAAGATGTCCCAATGGGTGCAGGATGCTTCCAAAGCTGAGAGTCTATCTATACTCGTAAAAACACTTAAGGATTTATGATAAAAGAATGGCTGGATTCTTATAAGCCGGGTAATAAGGATGAGGCTACCCAGGCGCTCCGGGAGATTATGCAGGAGATCGCACTCGCCGGGCTGCACCGTGCCGGATTCTTTGAAAAGGCAGCTTTTTATGGAGGTACGGCCTTACGGATATTTTACGGCCTGGATCGCTTTTCAGAAGACCTTGATTTTTCGCTTCTTGAGGTAAATCCCGGTTTTTCGCTTAATAAGTACCTGGATGCTGTGCTTGCCGAGTTTGAATCCTTAGGAATGAAGGTATCTGTCAGGGAAAAGCAAAAGACAATTCAAACAAACATTGAATCGGCATTTCTGAAGTCAGAAACTATCTGGAAAGAACTGATCCTGGAGAATATTATTCCTCAAAGTGGCCTGGATCAAAAGGCCAATATTCTGATCAAGCTTGAAGTAGACAGGGAGCCACCCTTAGGCTTCGAAACAGAAGAGCGGCTGCTATTGAAGCCTTTTTCATTCTATGTGAAGTGCTTTTCCATCTCCGATTTGTTCGCAGGTAAAATGCATGCGCTGCTTTTTCGTAAATGGGGAACGAATGTAAAAGGCCGTGACTGGTATGATATGGAATGGTATATTAAAAAGGGTATCCCCTTGAATTTACATCATTTCCTGCTACGAGCTCTGGACAGTGGGGATTGGAAGAAAGAAACTATTACAGAAGAGGAGTTCCGGGAATTATTAAGTGCCAGAATTGATACTGTTGATATGGGCAGGGTAAAAGCCGATATCCGTCGCTTTATTCCGGATCAGAAGGTTTTGGACATCTGGTCTGCAAAGTATTTTCATGATCTTAGTAGACATTTTAAAATAGTATCATAGAATACACC
>NZ_JBASJU010000357.1:0-2173 GCF_049655485.1 Daejeonella sp.
GGGAGTCCCGGCGATTACCATCGGTCGAGGCGGCAAAGGCGGCAATGCCCATTCTTTGGACGAGTGGTGGATTAATGATAAAGGTGCTGAAGCGATCAAGCTTGCCTTATTAATTCTGGTAGCAGAAGCCGGGCTTGTAAAGACTTTGTAGTAGTTGTATGAGCTTCACCCTATAAGTTTCCGGCATTCCTAAGCTGCTGCAAATAAGCGTTCCCGTCAAGGTGATAAATAACTGGATAGCTTTGATTTTAGGCTTTACAAAAAATGGTGGGTGACGATATTCTCGAAAATTTCTATATTTAATTCAGTTTGGTGGAGGGTGACAATTGAGTTTAATCGTAGACAAAACTGACGAAGAACACATCGATAATTCAATATAAAAAATGTATTATGAAGTACAAAGTAATTGCACTCTCTTTCCTGATGTTTATATCATCGTCCTTAATTGCACAAGACCGAGATATCAGCCATATGAGTTCGGGTGGAAAGCTGAAACCATTACAGGCAAATATGGACATCCGGCATTATACATTGGCACTTGATGTTGATATTCCCAACCAGTCCATAAATGGTTATACTGAAATTGACCTTGTTTTAAATTTACCAACAGATACGCTCCTTTTCGACCTGGTTCATTTTTTAGATGTTACCGCAATCAGTACAAACCAAAAGAGGAACAGATTCTATCGCGAAGGAGACCTTATTTACATTGTAGATAAAGCCGGTTTTAAAGCAGGCAGACAAACCATTAAGATCGAATACAATGGTAAGCCCCCTGTAGCTGTAAACCCACCATGGAAGGGCGGTTTTAGCTGGAAAAAAGATAATGCAGGTAATCCTTGGGTGGTAATAAACTGCCAATTGGAAGGCGGTAAAGTTTATTATCCCTGCAAAGATCACCCCAGCGACGAGCCCGATGAAGGCGCTGAACTTTTTATTACTGTACCAAAAGGATTAACTGTTGCAGGGCCGGGACTGCTTCAAAATGTATTGACAAAAAAGGATAAACAAACTTTTCATTGGAAAACGAATTACACCATAAGCAATTATTGTATTCTTTTTGATATTGGCAAATATGCCATTGCAAAACGTATCTATACTACTATTGAAGGGAATAAAGTACCTATGGAATTTTATGTGCTGGAAGAAGACAAAGCCAATGCAGAAAAAATATTAGACTTACGTGAAAGGGATACCCGCATACTTGAAAAATATTTTGGAGAGTATCCCTGGGCAAAAGAAAAAATAGGCATTGCTCAGGTACCTAACCCCGGCATGGAACACCAGACCATGATTACCTATGGTGACAAGGAGGGTAAATTCATACTAAAAAAAGTTGGTAACTATGATTACTCCGCAAACCTGTTTCATGAATTTGCACATGAATGGTTTGCCAACAAAGTAACAAATAAAGACTGGGCTCATATGTGGATTCAGGAAGGGATTACCACCTACAGTGAAGCATTGTTTTGCAGGGAGGCCAATGGTGATCGGGGTTATGACAGTATGATGGTAGTCCTTAAGAACAATATCCGTAATCAGAAACCGGTGGTGCAGGGAGAAGTCATGAGTTCGTCGGAAGCTTATTACAGCGATATTTACCCTAAAGGCGCTTTCTTTATGCATACCCTGCGCTTTGTACTGGGCGATGACGTTTTTTTTAATACACTAAAAAAACTGGCAACTGCACCTCAATACACCTACAATAATTTTGTTACTACAGATGATGTGGAACAGTTGTTTAGCAAAGCATCGGGCAAAGACCTAAAGCCATTGTTTGATTTTTACTTAAGAACCACTAAGCTGTTGGAGATAACCGTAAAACAAACCGGGTTTAATGAATATGCCATAAGATCGGAAAACCTGCCCATGCCCCTAACCATTGATATTTTAACAGGCAGCGGTACGGAGCAAACAATCTTAACTGATAAGTGGATTAAAATAAAAAGCAGCGTTCCACCGATTGCTGATCCCAAGGGATATTTTTTAAAAACTGTGAACAGCAATTAAGCAGGTTAATATTAAATTTAGCCCACTATTTCAGGGAAGCGATTAGTTTCTCGTTCAATGTCACATAATCTCCATTCTGAGCTGTTTTAGCCAGCTCCATCGATTTGTTTGCCGCAGCTAAGGCTTCCGCTTTTCTGCCCAGCTTAGCCAGGGTGTTGGCCCG
>NZ_JBASJU010000358.1:0-8665 GCF_049655485.1 Daejeonella sp.
AAAACACTCCCCCTTCTGCAACGTGGACATTTTGAGTGTACTAAAGCATATATCTGGGTAACTCTTTGATCTCGGTCGATCTCCTGCGGAATACTCATCCTCTTATATTAAGATTGGTGCTTTTTTGGGTTAAAACTCCAGCAACCGCACAAAATTAGCCATAAAACGCTATATATATGCTGATTCCATCGAAGCCATTATTATTTTACTTAATTCAGATAAATTTCCTTAGAAGACAATGATTTATAAACTTACGCCGTTTAATAAAAGTGTTGTTGGGGGGATGCAAGAAATAAAAATATTAGAAACTTTGCACATTATGTTTGATAAGGAATTTGAATAAATTCTTTTATTACTTTTACAATGGATTACCATGGCTGAATGAAAAATTTTAGCAGGTACTAAATGATTCACTATCACCCCCTTTAACTAAAAAAATTAGATACTGCTTTAATGAATAGTTTTTTTGCCAGGAAGTTTGTTGTTCAGGGGATCTTCATAGTTATTACGATTATATTGCTTACACGATTATTTTATATCCAGGTAATTAGCGATGAGTATATTTTATCTGCAGAAAATAACGTAATACGAAGGCTGCCAGTTTATCCTGCCAGAGGAATAATTCTTGACAGAAAAGAACGGATTCTTGTTCAAAACGAGCCTGTTTATGATCTGATGGTGATACCTCGCGAAGTTAAGCCTTTTGATACACTCGAATTCTGCAGTCTTATTGGAATAGACAAAGTCAGGTTCGACAGGCAGTTCAAAAAAGCACGCAACTATTCACCGTATAAAGCATCCATTTTTGAAAAACAGCTCTCGGTTCAGATCTATGCTTCTTTTCAGGAAAAACTATCGGACTTTCCGGGCTTTTTCGTTCAGAACCGTACCGTTCGCCGCTATCCCGACAGTATTGGGGCACATTTTCTCGGCTATATCGGGGAGGTTAATCAAAACGCAATAGAAAAATCTAAAGGCTTTTATAATCTTGGAGATTATCTGGGCATTACTGGAATAGAAAAGTCTTATGAAGACCTTCTGCGGGGTCAACGTGGGGTACAGAACCTTATGGTCGACGCACTCAACAGACCAAAGGGACATTATGCTGATGGACAATATGATACCCTGGCTGTACCAGGAGAACATTTGATCTCGTCTCTTGACAAGGAACTACAGAAATTTGGCGAAGAGCTAATGGTCAATAAAATTGGAAGTATTGTGGCCATCGAACCCTCAACGGGCGAAATACTTTCTTTTGTAAGCAGCCCTGGATATGATCCCAACCTTATGGTGGGCCGGGACCGGGGCAATAATTACATGGAGTTACTTAACGATAAGTTAAAGCCGATGTTTGTGCGCCCTACGCAAGCCGAATATCCGCCTGGTTCAATATTCAAAGTAGTGAACGCGCTGGTTGCCCAACAATTCGGTCTGATTGATGAAAAAACATTTTTCTACTGTCCTGGCGGTTACCGCTATGGACGGCGGGGATGGATGGGCTGTACTCACGTCCATGGTTCGATCGATCTGCGTGGATCTATCAGAGAATCCTGCAATACTTATTACGGATACACTTATACCCGTATGATCGATCAAGCAGGTATGCGGCCTATAAATGCGTATAAAAGATGGCGCAATGCGGTTTCTGCGTTTGGCATCGGAAGTCCCCTTGGAATTGATCTTCCAGGAGAACGCAAAGGTCTACTGCCTACCGCCGATCTTTATACGAAACGTTTCAAAAATGATCGATGGGGCTCATCGTATACCATGTCATTGTCAATTGGACAAGGTGAGTTGGGGATTACACCGCTGCAAATGGCAAACGTTATGGCGATAGTTGCAAATAGGGGTTTCTTTTACAAACCCCATTTAATTAAAGCTATCGGCGATAAGAAGGTTGTAAAAGAAGAATACACAGTAAAAAATAGTGCAGGAATTGATACCAAGCACTTTGACGTAGTCATACAGGGTATGAGCGAAGTGGTAAACCAGAGCTGGGGAACGGCATATTATTCAAAAATCGATAACATTGAAATGTGTGGAAAAACCGGTACAGTTCAAAACCCTCATGGGAAAGACCATTCGGTTTTTGTCGCCTTTGCGCCCCGCGAAAACCCTAAAATTGCAATTGCTGTAGTTGTTGAAAACGCCGGATTTGGCTCAACATGGTCTGCACCCATTGCCAGTTTGCTAGTTGAAAAATACCTCACTAATTCTATATCAAGACCTAAAGGTTACATCGACAGATTGCTGGAAGCAAATCTGCTTCCGGGTGCCACTGTGAAACCTAAAAATCCTAAAAAAGTGACGCCTGACTCCGCCAAAACGATCAATCAAACGCGTAAACCAGTTTCTGTGAAACCAGCCACCACAACAAGATGAATAATCAGCGAAGCCTCTTCTTTAATGTCGACTGGTTTGTTATTTTAACTTACCTTACTTTATGCGTCATTGGATGGTTTAATATCCACGCTGCCGTTTATGATGCAGACAATCCCAGCATTATCGATCTTGATACAAATTATGGGAAACAGCTAATCTTTATAGTGTCGGCAGTCATAATTGGCTTTGTGATATTATTATTAGATGGCAAATTCTTCAATACCTTTTCCCCGATCTTCTATGGTATCACCCTACTTTTACTGGTACTCGTTTTAATTGTAGGACGTAATGTGGGTGGTAATCAAGCCTGGATACCCATCGGAAGTTTCAGACTTCAACCTTCAGAATTTGCGAAATTTGCTACATGTTTATTGCTTGCGAGATATCTAAGCTCTAGCACCGTTAAAGTCCAGGATATAAAAACTCAGATTATAGCAGCATTTATCATTTTAATCCCCACCGTCCTGATTTTATTGCAGCCCGATGCCGGCTCAGCACTAACATTTAGTTCTTTGATTTTAGTATTATATAGAGAGGGTCTGTCAGGATACTTCCTTGTTATTGAAGGTTTGTCCATCGTATTGTTTATCCTCACGGTGCTATACAATAAGTATTATGTTATCATAGGAGTAGTAGCATTTACGGGGTCCCTTATCTATCTATTCCGAAGGAATCGAAAGATGATAACCGTATTTGCAATGGGCCTTCTATTTTCGATCTTCTTTGTTTTTTCAGTTGATTTTGCATACAACAGCATTCTTAAGCCTCACCAAAGGAACCGGATAGACGTTATTTTAGGGAAAGTAAATGATCCCCGGGGAGTCGGATATAATCTCAACCAGTCGAAGATAGCTATTGGATCCGGTGGTATGTGGGGTAAAGGCTACCTTCAAGGTACACAAACAAAGTATAATTTTGTCCCTGAGCAAAGTACAGATTTTATCTTTTGTACTGTGGGCGAAGAATGGGGATTTGCCGGATGTTTTGTCGTGGTCGGCCTCTATCTCTTCCTTCTCTTGCGAATTGTGACCATTGCCGAACGACAGAGATCCCCTTTTTCCAGAGTCTATGGATACGGGGTGGCATCCATCCTCTTTTTCCACTTTTTTATCAATATAGGAATGACGATCGGGCTTATTCCAGTTATTGGGATACCTCTTCCATTCCTAAGCTATGGCGGTTCCTCCCTGTGGAGCTTTACCATTTTACTGTTTATCCTTCTTAAGCTGGACTCTAACAGGATGGGAATTATTTAGAAAAACGGCGGTGGAGGATTTCGTAAAATTTGTCAGTGACATCTTGCTTGTCGGCCCAATTGTTTTTCAAAGCATAGTTTTGCTTCAGAAAATTGTCGGCTGCCTCGAAATTGTCAAATCTGTTTAGGAGTTCCAGGGCTTCGCTATAGGCCAGGCTATATCCGTTAAAGAGGTCTCTTACAAATAAAAATTTATCATTGAGGCTTATCATTCCCTTTAAATCTTTGACCTGGCCAGTGTTTAACTGGCTGCTGAGGGTTTGTCCAGACATGCTTCTGGACAACAGTTCGTTAACTGTTGGTGCTGCAGGCTCTTCAGGTTTCGGCTGTGTAGGAACGGCAATAGTACGTTCAGCAATGAATACTTCTTTTACATAGACACCTTCATCCGCCATCTCGGAATTTTTTTTCTCTGCTAGATCTATACCTTCATTTGCTTCTTCCTCATTCCCTTCTTCAGCATCAATGGCATTCCCTGATGGCTCATCAGTTGTCTCATCCTCAGGCATCACGATCTCATCTTCCCTGTCGGATTTAAGCATCGTTTTTTCGTCAATAACTTTTTTCTCCTCATCTGTAAGAGGACGGTCAAAAAGTTTATCAGGCTGCTTTTCTTCAAATTCGAATGTCAGTCCTGGTTCCTTTTCTAATTCAAACTTCCAGTCCTGGATACGCTTCTCATCATGCGTCACGGACTCTGGAGCAGTTTCAATTACAGAACTGTTTTCTTCTTCCAGTGCCACCGGCCTTTGAGCTTTCTTATCCTTGCCTAAACTATCATTTAACTTTACCAATATTGACAGATGATCGGAAAGGAAATTGGCATTGGCCGAAAAAAGTTCTAGTTCCAGTTCGTTGAGATTATCCGAACTTTGAGAAAGATATTCATACTGTTCATTTAACTCAGAAAGGATACCGCCGATTTTTTTCAAAATTTCCTTTTTATTCATCATTTTTTGTATTGCTGGCAAGTTAAAATTGTCTTATTACACTTGAATTGGACATTTCAAAGATAATTACAATAATTAATAAAGGGTTTAATAATTATCTCTTAATATTGCGGAAACGCTTTATTTCGCTGGGAAATTCAGATATTAGAAGGGCATAAACAAAGGGGATAAAAGAATACGATGTTATTCAGTGAACACAATTTTAAACGGAGAAAAGAGCTGGGAGGAAGCATAGAAGTTATCTGTGGATCCATGTTTTCTGGTAAAACAGAAGAGTTAATCAGAAGGCTTAGAAGAGCGCAGATTGCAAAACTTAATGTGGAGATTTTCAAGCCGAAAACCGATACCCGGTACGATGAAACGTCGGTGGTCTCCCATGATCTGAATTCAATCCACTCTACTCCTGTTGAAAGCGCGAATTCAATTCTTCTTTTAGGCGCAAATACAGAAGTTGTCGGAATAGACGAAGCTCAATTTTTTGATGATGAATTACCTGATGTTTGTAATAAATTAGCTAATCGCGGGATCAGGGTAGTCATTGCGGGATTGGATATGGATTACCAGGGGCGACCATTCGGTCCGATGCCCGCCTTAATGTCCATAGCAGAGCTGGTTACCAAAGTACACGCAGTGTGTGTGCAATGCGGCGGACCTGCTTCCTATTCTTACAGAACCGCTGCAAGCGGCGCGAAGATTCTTTTGGGGGAAAAAGAAAGTTATGAGCCTCGGTGCAGGATGTGTTATAATTCTACCATAGAGATATAAAAAATTATCTCGGAAACAATGTAACTACCTCGAAACGATGAGTTTCAGAGCTTTCTCTTGTCCTCTGAATTTCATCCTATAAATGTAAACTCCTGCCTCCAGATTAGAGGAGTTGACTTTTATACTATATGAGCCTTTTGGCAAACTTGCATTAACAAGCTCCTGAACCTGCTGTCCGGTGCTGTTATAAAGTATAATTGAAGTTGTGCCGAGTTCAGGAAGGCTAAAATCGATGGTAGTAAGATCGGCGGCTGGGTTAGGGAAGTTCTGTTCCAAAACAAATCCATCAGCGGGCATATTTAGAGCTGGTCGAATGACTTCATTATATTTTCTTTGAGCAACGAGTGCACTGGCCTCAATTTCTGTTTGGCTGTCTCCCGCCAGAAAAGCAAAACCGATCTTAACTGAACCGTTCGCTGGTATTGTTAGCGGGCCATAACCGCTGACAAACATAACATCAATGCCATTTGGCGTAGATTCACCAAGTGACTTTGCTGCAACCCCCCGGGAAAGTGCCTCGAATTTCTCTGCTATACTAAGTCCTCCTGCACTTTGTGCCGGATCACCTATAATTTGGTCTGACATAGGATAATAAGCTGGGGGGTATTCTGAGTTTAAAAGTTTTACTCCTGCATAAATGCCATTTTCCGATTTAGGATGTACTAAACCAAGCCTGTTTACCACCTCGTATTTTGTTATATCTGTTCCTGAAACGTCAATATCCCAATCTGTAAGTAAGCCCGCGTAAACGTCATTTAAAACTGCCGTGCCCGTATTTTTAATTTCATACTCTACGATTGTATATTTATCATCAGGGGCTTGCGCAAATGCTGTTTGCGTATGTTTAACCGAAAGGTTCAGTCTATTCGGATTTGCGGAATCATCAAACACCGCCTCCCCCCTGAAAGCCGCTTTATTATCATCCAGCTTTCCAACCCGCACTTTTTTAACAAAGTGTTCGTCAAAACCACCCCGATCGTTTCGAGCATTATTCGAGACCTTTGTTGCCGAAGTACCAATCATTAGTGATGCTTCAAACAGCAATTGTTCATTTTTATAAACAAATCCAAGTCCGTTTGTCGCCTCCGGCCCGCTAAATCCCACTCGGCCATTGCTGCTCATGGTTGTTGCAATCTTATTTACAGTGATATTCAAATAATCCAGTGAAACCCTGATCTTAAAAAACTCTGTATCGTTATAACCCCCGCCTGCAGTATAACTGAGTTTAAAAGTAACTTCCTCATTATCGGAAATACTCGGTTTAATGTACACTCTAAAGGGTCCAACCATGGTTTGAGTTTGGAAGGTACCTAAGGAGCCGATATTATACTGTGAGTCTAAAACCTGGACATCGGGGTTGTCAGTACTTAGCCGCACAAGTATCCCTGAAACCGGCGATAGTAAATTCTTCAGGTCCAGGAAAATTCGTAAGGTGTCACCCGGCGGAATTGATCCGCGTCCTTTATCAATAAGCGTTATCTTTTGCTGACGTATCGAAGGAGGAGTTTCAGTTACTGCCCTGAAAACGTTCAGCCGTCCTCTTCCAATCAAACCAGCGAAGTTTCCATTTAGGTGATCGACATTGTCTGCAGTTACCCGTATTTGTTCCTTTACCTGATTCATATCAAAATTTGGGAACCGGCTTTTAACCAGGGCCGCTGTACCAGACACCAAAGGGACCGAAAATGAAGTTCCTCGCGCTTGAGTATAGCTGTTTCGATTTCCCGTGGTAAATGTTTCGCCCGGCGCAGAAATCGTTACATGAGAACCAAAATTGGAAAAACTACTTCTTCTGTCACCATCATCCACACTTGCGACGACCATTACACCGGAATAGAAAGCAGGGTATTCTGCCTGTATCGACCCTTCGTTGCCAGCCGCGACAATTACCAGGCAGCCCTTGGAAATGGCATAATTGATGATATCCTGACCATAAGCTCCACCGGCAGGACCTCCCCAGGAACAGTTTATGATATTCGCTCCGTTATCCGCAGCATATTTTATTCCTTCGTAGCCACGATAAATCGCTGTTGCATTATTATCAGCGCCCGCCTTTACAATCATCAGTTTTGCATTAAATGCTACGCTGCTAATTCCGATTCCGTTATTTGAGACTGCCGATGCAAGCCCGCTCACACGCACACCATGATCTGTGGAATCACTTTTTACATCGGGATCATCATCTTCGATCATTGTTGTGTAACTCGCGCCTACCAGATCCTTGCCCGGAAAAAGAATATTTTGGCGCAGGTCTTCATGATCCATGTCTGTTCCTGAATCAACAACAGCAATTACAATTCCTGAAGAATTCTTTATTACATCCCAGGCCATATTTGCTTTAATTTGCTTTAAATAACCTTGATTGGAGTTATAAAAAGGATCGCTAGGCACATAAGATGTATGGTAAATATAACTGGGTTCTGCATACTCAACTATCGGGCTTACTAAAATTTCATTGATCGTCTTTTCTAAAGCAGAATTCCCACTGAATCTAAATTCATAAATACGGTCAAGTCCGATGGTATCCCTAAAATCTCTACGGGACGCGGGTAGGATTGCCGATAGCACAGAGCTTTTAAACAATTGTTTAACCTCTTTCAGCGTAGCATCCTTGATGTTTAGTGAATTTGAGCTTAGCATACTGGTTGCCGCTCTTATTTGGGTCACAGAGATGCCATTCTTAAATTTTATGATAACCGTATTGGGCAAATAATCAGCCTTGGAAACCCCTTTAGGTAGAACAAAAGTTCTGGGGACTATCGGATCTTTCTCCTGTCCTACTACTGCTAATACAGAAAAGCAAAATATTAGCAGTAATAGTTTTCTCATATAGAAGGCTTTTTCAAAATAGGAAAATCGCATTATTTATATAAACATATCAATTAGCTTCCTTTTGATTAATTATCCAAGTTCATTGAATTAACATTAAAAGAATAGATTCTGAAACCTAAATGTAATGATATCGTATAAACATCGAAAGATAAGCCCAATGATACTTGAAAAATTGAATACTGTTTTATGCATTAATGATAATGATATTACGTTACTAATACTTAAACGTACTTTAAACAGATCAAACTTTGCAGATCAGATAGTTGAGAAAAAGGACGGACTAGAAGCGTTCAATTATTGCCAACAATTAATTGATAATGGTCAGCAACCTTTAGAAAACTATCCTAAAGTCATATTCCTCGACCTTCATATGCCGGTGATGGATGGATGGGAATTTCTCACTCGATTTGCAAAAGAAATCTGGCCGTTTTTCAAAGATACTAAGATTGTAATTACCTCGCAATCAATAGATATTCAGGAT
>NZ_JBASJU010000359.1:0-2241 GCF_049655485.1 Daejeonella sp.
CTTCAGGCGCTTACTGAAGCGGGTATTAAATTTTGCAAGATTGGCGGCACCAGTGCGGGTTCGATTGTGTGTTCATTGTATGCGCAGGGGATGGAGCCTTATGCTATTCTGCAGATCTTTTTAAAAACCCAGCTCTATAAATTTCTTCGACCAGCTTTCAGAAATGCAGGATTGCTTTCACTTGATAATACGAGGCCCTTGTTTTTGGAGCATTTACCCCATGATTCATTTGAGGGATTAAAAACACCATTGGTTATCGCTGCTACGGATTTTAGTGAGGGGAAGCTGAGGTATTTCTCATCGGGTAATCTAATTGAAGCTGTTCTGGCCTCCTGTTCTATTCCAGGAGTATTTAAACCTATCATTATCGAGGGGAAAATGTATGTGGATGGCGGGGTACTCGACAACTTTCCAATTGAACCCATCCGACGGGATTGCGATTTTATAATTGGTTCGTCTTGCAATCACCTACCTGTAGTAAGTACCATCTCAAATTTCCGCAAGTTATTCGAAAGGGCTGCCATCATGTCCATCAACTCGGATATGGAAAACAAATGTCAGTACCTCGACGTCCTTATCGAGCCGGAGGGAATGGGGGCAACAAGTGTTTTTGATGTGAAGAAAACGGAAGAGATTTATTGGTTATCGTATAATGCAGCGCTGATGAAGTTGAAGAGTGATGAAAAGTTGGTGGGGTTGATTGCGAAGATAAAGGAGAAGTAACCAAAAAGCCCATAACTATCCGTTACGGGCTTCCTATATATTATAAATCGTTAGGTTATTTCAAAATCCTCAACACCGCTTTCAAGCAGATGTAAGTACCAATAATGAACAAGATATTCGAAATGGCATCAATAAACATCCAGCTGCCTGTGAAACGAAGGAAAGTACCAATCAGGCCGATTACAATACCGACAACAATCAGGTTGTAATGTGCAGGGTCATTTGACTCTTCGGTGCGTTTGTTTTTATAAGTTTCTTCCATTTTCTGTGTTTGAGATCTACGAAAATACTAATCTATTTTACAGTTTAAAATTCTAATCTGCTTTTATCCGTTTGATAAGGCTGCTGCACCACTTACAATTTCCGTAAGTTCTGTGGTAATTGCTGCCTGTCTCGCCTGGTTGTAAGAAAGTTTAAGCGCTTTTAAAAGATCGCCTGCATTTTCTGTTGCCTTATCCATTGCCGTCATACGCGCACCGTGTTCTGAAGCGTGTGAATCAAGGATAGCTTTATAAACCTGTGTCTTGATTGACTTAGGTATTAGCTGCTCCACAATTTCTTCCTGTGAAGGCTCGAGGATATAATCCGTTTGGCTTGTACTTTCAGTTACTGCTGCTCTTGGCACCGGCAATAATTGCTCAGTAGTAAGAATCTGAACAGCGGCGTTTTTAAACAAGTTGTAAACCAGCTCTACCCTATCGTATTCACCTTTAGCAAAACCAGCCATGATCGCTTCCGTGATCTTCGAAGCATTTTCAAAAGTCAGGTCGGTATACAGTTCATTATTGTTTCCGACAACATTATATTTACGCTTCTCATAAAAATCCTGAACTTTCTTTCCGATGGCAACAATTTGAACATTCCCTTTACGGTACTGATCAGCATATTTCTCAGAAATGAGGTTGTTCGCCGTTTTGATCACATTCATGTTGAATGCACCTGCAAGTCCCCTGTTCGAAGATATTGCAATGATCAACACTTTGTTTGGCTCGCGCTCCTGAATAAAAGGGGAATTTGATTGTTCCAAACTGGCTGAAAGATTAGCCAGGATGTCTCTCATCTTATTGGCGTAAGGCCTCAACTGTATAATAGCACTGGTTGCCCTCTTCAACTTAGCCGCCGAAACCATTTTCATGGCTTTAGTGATCTGCTGCGTTGAGGTAACGGATGCTATACGGTTTCTTACTTCTTTTAAATTAGCCATTTTTGTTAGATGCGAGATGTGAGATATGAGATGTGAGAACAAAAGTCTCTATCTCAAATCTCAAATCTATTGTCTCAAATCTTATTAATATTTATTTCCTAATTCCTTAGCAACCGTCTCCAGCGCCTTGGTAATTTCATCATCCAATTTACCAGCTTTAAGTCCCTGTAAAACTTCAGGATGACGTTGCTCTAATTGCTGAATGAATTCTGCTTCAAATTCTTTTACCTTGTTTACAGGAACATTACGCATTAGGTTTTTAGTACCTACGTAAAGAATCGCAACTTGCTTCTCAACTGGTTCTGGTGAGAACT
>NZ_JBASJU010000360.1:0-27382 GCF_049655485.1 Daejeonella sp.
AGAAGCTTGAGTTTCTCGACTTTTGGATCTAATTCCCTGGCTCTATCTTTAGTATTCTCGGCCACGTTGCCTATAAAAGATACTCCTATAATAAGAATTAAAAACAGTGCTAAAACTAATTGCACAGAGGTGTTTCGTTTTATACTCATATATTATTTGATTATTTAATTTTATTATGATAACACCAAGATAAACTAATCAACAAACTCCGACAGAAATTTAGACATTTTATTCCTAATATGTATCGTAAATTAAAATGATAACAATATCCAAATTGATACGAAATCGCATGGCAAGAATGTTCCTGGACTTTCGCTTTTATGCAAAGCCTGAGTTTCCGCAGCAAAAATGCCGCCCATTAGGCGGCATTTTTATTAAGATCCCTGCTAGTTTTGCTATCAAAACTAAGATGTGCAGGATGTCTGTCTGCATTGTGGATAAAGCAAATGGGTAATTTACAAATTCCCCTTTTTCATCTCGCCCACCGCATAATCACAAGCCCTTGCGGTAAAGGCCATGTACGTTAAGGAAGGGTTCTGGCATGCGCTTGAAGTCATAAATGCACCATCAGTAACAAAGACGTTCTTCACATCGTGCATCTGATTCCATTTGTTTAAGACTGAAGTTTTTGGATCATGACCCATACGGGCGGTTCCCATTTCGTGGATGGCCATCCCGGGTATAGCCGGATTGTCGAAGGAACTAATATTTTTCATACCTGCAGCTTCCAGAATCTCAGCAGCGTCATTCTTCATATCGATGCGCATTTTGCGTTCGTTTTCACCGAATTCGCAATCGACAGCAAGCAGCGGCTGGCCCCATTTATCCTTTTTGGTATGGTCGAGGAAAACCCGGTTTTTATATTCAGGTAAATGTTCACCGAAACTCCCAAGACCCATAGACCATGGCCCTGGTTCAGTCATTTCTTCTTTAAAGTCCTGGCCATATCCCATTTCCGGGATCAGTCTTTGCCATCCGCTGCGGCTCGCGCCCCCTCCGTAATGGAAACCACGGACATAATCGCGCTCAGGCTTATCGCCCAGGTTTCGAAAACGAGGTATATACACCCCTATCGGTCGTCTGCCGTAATAGTATTTATCGTCAAAACCTTCGGCCGTTCCCGATGCGCCTACCCGAAAATGATGGTCCATCAGATTGTGACCAAGATGGCCGCTGCTATTACCTATTCCATCCGGGAAAGTATCAGACACTGAATTAAGAAGGATGTGCGTCGTACCAAGTGTCGAAGCATTCATAAAGATCACCTTAGCAAAGTACTCAATGTGCTCATTCGTCTCTGAATCAATTACAAGGACGCCTTTTGCTTTTTGAGTCTCTTTATCGTAGAGTACAGAGTTAACAATAGAAAAAGGGCGAAGGGTGAGGTTACCGGTTGATACGGCTGCGGGCAATGTAGCCGACTGGGTGCTGAAATATGCACCAAACGGACAACCGCGATTACATAGATTCCGGTTTAAACACGATCCTCTGCCGTTATGAGGGACAGTAAGGTTAGCCATCCGGTATACAGTCATCATCCGTGCCTTATTGTAATGCTTTTCAATCCTTTCTTTAACCGCCTTTTCCACACAATTCATTTCGAAAGGCGGTAAGAAAATACCGTCAGGAAGCTGAGGAAGGCCTTCAGCTTGTCCGCTAATTCCTGCAAAACGCTCGACATAATCATACCAAGGCGCTATGTCCTTATAACGCACGGGCCAGTCGACGCCATATCCATCCTTAGCATTTGCTGAAAAATCCATTTCACTTAAACGAAGACAGCCGCGACCCCAGGTAATGGATTTTCCACCGACATGATATCCGCGATACCAATCGAAACGCTTTACCTCAGTATAAGGGCAGTCCACATCATCTACCCAGAATTTTGCATTGTGTTCACCATACTGCCCGCCTCGGGTTTGAACTAAATGACGGCTTCTTTCCTCCGGAGTAATCATGCCACGGTGTTTAAACTCCCATGGTTTCATCAAAGCCGTATCATAATCCTTTACATGCTCTACATTTCGACCACGCTCCAGCATCAGGACTTTTAAGCCCTTTTCGGTTAATTCCTTTGCCGCCCAGCCACCGCTAATACCTGAACCAACCACAATTGCATCGTAGGTATTCTGTTGATTTGCTTTTATATTGATATTCATCGCTATCCTAAAATCCGTTTATCCTAATTAAGTCGCCCATGCTTTTTGCCCCGGTTCCAGGGGTATACAAGCTTCATATTTCCCGGGTATATGCACATAGCGCAAGGCCTGGGTTGCCCCGATTTCGGAAGTATAATACCCAAGGTAAGTCAGTTCGGCCATCAGCTGAAAGAAATGCGAGGGAGCAATCCTTGCTTTCCTACGTGTTTCAGCTTCCGCTTTGAAAAGCCCAAATACTTCTTCGCGCTCTTTAAGCGACAGGGTGGTGAATGATCTTTTAAAATGATTTTGAGAGACTTCTTCCACCCTGGCTAGACCTTCCTGAAAATGATTTTGAACGTCAGCAGTATAGCAATCCTTTAACATCATCACAATGAAGGCGCCTAAGCCGGCCGCTTTTGCACCCGGAACTCCCTTGGAATCGGGAATGAACGTATCTGCAATTTCTGCAATCAAGGCCTCGCTGGACTCCAGTAATTTGAGGTGAATGGTGCCAGGTTCCTCCGGCCGCAGTACATCTGCAAAGGCCCCAAGTCCTGAAGTAGTCAGCGCGCCCCCTAATAACAGGGTCACTCTGCTTATCGCTTCTCTTCTATCCATATATTTTTTCCTTTTCGGGATCGAATTTAGCAAACTGGATTTAATATCGCGGGAAAAATCTGGAAAAGAAGCTTGTAAAGCTGTAATATTTTTGAGGGAAGACGATAGCTTCTTGATTAAAAATTAATCGTATCCTTAAAAAAGGTGACTTTTCCCGTTACGATGTCATGGACCCCTCCAACGATTCCAATCTCTCCGTTTTCGATCATCTCCTTCAAGATTGGGCTACGCTGATTAATTGCTTCAACCGTACGCTTAGTATTGATAATGGCCACATTCTCTACAAATTTGGAATTCCCGGAAGTACGGTTTGCTTTGGTTTCTGTTTCATCATCTACAGCGGGTCTTATTTTTGTGAGCAAGGCTGTCAGGTTACCCATTTCAACGTGATCGCAAGCGCCCTTTATGGCTCCGCATTTTGTATGGCCCAGCACCACGATGATCTTAGAACCAGCTAGCTTGCAGCCAAATTCCATGCTTCCAAGGATGTCCTCGTTTATAATATTGCCAGCAATCCTAACACTAAAGATATCCCCCAATCCCTGGTCGAAAATTAACTCAGCAGATGTTCGGCTATCTATGCAGCTTAGAATCACGGCAAAAGGATGCTGGCCGTCTGAAGTTTCGTTTGCCTGCTGCAAATGGTTTCGGTTTACCTTTAGGTTATTTACAAATCGTTTGTTCCCTTCTTTTAACAGATCCAATGCCATGGCAGGACTTATGGAATCCTGAATTTCTTTTGTAAACGTCTTCATATTCATATAATAGATCCGACAATAACAACGCCTTTTTTCATATTTCGGGTACCGAGTTAAGTGTCCTTTTTTAAAAGTTTAATATAGAGACTAATGCATTATCCCCTGCAATAAAGGTAGGTATCGTGATTGGAATGGCAATCACCCACGCAATTTGTCACTTTCACCGCTGTTCAATTACTCCTGTATAGGTATTTTTGAAAGGCGGTGGAAAGCATATCTTACGGAATGCCGGCATATAAACAAAACGGCAAACCCCCGGTTTACTTCGCGGTTTTAAGAAACACATTGGGTTCTATGCTACTCCAGGCGGGCATACAGAATTTTCCACAGAGCTTGCGTCCTAATATTAGTTGTACTTACAAAAGGATGAATCTAGTATGAAATGAGATTTTGAATTGATATTTGCAGATTATTAAGGATATTTATGACAATTAACAATCATTCATCAACAATTAACTATTCTAAGATGCGAATTCTACTGGTACTATTTTTATTATGTAGCACTGCTGCAGCACAGGAAATCCCGGCACGTTGGGACGAATTAACAGCAAGTGATTTTCCTCTTGCTGTACAAAAGTCAGAGGGTGTATGTATACTCCCAATCGGGATCCTGGAAAAGCATGGTATGCATGTGCCTATGGGCTCTGATTTGATACATGTTCGTGAATGGGCAAACCGTGCAGTGAAGAAGGAATATGCGGTGGTGTTCCCAGACTATTTCTATGGACAGATCAATGAAGCAAGGCATCAGCCAGGAACATTTTCCCTTCCAAGTAATTTAATTATGGACCTGCTTCAGGCTACTGTCGAAGAGATCGCCCGCAATGGTTTCAAGAAAATCGTAATCATCAATGGTCATGGAGGAAATCCAGAATTCATTCGTTTTTTCATGCAGTCGCAGCTTAATAAGAAGCATGACTATGCGCTTTACTTCTTTGAACCTGGACGCGATGAAGCTTTCAATGCCAAGATTTCACAGATGAGAAAAACGCCGCTATCAGATGATCAGCATGCTGGCGAAAAGGAAACATCAATGAATATGTATTACCGCCCTGACCTGGTAAAACTAAACAAGGCTACTGATGAATCGGGGAAAAATCAAGCACGACTGAGCGTCCCCGCCTATACCGCTATAGCGTGGTACTCGAAGTTTCCAAATCATTATGCAGGCGATGGAGCTAAAGGCAGTGTTGAACTTGGAAAACTGTATGCAGATTTTGAGATCGAAGCACTGGCAAAAGGATTAAAACAGATAAAGGCTGACACTAAGACTTTGCAGCTTCAGAACGAGTTCTTTGAAAGGGTTGAAAATCTGAATAAAAAGCCTTAAGCAACAAATCTTACGCTAAATAGCGGGGTGGAATTCGATCATCCCGCTATTTCTCAACTGTCAGATCTTCACTAAACCCAAACACTTTCGACAATTCGTCTGCGTGTTTTTGGGAGCCGCGTCGGCCGCGACATGCCGATTTTTTCAGGCGGTTATCGGTACCCTTCATGTCCATTGCTTACCATAATTCGTTGTATTTAAAATTGTAATCCTCTCTTGAATATATTTTTTTTTAGAAAATAAAATCCGTGCCTCTGCTAATGCCGTATTTCATCTCAACCAAAAAAAATAAATTATGAAGAAGATAATTATCATGGCGATTGCATTAGCAGCTTCTGCAATCAACACAAACAGTTTTGCACAGTCAACAAAAATGGTAGGCGGAGCAGAGATGTATCCAACGAAAGACATCGTAGACAACGCGGTTAATTCAAAAGATCACACTACGCTTGTAGCAGCAGTAAAAGCTGCAGGACTTGTAGAAACATTAAAAAGCGAAGGGCCCTTTACAGTTTTCGCCCCTACAAATGCCGCATTCGATAAACTTCCAGCCGGAACAGTAGGAACATTGGTTAAGCCTGAAAATAAGGCGACCTTAACTAAGATTCTTACCTATCACGTTGTACCAGGCAGACTTAGTGCTAAAAAAATTGCAAAGGCTATCAAAAAGGGCAAAGGAACTGCTGAATTCACAACCGTTAGCGGTGGCAAGATCTGGGCGATGATGAATGGAAACAATTTGGTGCTTAAAGACGAAACTGGTGCTACCTCCACGGTAACAATAGGAGACGTTTTCCAAAGTAATGGTGTTATTCATGTTATCGACTCGGTAATAATGCCAAAATAATTTAAACCAATGATTAACCTGGAGGCCCTGGCTATTGCCGGGGCTTTTTTGTTTTTATGGTATTTTCAAACGGGATGAGTGATGAAATGCATTTCAATTGCATTCAAAGACACATAAATTTCTATTCTTTCGCATTTTCTCCGAAAATTATTCGACCTTAGAGGCAAGGACAAAAATCATTGAGCAGGATTAGCAAAATATCGTTATCAGAGCCCGAATTAATTCAAGCTATTCGAACGAGGGACACTAGAGGAGCCGAAGCATTGTATGATATGTATTCCGCAGCTTTATATGGCGTGATATACAGAATCATACAACACGACGAAATCGCTGAAGATCTATTACAGGAAGCTTTCGTTAAAATATGGAATTCAGCGTCGTCATATGATGAATCAAAAGGAAGACTCTTCACCTGGATGGTGAATATTGCCCGAAATTTATCGATCGATAAGACCCGCTCAAAAGATTTTCGTAACCATTCAAAAACCGAAGACATAGAAAATATCGTATTATCTGTAGACAAAGGTTTTACGACATCATTAAATCCCGAAACTCTTGGCTTAAAAGATCTTGTACAAAAACTAAAGCCCGATCAGAAAGCGATTCTGGATCTGGTCTACTTCAGAGGATTCACACATGTGGAAGCAGCTGAAGAACTGGATATCCCTTTAGGAACTGTAAAAACAAGACTTAGAAATGCAATTATTACGTTAAGAAAGGTATTTAATTAAGTGAACGATTTAAAAACATATTTAGAAAGTGGCATTCTTGAACTTTATGTTCTCGGTGATTTAAGCAACGAGGAGATTCGTGAGGTAGAGGCTACAATAACCAAGTACCCAGAAGTAAGAGCCGAGCTGGAGTCGATAGAAAACGCCTTGCAGGCTTATGCTTTATCTAATGCGATTCAGCCTGCTGATAAGAACAGAAACAGATTTCTAGACTTAATCGATAAATCTGAATCGAAAGAAGCAACGGTTGTTAACTTACAGTCGGCAGCCAAATCATCAAACTTTTATAAATACGCCTTTGCTGCCTCGGTTGCCCTGCTCCTGGTCAGTGTTGTACTTCTCATCAATCTTAACAATCAACTGAAGGAATCCACTACCCAGCTTGCCGTGTTACAGTCTGAAAATCAGCAGTTTTCAAACAGGGTAAATTTCATGGAACAGGAACTGGATGATAGCAAGAAATTCCTTGAGATCTATCAGCAACCTGCCGAATATAAACTGGTTAGCTTGAAGGGCACCTCCAAAGCTCCTGCAGCCAGCCTGACCGTAGCTTTTAGTCCAACTAAGGAGGAAGTAATGATCGACCTCTCATCACTTAACATGCCTTCCAATGATGGAGAACATCAGTATCAGCTTTGGGCTCTTGTAGACGGAAAACCAGTGGACCTCGGAGTGTTTGATTCTACCGAAGACCATTCCGGTATGATTCGAATGAAATCTGTTAAGAGCGCCCAGGCATTTGCGGTTACTCTTGAGCGAAAAGGTGGAAGTGTAAATCCAACGATGGAGCAGATGATGGCGATGGGGAATATCTGACCTCCGACTTCCGACTTCCGACCTCAGACTTCCGACTTCCGACCCCCGAAACAAAAAAGGGCCGAATACTCAGTATTCGACCCTACATCTACCTATGAAAAACATACCCTTTAGGAGGGCATATACCTATATCCAAATGGAATGCCAGACCAAAACCCCTCCCATTCGTTAAAATCAAGCCTAATCGGGATCAATTATTCCCAATTTGAGGATAAAATACCCCAAAAAATGTTCGATTTTCTACACCGATTAATTTTATTTTTTTTTGGCACAGGTGGAATAATCTTTCAGTTAAAGAATTAAACCCGTAAGCGATAGCTTTTTTGATTCAAATTTTTAGTTTAAATGGATTAACGTAACTTTAAGCACCATATAAAAAACATCGATTTCGAGCGTTAAAAATGAACAAATCTTCTTTCAGGCCAATATTTTATCTCATATTCTTTCTCATTGTTCGAGTTTCCTTCCTGCAAGCGCAGACTAACAACTCCCAAAATCCCTCACGAAACGACCATATATTCCCACCATCCAAAGAAGCATCTGCGTTCGTAAGTTATGACCAGCGCGGTTTTATTATCAATGGAGAAAGGACGTTCATCGTTTCTGCTGGGATAGAATACGCCAGGGTGCCGCGTGACTTATGGAAAGACCGGTTACAACGGCTTAAACGGGGCGGATACAACGCTGTGGAGATATATACCTTCTGGAACTTTCATGAGTCGAAAGAGGGAGAATTTAACTTTTCAGGCGATCGGGATTTAAACGCATTTCTTAAACTTGTAAAGGAAATGGACATGTTTGCTATAGTGCGGGTAGGTCCATATTATTGCGGCGAATGGAATTTTGGAGGTTATCCCATTTGGCTTAAGTTTAAACCAGGTCTCGTTGCGCGGAAAGACAACAAACAGTTTCTTGAAGCAACAGATCGATTTTTCGAAAAGCTGATACCCATAGTTTCACAGAATCAAATACACCATGGAGGATCTGTGATAATGGTGCAACTCGAGAATGAACATCCGGAAAGCTGGGGTACTGTAATACCAAATGCTTATTTCAGTCATCTGATTAATAAAACTGTTTCATTAGGATTACAAGTGCCTTATTTCTTTAGTGGACTGCATCCAGGTAACGACCCCGCTAGCAACAGAAAGAATTTTGATGATCCCAAGCGTCCCAATCCATGGTTCTCCACTGAGTTCTGGGGAGTATGGTTTTTCAATTATGGCCCACAACCCCAAGACTCTACAATTTATGACCGCCGAACCTGGAAGATAATTGCACACGGGGGTAACGGTTACAATGTTTATATGGCGCATGGCGGCAGTAATTTCGAGTATAATAATGATCGTGATATGGCTGCTTCATATGATTATGGCGCGGGTGTGGGTCAGGCAGGTGACCTGCGGCCGATATACTATGGATACAAACGAGCTGCATGGTTTGCCCGAAGTTTTCAGGAAATTCTTGCAAATAGCACTGACGGCGGAAGTGAGCATCACTGGGTAACGCGTGATACGTCGATAAATGTAAATTCGCGGATAAGCCCCGCAGGAAACGTTATTTTTATGGACAATCCAGGAAAGCTTCCGCGGAATACCCTAATCTTACCCCCTAACAAAATAAGCGGCGCTTTACCCGTCCCGATAAACATTGCTGCTGGTGAAATAGTACCTGTAATTCAAAATTTCAATATCAATCCAAATATCAAGCTGGAATGGGCTCCCTCCAGGATATACGGTATTTTTCCTCAGAACGAAACGACCACTTTGGTTACATACGGTGATCTTAATTCACCGATCAATCTCTACTTTGACCTAGCGAGTCCAGTTAAAATTATAAAAGGCCTATCGAATTTTATTTCCCAACAATCAAAACTACATTTCTCTGCCTCGGTAAAAGCCCATGAAACTGAGTTTATTATTGAGACGGGCGGTCAAAGGCTTAGAATTCTGGTTATGCAGTCCTCTATGGCAAAACGAACTTGGTTTGTAGAAGGTAAAAACAGTAATTATCTCATCACCGGTCCCTCCTATGTGGCTGATATCCGCGGAAGCGATAATAAGATTGAAGTCTTAACGGAAAAGTCATGGATGGAGAAAGGCTCCATACCTTCTATGGTTTATAAGGCTCAGGGATCTTCCAGTCTGCATAGCCCGCCCCTTGCTCCGGAAAAACGGAAGCTCAGTTTAGCCCTGGCGCCCTGGCAAATGAAACTTGCCACTGAATCAGCCGCTCCTGATTTTGATGACAGGAATTGGAAATCCAGCACCCAGCCGCTGCAAATGGGCGCCGACGGTGATATTACTGCAAATGCCTGGTACCGAACGAAAGTTCAGGTTGATACATCAGGAACCTACACCCTTAGGTTTAAAAATATAAAAGAACGGGCATCACTTTTTATTAACGGCTTGAGACACGATTCGGCACTCAAAGATAAATCATTTACTTTCGACCTGGTGGGCGGTAATCCTCAAACCCTAAGTATTTTCACGGCTCATAACGGGCGAAATAAACTGCTTTTTTACCTTGGCGGATTGGACACGATCGATATGAAAGGTATAAGTGGTCCTGTTATGCTCGAAAGACACGGTAGTAAAAGCCATGGCACTTCTATATCAGGCTGGAAAATGAAAGGGGGGCCGGGCGACTTCAACGCACCTTTTGGATGGACAGAAGCGGGTAAGAAGAATTTTTCTGTCCCAACCTTTTTCAGATCTTCTTTTATCTTACCTGAAAATCCCAGGAATGAAACAACCGTCTGGCGTGTTAATATCACAACAATGGGACACGGATCTGTATGGGTAAATGGCCACAACCTGGGCCGCTATCCTGAGAAAATAAAAGTATTCGGCTTGTATATTCCTGAAGTTTGGCTTAAACCAGGCCTAAATTCTATTGTGGTTTATGATGAGGATGGAATAAATCCAGGAAAGATCGCCGTACAGGCAGAAGTAGAAGCAAGCAGGGATTTACACCTGCTTGCTGAAAAGTAAATTATTTTTTCACGCGGATAAGAGTGCCTTTCATCTCCTGGTCTTGAAAACCAATGAGAATATTGATTGTATCACCCGAAAGCTTTCCCTTAATATGAGAAACAGCAATGCCATTAAAGGACATTTCTTTGAATAGAATGTCGTTTCCAACGATAGTACCATTTGTTAGTGGAGCTTCGCCGATATCAGACAAAATGGTACCAGAAACTTTCCCATTATCTTCTTTAAGATTAACAGTTACATCAAATTGCCCTTCTATCTTTCCTGCCCACTGGCCGTCGACAAGAGAGGCAGCGTAACAAATTGTTGTTACAAAAACACTTAATAGAATGATAGATAAAATCCTTTTCGGTATAGCTCGCATTTGCATTATTTTTTCACCTTGCTTAAGGTAATTTTAACAGGCTGCTCATTGAAAGTAGTGGTTAAAACAAGTTTCTCCCCAACTATTGATCCTTTATAATTAACAGGTTTACCGTTAAACATAGTAGAAAAAGTGATTGCCTCGCCCTCAACTTTTCCGTTAAGGATAGCGTTTTTGCCCATTTGAGCTGCAACGAAAGGGCTGTAACCGCTATCGTCCGGATTCTCGGACTTAGGATTATTATCGATAATAGCTAAGGTTCCTGTTACATCAGTACCAGCTATTTGAATATCAGCTGTGACATTGTATTGCCCTTCAACATATCCTTTCCAGGATCCATCAACTGCTGCGGCTACGAATAGAGCCATAAATAAGAAAAGTGTTCCGGATGTTACTAATAGTTTTTTCATGTACGTTTTTGCTCAATTCTGTTGGTGCCGATAAATATAAAGCTGGCGTTGTTTTAGAAACGCTCTTTTTGCTTTTTTAGTATCTCTATACTCTGGCAACAGTGCAGACTATTAAAGGTTTGATTAATTAATTTATTTATTCGCCTGGCCCGAATTTAAGAACTTAATATTACTTAACGAAAATAATGGCATTAAAGGTGCCGATTTGCCGTTCTTAAATACAAAATATACGGTATGCAAACCAGTTACAGGCTTAAGAGTGATTTTCAGCGGTGCTGATTTTTCACCAAGAACTTTTTCTGAAACTGGTTGTACTTCGGAGCTTCCGACGAGCAGCCCTGTAGGAGAATCCAATCTCATCTCTATCGTTCCTCCCGGATTTTCCTCACGGACGCTTGTGGTGACTTTCAAATCGACCTCTTCTATTCCCGTAAGATCTAAAGCCCGGAAACCTATATAACCATTTGCAACTGGCACGGCGTTGACGATTCCGTCTATACCGTTCACCTTTACAGTTACATTTCCTATGATATCAGCCGATGAGGCTTCGATAGATGGCTTCCTTAGTATTATATTATTTTCTGAGCTAAGCTTTGGAATTGCTCCTTTGCCCTTGTCAGTATACGCCGCGCGGATCAGGTACGTGCCGGAACCGCCGTCATTCGCAGGCAATTTAATCGCATAAGTTCCCTTAACTGGCAGGGAATTGGCAGATTTTGATCCAGCCTTCATGATATAGTTGGCAATTGAGCGTGCATCGTTTTCTGTAATAGCAGAATGCGCTGGCATAGCGATTACTTTGGTCCACACCCCGCTCCCACCATTGCGGATCTTACCAGCAAGATACTCCTCAGCTTTCGGATCGTTTTTGTATTTCTCCGCTATCTGGGTAAAGGTGGGCCCGATATTAGTAACATTTAAAGTATGGCAGTTATAACAATCCGATTTTTTCATAATTGCCTGCCCGACTGCAAACTCAGCTGTGGCATCAACGCTTCGCTGGCCCTGTATTATTTCCGCATAGTCGAATCCTTCAGATAAGTAATCTATAGTAACAGCTACCTGACTGGGATCTATTGTACCTGCAGTTAAACTGCCATCTTCTTTATCATTAACCGATACGGCATAACCAAGTTGTGTATTATCGAAAAAGAAAGAACGGTTCCCTGTTAGATTTATCAGGACCTCCGGGGGACTATTTCCAGCTGTAATTTTCAGGGATTTACTGTTTGAAACTCGTCCATCGCTGACCGTCAAATTAGCGGTATATACGCCAGGTTTAACTAATTTCAATACAGGATTAGCCGTCTTATAAACCTGGTCAGCAATGCCTGGAGAACTTATTTTCCAGGTGTACTGCAGGGCATCCCCGTCGGCATCTTTCGTGTTTTTAGAAGACAGGTTTACAGTTAAAGGAACAGCGCCACCGATCTTATCGGCTGACACAGCTACAAGGGGTTTTCGGTTTCCTGCATTATACTCTATTCTGACAAGTTTGGCACTGGAACTTTTCGCAAACCACAAACTTCCATATTCAAGCACATACAGATCCCCGTCCGGACCAAATTTCATATCAATAGGCTCAACAGGGCGATAGTCGGATAAGAAACGTTCCATCGACTTATAATCCCCTTTTTCGTCCATTGAGATAGACATAATCCAGCCGCGGGCAAGATCAGTTGCGAGCCATTTACCTTCGTAATAGCCAGGCCATGGACGCTTTGGATCTTTAAAGTCTGCCCTGCGGTACACCGGACCACCCGTAGCACTCCTGCTTCCGCTGCCAAGCAATGGAAATTTATCAGATACTCCATATGGGTAATAAATAAAAGGGGGCGCAACCGGCGGCAACTCCTTGATACCCGTATTATTCACCGAATTATTTACCGGTTTCAAAGGATCTTTAGGATCCAGAAGTTCTCCGTTTTCATAATCAAAAATATTGAACGCGGCGTTGGGGCCTACAAAATATGGCCACCCATAAAAACCAGGCTTGCGGGCCTGATTCAGTTCATCATAACCACGAGGGCTGATCTCTGTGTCCTCATTCGCATCTGATCCAATGTCGCCAAAATATAAGAATCCTGTTTTACTGTCGACAGACGGCCGCCATGGGTTACGATGACCCATTGTGTAAATCTCCGGTCTGGTGCCTGCTGTTCCTTCAGGAAACAAGTTCCCAGCCGGGATTTTATACGACCCGTCTGCCTGTGGCTTAATTCGGAGTATTTTCCCTATTAGGCTATTTGTATTAGCGGTGCCCCTTTGATCATCCCAGTTAACCCGATTAGGGCGCTCATCGGTTGATGAGGAAAGTGATGTCCCAGAATTGTTACCTACAGTTAGATACAGATTTCCCTCTTTGTCCCAGGTCATACCTCCGCCAGTGTGGCAGCAGGTTTCACGCTGAGTTGCAAATTCCAGAACCAGTCTTTCACTGCCTGGAACAAGAACGTTATCTTTAAAATCCCAGCGGCTTAGCACAAATTTGCTTTGTACAGGATGGGAATAAAAGGTGTAAACCCAATTGTTCTTTTCGAAGTTGGGATCGACAGTTAGACCTAATAAGCCTTCCTCAGCTTCAGTAACTATTCCTTTAGCGCTGGTATATTTGGTGTTCACGGCGATAGTTCCCGCAATGCTGGTCATCCCAGTAATGGGGTCAAAAAGCTTTATATCGCCCTTCCTTTCACTGATCAGCACACGGCCATCACTTAAGACTTCAAATGTATTAGGCTCATCCAGTTCGCCAGGCTTTGTAAGCGTCACCGGGGTAAATCTGCTTTCGTCAGGTTTTTGATCTGTGGAATCAGAACGATCGCTGGCTGCCATTGTAGCAAATAAACTTGCAACTGACAGAATAATTATTGATTTTTTAATACGCATTAATTTATAAGACTAAGATCCTGTAGTATATACGATGTAGACCAAAAATAATTTTATTTGGCGCAACATAATTCTATTTCTCAAAACTATGATAAATTCTTAAAACGAGTGCTTATTCTGACCCGTCTTTTTAATCCTTTAAAACATCTAAAGCCCCGGGTTGGTTATTAGTGAAATCATTCATTATGGAAAACACAGAAGACCACTTAAAAAATCTTGCAGGCGCTGAGGCTAAAGCAAAACTAAAGGAACTTGTAGAGAAGGCAGAAAATTGTTTTTTCTGTTCAAATATCAAAACCGGACTGCCTTTTTCGACCAGGCCGATGTCAGAGCAATTGGTAGACGAAGAAGGAAATATTTGGTTTTTGAGTCGTAAGGATAGTGAAAAGAATGCAGAGATAGCTCAGGATCCGATGGTTCAGTTGTTATTCCAGGCAAATAAGCATTCCGGATTTGTAAGTATTTATGGGATTGCTGAAATAATTGATGATCAGCAAAAGATAGATGAACTTTGGCAGCCCATGTTTAAAGTATGGTTTGAAAAAGGCAAGAATGATCCAGTAATCAGCCTGATAAAAGTTGATCCTACACAGGGCTATTATTGGGATACTAAGAATGGCCAGGCCATTGCGTTCCTTAAGATTGCTGCTTCGTTAGTGACAGGTAAGGCCATGGATGATAGTGTTGAAGGGAAGTTGGAGGTAAGCGATTAATGCTTTAAGAATTCGACATATCTTCTTATTTTATTATTAGTACCTTCGCGCAGTTTCCGAATCGAAAAACATGTCAGCGAAAAAACCAGCATATCATTTTAAAGCCCGACCGGCTTTGTTGTGTTTATTGCTGTCCTTTTTTTTATTGACAGATTGCACTGTAAAAAAGAGCATTCATGCACTTACAGAGGGAATCCCTGCAGTTGAAAATACAAATCCTAATGCAAGAAGACAACTTACACTGAGTTCTCAATCTTGTTTAAGTTCTGCTCCATCGATATTGGATGAAGTGGATTTGCGGATTACCCAATTTGCAAATCCGGTTTTACCTTTAATCCCGATAACCCTTATAGAGCTGCGGGTTTCTTCTTTCAAGAATCAGTTTTTTACCGCAACACCCTATTTTTCTAAAACCGTTTTCTTACAGACGGACACTCCCGTTTATCTCAGGAACAGAATCCTGCTGATCTGATTTTCTTTCGCGCTTTAACCACTTAAGCCCTTCATTCCCTTCTCTTCTTTCAAAGAAGCTTTGAGATTGAAATGAAAGAATTTCTCACTATTTAATTTTCAGAATTTATGATAAGGTATCAGCTTTATCTGGCGACAGCATTACTGCTGTTAGTTAGTACAAGATCGTACTCTCAAAACGAACAGCATATTTCTATTTCCTATGCCTGGGATGAAGCATTTGCAAATTATCCGGGCTTGACAGAAAAGAAAGCAAATATCCGGGAATTTGAGTACCGGAGAACAGAAGTAAAGAACGGCTTTTTACCTCAAGTACAGGTCCAGTTACAAAATACTTATGGCAGCTATTCCGGCAACACCGGGGCCTTTTTTCCTCTGCCGGGCATTTTCAATGTGAGCGGAAATAACAAGGTTATTGGACAGCCGAATGCTGCGGCCAATTCCTTTGGGTCTGTCCTCATAGATTGGAAACTTTTTGATTTTGGAATACAACGAAAGGAGCTTCAAGCAACCAACTACCAGGTTAAAGAAGCCGGAAGCGATTTCAATGCGGCAAAACTTCAATTGCAAACGAAAGTAACAAGGCTATATATAAATATCCTATACAACCAGTCAAAGCTGGAATGGGCAACAGATAATGTTAACAGAGTCAAGGAAATTCTCACCCTCTCCAAAAGTCTTGCTGAAGCCGGATTAAAACCGGGGGCCGACACATTGCTCTCATCTGCGTCCTATCTGCAAACACTTGCTGAATTGGACAACTGGCAAGGGAAACTCGCCTCAAGCCATATTCAATTAACGGAAGTTGTACCTATACTACCGGAAAGATTAAAGATAAGATCTGACCCGTTTTTGACTGCAACTGCAGGAGAAACAGGCTTGGATTCAGTAAGCCTGGCCCATCCCTACCTTGATATTTTAGCTAGCAGACTGCTCTTTGACAGAACTCAGGAACAGATTGCTGCCCGTAAAATATTTCCTTCCATTTCTCTTCTTGGGGGATTGTCAAGCCGTGGCAGCGGAATCGGCAGGGATGGCTTCGCGAGTACTGAATGGTCGGCAGGGTTCAACAATACGAGTAATAATTATCTGGCGGGGGTCGGACTGACCTGGAACATAAGCAGCGCCTATAACAGTACCGTTGAGAGAAAGAGAGTCGGGCAAACAGTTCTTGCTACAAAGTCAAGATTAGATCTACAAGCCTTACAGCTCAATACTGGGTTGCAATCTGTTTCTGCAAGAATTGATGCACAATTCAGACAGGTAATGAAGACCACACAAGCTGTAAAGAACGCCCGAAATGCTTATGATCTGTATGTATCACGATACGAAAGTGGTTTGATGAATCTCACCGAATTACTTCAGATTCAGCTTCTCCTTCAGCAATCAGAAAAAATCAATATAGAAGCTTATCAGGAATTATGGGATCAGGAAATATTGAGGTCTGAACTTTCAGGCGATTTCAATAAAATATCCAATCAATTTAATTAATAATTATACAATGAATATGATACGGTTTGCTTTACGAAAGCCCATCACGATAATGGTCGCGGTGCTCGCCATCGCTTATTTTTCATTTACCGCGGTCAGAAAGATCAACATTGATGTTTTTCCGGCTATTGAATCCCCTGCCATTTATATCGCCATGCCATATGGAGGACTTTCGCCTGCTTTAATGGACGGTTTTATGGCCAATGAGTTTCAAAAAGTATTAGTGTTTGTCAGCGGCGTTAAGGATATTGACTTCAAAAGTATTCAGGGATTCAGCCTGATGAAGCTGACTTTTTACCCCGGAACCGACATGGCGCAGGCAGCTGCTGAAGTTTCTACACAGGTATCCAAGGCCATGGGATTTCTTCCCGCGGGAGCAGTGCCACCACAAGTAGTTCGTTTCGACGGCAGTTCACTGCCTATTGGGCAACTGGTCTTTGAAAGTCCGAAAAGGTCGATTACAGAATTGCAGAATCTGGCGATGACCCGCGTCAGGCCCATGTTTGTGAATATCGAGGGTATTACTGCCCCAGGGCCTTTTGGGGCAAATATCCGGACCATGGTTATAAAGGTTAATCCGGAACTCATGCAGTCCTACGGCTTATCTGCTGAGGAGGTTACGACTGCAATAGCTCAAAACAATTTCCCCTCTCCTGCTGGAAACATTCGTATCGGGGATCAAAATTTAATGAGTCCGGTGAATTCTATTGCTAATGGTCCTGAAGAGTTCCTTAACATTCCTGTGCGTACCGGTTCCGGGATTACCGTCTTTGTCAGAGACATCGGAACTGTTGAGGATGGCTCTGACGCAACTACTGGTTATGCCATTATCAATGGTAAAAGATCCGTCTATCTGCCGGTTATTAAAAAGTCGGATGCATCAACACTCAAAGCTGTGGAAAACCTGAAAGAAGCTTTGCCAATGCTTAAAAATGGCTTACCGGAAGATGTCACGATAAAATATGTATTTGACCAATCGGCATATATCGAAAGATCCCTTGATAACCTGATCCATGAAGGGATACTTGGAGCACTGCTCACCGGTTTAATGGTGCTCTTGTTTCTTGGAGATAAACGGGGTGCATTGATCGTGGTTTTAACTATACCTATTGCTATTCTCACGGCCGTTATTATGCTGTATCTTTTTGGGCAGACCATCAATATCATGACATTGAGTGGCCTGGCTCTGGCAATCGGCGTACTGGTTGATGAAGCTACTGTTACCATCGAAAATATCCATCAGCACTTTGAGATGGAAAAACCTAAAGAACGAGCGATCCTGGATGCCCTTTTGGAAATATCCATTCCAAAACTTCTCATCTTATTATGTATTCTGGCTGTGCTGATCCCTTCATTTCTGATGACCGGGATTCCAAAGGATATGTTCTTACCGCTTTCATTAGCCGTTGCTTTTGCGATGATAGCCTCATTTATTGCTTCCCAAACCTTCGTCCCTATCATGGCAAATTGGCTGATGAAAACGGATAAGTTTCATCACCATCAAGCAAGTTTTCATAAAAAGAAACTTACCCAATTTGAAAAATTTAAGCGCAGATATTTATTGTTTACCCGCAAGGCGAATAATAATAAAGGGAAAGTCTTAAGCATTTATGCGGTTTCGGTTGTAGTAATCGTCTTATTGGGAATCCTGACAATTGGTACTGACATTCTTCCTGCCGGAAACAGCGGTGATATCCAGTTAAGAATCGTAGCCCCGCAGGGAACACGTTTGGAAAAAACTGAGAAATATTTAAAAGATGTAACTGCACTTATCCAAAAAGACCTTCCAGATAGTGCGATTAACATCACTTCAGCCTTTGTCGGATTACAGCCATCGGCCCTGGCCATCAATCCTATATTCTTATTCACGAGTGGTTCACACGAAGCTGTACTCCAGGCCTCAATAAATCAGGAAATATATGATGAACCTATTGATGAGCTTAAAGAGCATATCAGGAAGAGGGTAGCTCAGAAATTCCCGGAACTTCAATTAACATTTGAACCTCTGGAAATGGTTGAGAAAATTATGAGCCAGGGTGCGTCAACTCCTATACAGATAACTGTAGCGGCGGGGCCTCTAAAAGTGGCAGGCCAGTATGCGGCCAAAATTGAGAAGGAACTAAAAAAGAATGTATTTTTAAAAGATGTCCATATTGCAGAGCCGCTTCAATATCCTGGAGTACAAATAAAAGTTAACCGGGAGCTCGCAGCTCAATTCGGATTAACCATGCAGGATGTAAGCAAAGTACTTACTTTAGCTACCTCCTCAACCCGATTTACAAGTAAAAATTTATGGATGGATCCCAAGTCGGGTCTGGTATTCCAGGTTCAGGTTCAAATTCCTGAGGAAGACATGCAAACTCTTGACAAGCTACGGTCCTTACCCTTAAAGAAAGGGTCCTTAAGACCAGTCCTTGAAGATGTTGCGGACCTGCAACTCATGAAGATGCCCGGGCAAATAAACCGGCAGGGGCCGAACCGCTATGTTACTGTTCTTGCCAACACTTATAAAAAAGATCTGGGGGCAGCGTCCAGGGCTGTAAAAGAGGCTCTGAAGAATGCCGGAGAACCTCCCCGTGGGGTGCTGGTGAAAACCGAAGGTTCCCTGCAATTGCTGGATGAAACATTAAGTGGTTTACAGACCGGTTTGCTTGTAGCTATTATCGTTATCTTTTTAATGCTGGCAGGTTTCTATCAGTCATTTGCCTTGTCAGCGATTATCTTATCTGTGGTCCCGGCCGTACTCGGCGGCAGCTTACTCATGCTGCTTCTTTTTGGAAGCACCCTGAATTTGCAATCGTATATGGGGATTATTATGTCGGTAGGTGTTTCAGTGTCAAATGCTGTATTAATGATTAATCAGGCAGAATTCAACCGCCTGAACAGAGGCCTGGACACGTCCATCGCCACGTTCTTAGCAGCGTCATCCCGTTTGCGTCCCATAATAATGACCACGTTGGCCATGATTGCCGGCATGATTCCAATGGCATCAGGAATTGGTGAAGGAGCTGAACAGGTTGCCCCACTGGCCCAGGCAGTAATCGGCGGCTTAATCCTGTCGTCATTAACCACCTTGCTGGTTTTACCTCATCTATTTGCTGCTGTTCGTAAAAAAACCGGTCGCCAAAGCAATTCCTTAGATCCCGACGATCCTGAGAGCCGGTTTGCGAACGATAAAAGCTTATTTGAACTAACAGTACTTAACAATTAACATCATGAAATTTCAAAACATATTTATTCTTACCGCCCTTGCAGGATCCATTTTTTCCATAACAGCTTGCTCACCTAACGAAAAAGCGAAGGCAAAACAAGTCCAGGTTTTTGAGAGACCTCTTTTTCTGGAAACAACAAGGGCCACCATGGACCGCCCAGTATATTCTCTTAGTTTACCCGGTGAGTTAAAACCCTATGAACAGGTAGATATTTTTCCAAAAGCAAAAGGATTTATCAAGAAGATTTACGTTGATCGCGGCAGCAAAGTAAAAAAAGGACAATTGCTGGCGGTGCTTGAAGCTCCCGAAATTAGTCAACAATATTTATCAGTTCAATCGGATCAGCGGAAGCTTTATGAAGATTATCAATTTAGCCGACAGGCCTTCCAACGGCTTAAAAAGGCATCATTAAAAAACGGGGCGGTGGCTGAAATTGAACTGGAGAGAGTCAGGGCCCAATTCAGAAGTGATAGTGCGGCATATATTGCGGCAAAGGCGAAAACAAGCGCTTCAGGACAATTAGAAAAGTACCTTCGCATTTTAGCACCCTTTGACGGAACGGTCATTGACCGGAATGTTTCTGTAGGTGCACTGGTGGGAGAGAATAACCAGGAGCCGCTATTTTCAATAGCACAGCAGGAACACCTTCGTTTAACTGTCGCTATTCCGGAGAAGCATGCACACTCTCTCCAAACGAATACTTCCGTAACATTCACTGTCAGCGGCCGACCTGGCAAAGTCTACAGCTCCAACCTGTCACGTAACAGCAGTCTCCTTAACCAAACAAGCAGATCAGTAACGACTGAATTTGATATAGAAAATAGTTCAAGATCTTTAAGCGGCGGGGAATACGCACAGGTAAAATTAAAACTGCAAAGGCCCGATTCCACATTATGGGTTCCGCTTACCAGTTTAATCCATACACAATCTGGAATTTTCATTCTGAAGGTCGACAAGGGTTTGGTTCAGCGTGTCCCGGTTATAGAAGGTAGTCGTAAAGATTCTTTGATCGAGGTATTTGGCGATATAACTTCAACAGACGATATTATAAAAAAAGCATCAGAAGAGCTTGAGGAAGGCTCCAGAGTAAAAAGCAAACAGTAGATATTTATTCAATTTAAAAACAAATAACCATGAACATCATAAAATACATCAAAGCCAATATCGGATTCACCATATCACTTGTTTTCTTTGCTATTCTAGTAATCAGTCCAGATGCGAAATCACTTTTAATGCAGGGTTTGATAAAAACAGGCTTATTTACGCCCAATATCAGCTATCTTTCGGACCAACCAGGTGAAGCTCCGGAAACATCAGGTCCCCCGGTTCCTCCTGCAAATTTTACCTCCCTGGATGGAAAAACCTTCGGCCTGGCAAGCTTGAAAGGTAAAGTAGTTTTCATTAATTTTTGGGCTACCTGGTGCCCTCCCTGCATTGCAGAGATGCCATCAGTGAATTCGCTGTATAACAAGATGAAGAGCAACGACAAGGTTGTTTTTCTAATGGTAGATGCCGATAATAAATTAGAAAACTCGGAAGCATTTATGAAGAAAAGCCAATTTAACCTTCCGGTTTACGGCCCGGCGGGTGCTTTACCCAATGAATTATTTAAGGGAAGCCTGCCTACAACCGTAATTATTAACAAAGAAGGAGAAATTGTATTCATACATGAAGGAATGGCTGATTACAATACGGGGGAGACTGAAAAACTCTTAAACCAGCTGTCGAAGTAAGTCTTAATAATAGTCCTGTCTGTCGGAACTACCGGGTTATAAACCAGGTAACCATTAAAAAAAGTCTCCCAAGACAGGACTAATCTTTCAATTTTACTATTTTCACAGACTTATTAGAAATTTTGCCTTTCAATTACTCCATTTTGAGATATTTTTTACTTCTGATTTTCTTTACAACAAGTTCATACGTTTTTTCGCAAAAAATAAACAGTGCTTATCAGATTCGTATTGCCAAGGCAAATGGTCCGATTCAGATCGACGGAAATATTGATGAGGCTGCCTGGACAGATGCCGAGCCTGCAAAAGATTTTTTTATGATCAGTCCAATGGATACCAGTTATGCTAAAGTCCTGACTGAGGTACGAATGACTTATGATGATGCTAATCTTTATATTTCTGCAATCTGTTATCAGCCAAATGCAAAGTCATATGCGGTTGAATCGTTGAGACGAGATTTTGCTTATAACAAGAACGACAACTTCTTGCTTATTGTTGACCCTTTCGATGATCAGACCAATGGTTTTACATTTGGTGTGAATGCCGCCGGGGCACAATGGGATGGACTCATATTCAACAGTAACGGGTACGATCTCAGCTGGGATAATAAATGGTATTCGGAAGTTAAACATTATGACGACAGATGGGTTTTTGAAGCGGCTATTCCGTTCAAATCCATCCGGTATAAAAAGGGGATCAAAACCTGGGGTATAAATTTTAGTCGCCTGGATATTAAAGTTCCCGAAAAATCTGCCTGGGCAAAAATTCCGAGACAGTTTAATGTAGCTTCGCTGGCTTACACAGGCAATCTCTTATGGGATCAGGCTCCGCCCGAAACAGGTACGAATGTTTCTGTAATCCCATATGCGCTGGGCGGATTTACCAAGAATTACGAGAATAATTCAGGTGCGAAATTCAGAAAAGAGGTCGGTGCAGATGCCAAAATCGGAATTACTTCTTCATTAAACCTGGATCTTACAGTGAATCCTGATTTTTCCCAAATAGAAGTTGATAAACAGGTAACCAATCTGGACCGATTCGAACTTTTTTTCCCTGAACGAAGGCAATTCTTTCTGGAGAATGCCGATCTCTTTGCAAATTTCGGATATTCAACCATCCGACCCTTTTTTTCGCGCAGGATTGGCCTGGGAGTTCCTATAGAATATGGGGTCCGCCTGAGCGGGAGTCTTGATAAACATTGGCGAATCGGTGTGATGGATATGCAAACAAAGAGTATCGAAGAGACGGGCTTGCCAGCGCAGAACTTTGCTGTTCTTGCTTTACAGAGAAGAGTTTTCTCCCGTTCCAATATTCGATTTATGTTTGTAAACAAGCAATCAGTTAACTATCATCCTGAAAATCAGCCAGGCAAGCCAGATTTTAGCCTTTTTAACAGGAACGTTGGCGTGGAATATAATATGGTGTCAAAAAACAATCTGTGGGTAGGAAAAACCATGATGCTAAAATCCTTCAGTCCGCAGAAAAAAAGTGATGACCTGGTACATGCCGCTAACTTGCAATACACCAACAGGAAGTGGGTTTTAAGCTGGCAGCAAGAAGTAGTTGGCGAGAATTATAATGCAGAAGTTGGATATGTCCCCCGTAGGGATTTTATAAGACTGAACCCTAAGGTCGGCTATTTATTCTTCCCTAAGGCAGGTAACATTTTGAATCACGGTCCGGTTTTAAGCTCATCGTACTATTTTACTAAGTCATTCAATAGAACTGATAACGAGACTATTCTTAGTTATAAGTTTACTCATCGTAACCAAAGCACATTTGAAGCATGGGCGTCTGATAACTTTATAAAGTTGTTGAAACCATTCGATCCTGTTAATACGGGTAAGGGAACTTTAGGCGTTGGTACAGAACATTTCTGGACAACCTGGGGTTTAAATTATGCCTCAAAACCGCAAAAGGAATACACATATATTTTTTCCGGTCAGTATGGAGGATATTATGCTGATGGAAAGCGCCTGAATTTAGCAGCTGACCTTGGTTATCGTTTTCAGCCATACGTTAATATTGCACTCAGTACCAGCTATAACCATATTGTACTGCCTCAACCCTGGAGGACAACTGATTTCTGGCTGATTGGTCCAAGGACCGATATTACATTCAGCAATAAATTGTTCTTCACTACTTTTGTGCAATATAATAACCAGCAAAAGAACATTAATTTAAATACTCGCTTTCAGTGGAGGTATAAACCCGCCAGTGATCTTTTCCTCGTTTATACGGATAACTATTATTCTTCGCCGTTCGCCGTACGTAACCGTGCCTTAGTATTGAAATTCACCTATTGGTGGAACTAGCTTAGGCCCAGTACAAGCCCTTCAACGTCTTACACAAAAAAAGCAGCTCATTTCTGAACTGCTTTCCAAATCGGGTGGCTGATGGGGCTCGAACCCACGACCCTCGGCACCACAAACCAATACTCTAACCAGCTGAGCTACAACCACCGTTTTTTTGTGTATGCAAAAGTAAGAAATTTGATATGCCCTGCAAATTTTTTTGTCTAGAAATGAAAATTTAATGCACTAAATACATCTTAACGGCGAACATTTATTGACTTCACATCCTTAGAACAAAATTCTTAGTTTTGACCATCAATAATAAATTAATGATCGAGTTATATACAGACGGTTCTTCCAGTGGTAACCCGGGCCCCGGGGGGTATGCGGCAATATTGCGTTCTGGACAGCATTATAAAGAGCTATCTGAAGGTTTCCGGAAAACAACCAATAACCGAATGGAACTCCTGGCTGTTATCAAAGGGCTGGAAAGCATCAAAAAACCTGGACAGGAGGTCATGGTGTTTTCAGATTCAAAATATGTTATCGATTCTATTGAGAAGAAATGGGTGTTCGGCTGGGTGAAGATAGGTTTTAAGGGGAAGAAGAATAAGGACCTTTGGATGCGTTTCCTTGAAGTATATAAACTCCATAAAATCCGTTTTACCTGGGTTAGAGGCCACAATGGCCATCCGGAGAACGAACGTTGTGATGAGCTTGCTGTGATGGCGGGGAAACAGAGGGAATTGTTAGTAGATACAGTTTTTGAAACCGAAGAATTGAAGCTGGGAATATGAATTGGAACAAAGAACAAGGAGTAAAGATCAAGGACAATACCCCTAATCATCAAAATTTACACCTTTAATAGTGATCGATACTTTTATGGAAAATTTTCTTTGCTGAAACATCTATTAAAAGCACCAATAACAGTCTTTGTTCCTTGATCCTTGATCCTTGTTCCTTGTTCTTCCTTGGGCAGCTAATCAATACCCCCAACAACCCCCTGCCTCTCCAACTTCATCTCCATTTTCTCGTCCGGTGTTAGTGAGGAATACCGCTGCATGAATTCTTCAGCCATTAGCACCATGTTTTCTGAACCAATAAAAATGGCTGAACGCTGATGCAGGGAAGTTACTTCCAGATCTAATATGCGGTGGTGTCCATCCGTGGCCCGGCCGCCTGCTTGTTCGATGAGGAAGGCCATTGGATTACATTCATAAACCAGACGCAATTTCCCATTAGGTGCACCCGATGTCGTCGGATAGATAAATATCCCACCCTTGATCATATTCCGGTGAATATCGGCTACCATAGAACCAATATATCTGGAAGTATATGGCCGGGAGGTCTGTTGGTCTTCCATCTGACAATATTTTAAATATTTCTTAACTCCATCGGGAAAATGAACGTAGTTACCTTCATTTAAAGAATAAATTGTACCGTCTTTAGGGATTTTCATATCAGGATGCGAAAGACAAAACTCGCCTATCGATGGGTCAAGGGTGAAGCCATTAACACCTTTTCCAGTAGTATAAACAAGCATCGTCGACGAACCGTATATGACGTAGCCAGCTGCAACCTGTTCTGTACCCTGCTGCAGCACATCCTCCAGAGTTGCCTTGCCGTCAGTTGACTTTCGACGGTAAATCGAGAATATCGTACCAACAGCGACGTTTACATCAATATTTGATGAGCCGTCTAAAGGGTCTATTGCCACAATATATTTCGCATTTTTCGAAACATCGGCATCAATTGGCACAAATTCATCGTTTTCCTCGGAGGCAACAATACAGCACTCTCCCCCACTGGTCAAAGCTGATATGAACTGCTCATTGGCAAATACATCCAGTTTCTTTTGGCATTCGCCTTGAATATTGATAGTGCCTACTTCACCCACAATATCCATTAGGCCTGCCTTATTAACCTCGCGGTTTACAATTTTTGACGCGATACCTATATCTCTTAATAGCCGTGAAAGCTCTCCTTTAGCATAGGGAAAGTCATTCTGCTTCTCAATAATAAATTGTCCTAAGGTCAGAAATGCATGCATGTTAGTGTATTTAACGTTATCTTTTAGCTAATTCAATGGCTTCCATATTTAGTATTTTCTGTCCGGATATATGAAACCGAAGCAGTGTGCGAACTTTGTGCCAGCCATACTTTCCCGCTGCCCCCGGATTTAAGTGTAAACAGGATATATTTTCATCAAACATAACTTTTAAAATATGCGAGTGTCCACAGATAAATAAATCCGGCTTTTCGAGTAGAATTTCCCCCCGAATCTTTGGATCATATTTTCCGGGATAACCTCCAATATGGGTCATCCACACATTCACCTCTTCACATTTAAATTTAAGGTGCTCCGGATATACTGAGCGTATCTCCTTCCCGTCAATATTGCCATATACACCTTTAAAGGGTTTGAATGCCGCCAGTGCTTCTGCTACGTCGATACTGCCAAAATCCCCGGCATGCCATATTTCATCACAATTCTTAAAATGCTCAAAAACAGCATCATCAAGATAACTGTGTGTATCTGAGATTAAGCCAATGCGTATCATTAAAATATTGTCAGATAATCTTTAAGTAATACCCTGTATTCTTCTGTATAACTGTTTTGGGCGTTATAGATGACAAATTTTTGTGTGACTGCACTTTCAATTCCTAATCCAATAACCATAATACAACGGTAAGGTTTTGATTCAGGGAAAGAATGGATAAAAATCGTTTTTTTTAATACCAGTTTCGTGGCTGATGAAAGCAAGCTTTTAACCAGTTCTGCAGTATCCAAAGGCAAAATCAGATAAAGGAGACCATGTAAACTTAAATGGATCGAAGCTCCCGATATTAAGTCTTGAAAGAAGTCGACGTCGGTATGCCTTGCCAGCCTTTTGGAGGTATCGTCTGATTTTAGTGCATTTACAAAATAGGGCGGGTTCGAGATGATCAGATCATATTTTTTATCATCAATTTTGGAAAAGTGGGCCTGAAAAGAGGATTTCACCAGTTGTATATGATCAGAAAACGGGGAATTCCTGAAATTCAGTTCAGCAGTCAGCGAAGCCATTTCATCAATTTCAACTGCATCTATTTGAGCCTCTGGATATCTTTGTGCTAACATTAAAGCAATGACCCCAGTGCCAGTACCAATTTCAAGCGCAGAATTGATATTATCGTTGGTCGCAATTGCACCCAATATAGCGGCATCCGTGTTCACCTTCATCCCGCAATTTGTTTGGTCTACACTAAACTGCTGAAACTGGAATACTTTACTCATCAGATCTCATAAAGTTCAATGGGCAGCCCGTCAGGGTCGGAAAAGAAAACAAAACGCTTGCCTGTATGTTCATCGACCCTTATTTCTTCAGTAGCAACCCCATGCTGGTTCAAATGTGCAACGGATTCATTCAGGTCGGTTACTTCGAAAGCAAGCTGCCTAAGGCCCTGTGCCTCAGGCCTTGAAGGGCGCGCTGGCGGATCGGGAAAAGAAAATAGCTCTATCTGATAATTCCCATTCACTGAAAGGTCGAGCTTATATGAATTCCGTTCCGTTCGATAAACTTCGCGGACTATTTTC
>NZ_JBASJU010000361.1:0-1757 GCF_049655485.1 Daejeonella sp.
CCATGAACATGGCAACCATTGCACAGATGAGTTGTAATCCGGCTATGGGCGGTGTTGCCAAAGGTCAGATAGTCCGTGAGATTGACGCCCTCGGTGGATACTCCGGTATTATTTCCGATCGAACAACACTTCAATTTAGAATGCTTAACAGCTCAAAAGGACCAGCAATGTGGAGTCCACGAGCGCAGATAGATCGGGTAAAATTTGCTGAAGAGTGGCGATACAATTTGGAGCAAACACCCAATGTGGATTTTTGGCAGGACACAGTAGTCGGGATAAAAACCGATGGTGATCGAATAACTGGCGTTACCACTTCCCTTGGCATTGAAATAGCTTGTAAGGCAGTGGTCCTAACAAATGGGACTTTCCTAAACGGAATGATTCATATCGGGGAAAAACGATTTGGTGGAGGAAGGACGGGAGAAAAAGCAGCCACGGGGATAACAGAACAACTAGTAAAACTAGGATTTGAATCCGGAAGAATGAAAACGGGAACACCACCACGTGTTGACGGACGATCGCTGGATTATTCAAAAATGGAAGAGCAATGGGGAGACGAAATACGGGGAAGGTTTTCGTATACCGACGTTGAACTCCCAAAAGATCAAAGATGCTGCTGGATTACTTACACCAATCAAGAAGTTCACGACACACTTAAAGAAGGGTTTGAAAAATCGCCAATGTTTACTGGCAGAATTAAAGGATTAGGTCCAAGATATTGCCCGTCTATAGAAGATAAAATAAATCGTTTTGCCGAAAGAGACCGTCATCAGATTTTTGTAGAACCTGAAGGCTGGAACACTGTCGAAATTTATGTAAACGGATTCTCTACTTCATTACCAGAAGATGTTCAATATAGAGCCTTAACTAAAATTCCTGGATTTGAAAAAGTGAAAATGTTCAGACCAGGATATGCGATAGAATATGACTACTTTCCACCAACACAATTAAAGTTAACACTGGAAACCAAGAAAATAAATAACCTCTATTTCGCAGGTCAAATCAATGGTACAACAGGGTATGAGGAGGCAGCCTGTCAGGGATTTATGGCCGGGATTAATGCCCACCAAAAATTAAAAGAAAAAGAAGAACTTGTACTGAAAAGATCAGAATCTTATATTGGCGTACTCATCGATGATTTGGTCACTAAAGGAACAGAAGAACCATATAGAATGTTCACCTCGCGAGCGGAACACCGTCTGTTGCTTAGACAGGACAATGCGGATATACGATTAACACCTATAGGACATAAACTCGGACTAATTTCAAATGAACGTTTAGATAAAGTAAATTCAAAAATCAGAAATGCAGATTCGATAGTAAACTATTTAAAATCCACTTCAATAACTCCTGAAGCTGTTAACCCGGCACTTACAGTCGCTGAAACACCGGGAATTTCCCAGAGTGTAAGGCTCTTCCAATTGATAACCAGGCCACAAATAACTTTCGAAAAAATAAGAAGCGCCGACCCGACGTTTGATAAGATGCTTTCCGATCACGATACTGATACTATCGAACAGGCTGAAATAAAAGTCAAATATGAAAGCTACTTTACAAAAGAAATGGAAATTGTAGATAAGATGAAGAGAATGGAGGACCACATCATAAATACAGAATTCAATTACCTAGGACTTCTCTCCCTCTCTAAAGAGGCAAGAGAAAAACTGATGAAAATAAAACCAAGAACTTTGGGCCAGGCATCCAGAATATCTGGAGTATCCCCTTCTGATATTTCAGTTCTTATGGTCCACATGGGC
>NZ_JBASJU010000362.1:0-1961 GCF_049655485.1 Daejeonella sp.
CAGCGAGGGACCTCCCTAAATACCCACCCCCTCGTCATCCCGAAGCGCAGCGAGGGACCTTAACCGCAACAACGACCTTTATAATAAATAACCACCCGCTCGTCATCCCGAAGCGCAGCGAGGGACCTCCCTAATAAATAACCATCCGTCCGTCATCCCGAGCGCAGCGAGGGACCTTAAGCGCAGCGAGCGTCCTCACTTCACCGTTCCCTAATCTAGTTACGTTAGCACACTTGTGATATTTATCTTCAGGGATGAAATCCCTGTTAAACTTCTTAAAAGATTTCCTCTCCCTCTTTTTCCCCGAACTATGCGCCGCCTGCGGCACCAATCTCTTCAACAACGAAAAAACAATCTGCACCAACTGCATCTACCATCTACCACTTACTAACTTCCATCTGGATCCACTAAACAAACTCGCCAGGCAACTCTGGGGAAGATTCAAATTCGAGCAAGCATCCGCTTTTGTTTATTTCAGGAAAGGCGGCCGCGTTCAAAACATCATGCATCAGTTGAAATACAATAAAAAGCCGGAAGCCGGATTCAGGATGGGGCAGCTGTATGCCCAAACATTAGCAAGTTCCCCCAGCTGGACAATGCCCGACCTGATCATTCCTGTACCGCTGCATCCGAAAAAGTTAAAGAAACGGGAGTATAATCAAAGCGAGTGCATTGCCCGGGGCATGGCTTCCGTTCTTTTGATTCCTGTAATTTCCGACAATCTGGTACGTATAGAGAATACAGAAACCCAAACGAAAAAATCGCGGTTTGAGAGATATGTAAACCTGGCTAATGGCTTTGAGTGCCGCGATCAAAATACCCTGAAGAAAAAACATATCCTGCTGGTAGATGATGTAATCACAACAGGCGCTACGCTCGAAGCATGCAGCATCATTTTACTTCAAATCGAAGAAGTAAAAATCAGCATTGTGACGCTCGCTTTCGCAGAATAAACAATTTTTTTGCAAATTATTATTCTGATAATCAACAGCTTAAAAAGCATTATGAAATTAGTTGAGAAATAATGTAACTTTTCTCCGCTGAGCGCGTAAAAAAACCCGAGAGCGTTAATTTAGATAGAAAGAGCTGGACACCTTATAGGTTCCGGCTTTTTCTTATTTAAGGGGCTTTTGAACCAGATGACTGCTTATCCTGGCGTAGAGTTCGTTCGGGACGAAAGGTTTCATCACATAACCATCCATTCCACACTCATTAATGGCCTCTAATTCATGAGCAAAAAGAGATGCGGAAAGTGCGACTATAGGCAACTTTTGATATTTACCTCCCAATTTCCTGATCTCCCGGGTAGCTTCCATCCCATCCATCACAGGCATGTGCAGATCCATTAAGACCAGATCAAAATGAGTCGACTGTACTTTTTCGAAGGCTAACTTCCCGTTTTCTGCGAAATCAACTTCTATACCCCACTTGGTAAGCACTTTACTCGCAAGGATCCGGTTTATCTCGTTGTCATCCACTACCAGAATAGAGGCATGTAATTGTTCAAGAGCAGATTTGTTTTCATCCAGAAGGGAAGGTTCCTCAGGCCGGTCAAAATCAATAATAAAACTGAATTTAGAACCTTTTCCGATTTCACTTTCTACGGTAATTTCTGAATTAAATAAATGCAGCAGGCTTTTAGTAATGGCAAGACCCAAACCTGTCCCGCCATACTTACGAGTGGTATCCGAACTTGCCTGGGTATAAGAATCAAAGATATAACCGATTTTTTCGGGTTCAATCCCGATCCCGGTATCGGAAATCTCGAACCGAACATTCACCGTTTTATTAGTTTCCGATACCAGATCGAGCTTCAGCTTAACTTCACCCTTTTCTGTAAATTTGACTGCGTTTCCTAAAAGATTAATGAGAACCTGATACAAGCGTAATTGGTCGCCTTTAACATAAGTTGGAATCCGGTGGTCGATCTCTGATTTCAGGACTACTGGCTTGTCAGCAGT
>NZ_JBASJU010000363.1:0-8155 GCF_049655485.1 Daejeonella sp.
AAACCACAACCCACCCCATCACCCCCATCCTCTCGTTCTTAACTTCCTGACTTTTCGAGACTTCATTTTTTCGCATTTCATTCTTACCAACATACCCACTCGTTTGTTCTTTCTTAAACACCACGCCAGAACTATCTTTCCCATCAATTACCCTTTCCTTCACCCCCAATACTCAACCATCTTCGCCCTCCCCCTAAACCCTTTATCCACCGACAAACTAAACGTATCCAACGGATAGATCCGCATCCCTACAAATTGCTTACTTGAGTCCCTTATATCCACAACACGCACACCCTTTACCGATTCCGAATGATTTTCATTCAGGCTGATCTTTTCTTTTCCAATCTCGCTTGTTTTTGACCGGCCGAGATTCAATTCCCTGCTCCGGCACGAAGCAAGAGATAGGATTAGTACTACTATTGATATCAGTTTTAATGTTTTCATTTTTCTAAATTTTAGTTTGAATTATTATGCATTTGTATCCTCCGAGTTTGCAAATTAGGGGCATCTAAGCTTGAGATTGCTTCGCTGCGCTCGCAAGGACAAGCTCTAATAACGTGTCATTGGTAGACCAGCCTTAACTTTCACCATTTCGTTTTCCGTTTCTCCTTTTCACCTTTCACCTTTCACCTCCCAACGTATCTCGCCACCTTATATACCGTCTTCACCAGTCTACGTTTACGGTAAACCCCATCCCCTTCCCTGCTGCCTGAAACATTGGTATTACCCTCTACACTTATCATCCAGGTTCCATCCCATTCATCGATGAAGCCGACGTGGGCGATGCGTTTTTTCTCGGGGAAGTAGAGGCCGAAGATGTCGGCGGTGGTTGGGAAAGAGGAATTCGATCCAACCCCTGACCCTCCGGCCGGCTGAAGCCATTCGGACGCGGCGCCCGGGGGATATGCACAGCGAATCGCCGTCCGATTAATATGTGATGTGTTAGGGGAAAATCCGATGGGTACGCTTGGTGGAAGTCTTTGTTCCTTGTTCCATGTTCTTTGTTCTTCCCGGCTCCATATCACTCGATCTTGACCGAACAATGCAAGCGACCATCCGGATCGGGGATTCTCGACCCCTGCCTGCCCGAATACCCAGCACACAAATGCGGCGCACCAGGGATTGCCTTTGGAGAGGCCGACGTAGTTCAGGTATTTTTGTACATCGGGTCCGGAGTTCGGATACTTTTCGCGGATGCCGATTTGGGAAGTATATATTTGCTGTACCCTTATCCTGCTGGATATAAAACTAATGTGAGGTGCTATCTCCGAACTGTGAGCATTTGTTCTTCCAGAGCTAAATAAGATCAGCCCAATTCCTATAGAAATCGACAACAGAATCCCAATCAGATTCTCCCCGCTTGAAGTGTGATTAATTCGTTTCATTAGAATTTGGTTTTTGCGTAGACACCTTGCCGATATACACGCTGTTTGAAAACTGGTCCAGTCCTCCACGGAAGTAAAGCCAGATATGGATCTCCTGGCCAATGACCTCTTCTGGAAGTTTCAATGCACCGATTTGTTCGAAGCGCTGAAGTCCGGTATTGATCTGATACCAATATGGTGGCAATTCCGGGCAATAGATCAGAGCAATCAGTTCATCATCCAAGTAAGCATTAAAGTTTTGCTGACATTCGTAGCTGAGCAGCAATTCATTTGTTTTTGTATCATACGCCATTTCTACCGGCGGCATCCACAGTCTCCCAGGTACGAGGGAGACTTTAGAATAGTCTAAACTGAAACAAGGATATTCACCTGTTATCGAATCGAGAAGGTTTTTCTTCATCGCATTGTTCAAGCCTGATCTCTTCGCGCTGCCCCGGTAACTTTCATTAAGTAACTTTTTGAGCGGCGACAGGAAATGCATGAGCATTGCGAATTTCTTCCATTGAATGAGCTGCTTTTCTGAAGGGGCTTTGAGAGATTTCTCTGGTGCCTTCTTGAGATAATTAATTCCATTTTTATTACTGTAAATCAGATCCCCGATCTTGCCGGTTATCTTTCCTGCTATTATTCTTGCCATGATGATTTTTTTTAATTGTTTAATTTTTAAATAAGTGCCGCCAGCACAATGACAAATGCGTAGAAAATGGATAGATAGAATCCCAGGTAGATCAGCACCTTTTGTGAATTGATGAGCTTGCTGAAGTCGCGTTCAAAATTCTGCGCGGAGTAGTCGGCAAAGACCGGCCAAATCACTTTGATGATCCATCAGGTGCCGGCTTTGAATATCAAGATTGCCGAAACAGCTAGAATAATCGCGCTGTAGATTCCCGGGTCTATCGCCGCGGCTGTGGAATCGATCATCCGCACCGCGTAGGGGAATGTGATAAAGATTAAAACAATGATGATTATTCCGATAAATTCTTTGTGGAAGGGGAATTCGTTGGGCTGGAAATATTTTCGAATGAGTTTCATGATTTTGAGTTTTAAGTAATAGGTTATAAGTTATAAGTACACACCCATCGCTAATGCTAAGAGCGAGGAAAAATGCGGCGGCACAGCGGCCGCCGCAGGATTAATTACACAATTTCTACCGGGCCAGCATAGGAGCTGTTAGACACCTTGCTATTGCGAGTAGACATAAAGAACAGGTACACGTGCACCGTATTCCCTAAATAGGCTACCGGGACAGGCACAGTCATCTCTCCTTCCGGGCGCAGAATTCCGACCACCCCGCTTAGGAAAATGTTGTTCAGCGGGTCGAAAATTACTACGGTGGCCTCGTCATCCATGAAGCCATTGAAAGGATTTAATTCAGGCGACCAGGTGATCACAAGGTCTCCTGCAGCTGCAGTAACTGCGGCGCCAACCGGCGCGGCCAAGGATCCTTTAGCAAGCATGACTTTGCCATAGTCGATCGCGAAATCCGGATATGTGCCAGTTATCGCATTGTCGAGGGTAAACTTCACTGCCATGTTATAACCTGAAGCTTTACCTTGCGTCTGGCCATTAAATCCGACGTTCAAGAGGTCCTTTATCGGACCAAGGAATTTAATCGCGGTCGCAAATTTCGCCTGCTGCTCCAATTGTTTCAGCGTTTTCGGCTTGTTACTGATCTTCGGAATCCCCTTCATGTAGCTGATGTCTCGCCAGGTGCTTCCAATAAAACTTCCGGCTTTGCCGATGAAGGTCCCATTGCCTCCATTTCTAAGTGTTCCCATGTTTTTAAAATTAAATGGTTAAAAAATCTGTTAAGTACCGGTACAGCACAAACGTGGGTACAAAGCAAAAAACCGTCAAATTTTTGCCGCCAATTGCCGAAACTTGCCGGAAGGTTGCCGTGAATTGCCGGTGAGGGCCAAAGCCATAAGTTAAGAGCATTGAGGTTCCAGCTTTCGCTGGAATGACATCGCTGCGTGGGAGGGGTATGGGGAGATTCCAGCTTTCGCTGGAATCTGAATGCGGAATTAGATTTCCCTGAAAGGCAATGTCATGAGTTAAGTATTACCTGGAATTAGATTTCCACTCCGATCCTAACGAAAGTCAGGATCTCCTCCATTTAAAAAAATGCAATTCATGTCATTCCAGCGAAAGCTGGAACCTCGAAAGTCAGAATCTCGTCACTTATTTATATCATTCCAGCGAACGCCTGCGAGGCAGGGAGGCAGGCTGAAACTCCGAAAGACATAACCTCCAGCTAATCGGCTTGGATCAGTACAGGTATTGTAGCACCCTGGTATAAGACTGAAGAAAGACAGCACTAAGACAAATGGGAGACAGAAGGCACTATCTTTCCGGTCGGCTGCTGGTTTTAATCCACTTGCCTTCCGGAAACATTCGACGGGCGACGAAGAAGCCTGAAACATTTCCCGAATGAATCCCGAAGAAAAGGCAGGTTTTCCCGAACGTTTCCCGAAGAGTTCCCGAACAAAAGGGTGGTTTTCCCGAACAAGTCCCGAACAGGACCCGAAAAAATCCGCTATGAACCTCCAAGAAATATGGGAGGAACCCCGGATTAGTGCGGGACCTAATCAGGCGAAGGGCCGGTAATCTCCCGGATCTGTCTTCCACTTGTCTTCCACTTGTCTTCCTCTTGTCCCGGAGCAGGCTTAAGCGCTGTGGCAATGAAAGCGGAAAATTCAGGCCCGGCATTTTTTTACTTAATGTGCTTGTCCCTGATTATAAAAAGCGAAGGTTTGAAATACTGATAGAACCTGCCTCTCTTTCTCCACAAAAGGTCAGGGTCTTTTCTTAAAGTAAACAAGGTTCTTACACACACAGGGAGTATCTTCAGCGTCTGCTGCGTATTCAGCCAGTTCGCCGGATCGTCCATATCTGGTCCCTGCCGGCCCTCCAGCAAAGAGATGATCTTCTGTTGATTTGTCAACGCCATCTCGAAAAGCATGATGATCTTTTTCTCGAACTCTGACATCAGGGATGCATTTCACTCTACAAATTTCGGCATCCCAAAACAAGCCAACGAAGCGAAATTGTGCATACACCATGAAAGTTTTCGACTAACCGGGTATAATTTCGCAGATCGCGAAATTTCCTATGCATAATCACGCATAACCGCGCATAACGGTATTTTTTCTCTTTTAGGTATTGCTTAAGTACTTGACCCTGCGTAACTTAAGGTATTGATAATCCCATTTTTACTAAACTTAAAAAAAAATGAAAAAAACAAAATTTTTACAACATCTAAAGGCCGCACGAGAAAGTCTCGGCCACAGTCAGAAGGAGACTGGAGAATTAATCAACATGACCCAAACGGCCTATTGCCGCTTGGAAATAGGGAAGACCAAAATAAGCGTAGAACGATCGCGCGACATTATTAAGATTTTAGAAAAACATGGCTACAAGGATATTCCACCAATCGAACTGGAGGAAATCGATGGAGTTGCATCTATAAGTTTCAGATGGCCCTGGCATAAATACTGGCTTTATGCCTTGATCATTGTAGGGATTATAGTGGTCGTCAATTTTGTGGTAAACCTACCCGGTGATATCGCCCGCGGTTTCGAAGATGGTCAAAAGGATCAGCCGCCTGCTAATGACCCTTCAGGCTTCATATACCTGGCCCTTTTAGTGGGAGGAGTACTTTATGGCCTCTATCGATTGACTAGAAAATGGCTACTGTAAAGGAAATATTTAATTACAATCCACAAGAATGGCAAGACCATCAGGCCGAAATACTCGAGCATGTGGTCGAAGGCCGAAAATGGCTTGGACTTTCACGGGAATGGGTAGCCAGAAATGCTGGCTACTCCATTACCCAATACACCAGGCTAGAGAATGGCAGCCGCTTCCTGGAGTTTGAGGACTTCATGCGGATCGGCGTCGTTTTTTATTTGTATCAGGAGTCTTTATCACCGCCTTATATTCAAGCATGGAACCGGATGGTGTTGTTTGTGAAAGGGCTTGGCTTTCGTTTGCGGTATTGGTTAGAAAGATTGGAGGATTTTTAATCTGGATTCGCCCTAAAGCGAGTGCCCCGACGAGCCGGGGCTCCGAGTACAAATCCGGATAGATTACGAGTTTTCGTTTTTAATTATCTCTTCTTATTCAACTAATTAAGGTAACTTACAACAATGGATACAACCGCTACATTTTTGTCGCGTTAATTATGGAACAAACCGAAAAAATACTGTTGGACTTACCAGCTGTAACCCGGAAAGCGAGTTTGAAAACGCCAACAATTTTAGTTGTTGATGAGGATCCGATTGTATGTCTGCATATCCAAACTCGGCTAAAAAGTCATTATAAGATCATCAGTATACCGAATGCAACGGCAGCATTAACTTACATTCGCGAAGAGCATCCTAGTGTGGTTTTGTGCAATAAACTGGCGACAGTTTCGGATGATCTATCTCTATTGCAAGCATTAAAGCAAGATCTGGAAACTGAGCACATTCCGGTTATCCTGCTTTCAGATCGCGGAGACGAAGGCGAGCTTGAAGTCTATGATAAAGATGCAAGTGATTATCTGATCAAACCATTTTCTGCAAAAGAGCTCCTGGCGAGAGTTCGTCTCCAGCTAAAAATTATATCTATACGTGAGAGCTCCAACCGGAGTCTGAAGAATCTTTTTCTAAATGCGCCAGTAGCGATATGTATTCTCCGCGGGCCAAAGTTCATAGTTGAGCTTGCTAATGATAATATGCTGCAGCTATGGGGCAGGAACTTAGACGAGGTTCTGAATAAACCGGTGTTTAGCAGTATGCCTGATTTAGGGGGACAGGGCCTTGAAGAACTTTTAGCTACAGTTTATAAAACAGGTGAGCGATTTGTTTCTCCAGAAGTCCCACTTAGCATATTACGGTATGGTAAGTCCGAGAAGGTATTTGTCAAATTCGTTTATGAAGCGCTGCTAGATGAAGACGGGGCTATCAACGGGGTGATGGCGGTGGCTGATGAAATAACGGAATTGGTACTGGCCCGAAAAAGTATTGAACAAAGTCAACATCGTTACCAGCAAATGGTGTATTCTTCTCCCTCTGCGATTGCTATCTTGAAAGGTGACGAACTAATCATTGACATTGCCAATGATGCCATATTAGAAACATGGGGTAAAGGTAAAGATGTGTTTGGAAAACCGCTCTTAGCTATTATGCCTGAAGTGATAGACCAGGGTTTTGACAAATTGTTTCATCACGTTTACACCACTGGCGAGCCACGCTATGGTTACGAAGTTCCGGTTCAGTTGATGCGTAATGGCAAAATGGAATTATCTTATTACACCTTTGTTTACCAGGCGCAGAGAAATATGGCCGGGGAAATTGAAGGAATAGCCATAATTGCGAATGAGGTAAGCCCACAGGCCGAATTGAGCAAAAAAATAATAGAAAGCGAGTCACATTTGCGTAAGATGTATGATCTGATGCCCGCTAAAATAACCAACGCAGATCCAGACGGTGGGGTAACTTATTGTAATAGGAATTGGCTCGATTATACAGGGCTCAGCTTTGCCGATTTTAGTCGTTTTGGGTATTACAACATCATGCATCCCGATGAATTGGACGAATTTAGAAAACGCATGGAAAAAGCTGCCAAAACCGGGACGGATTTTGAAATGGAGATGAGGTTTATGAACCTGGAGGGCGAATATAAATGGCATTTAAATCGCGCATCTCCTGTTAGGGATGAAGCTGGAAATATAAGCATGTGGATCGGAGTAACCACCGAAATACATGAAATGAAAGAAGTTGAAATTAAGAAGGAAGATTTCCTGAAAATGGTAAGCCACGAGCTTAAAACCCCTGTTACCTCCATAAAAGGATACGTGCAAATGTTGCTTGCAATGTTAAAAGAGGAACAGCAGGCCAAATTAGCGCCATTACCCGTACGGTCATCCTTGCTTAGGGTACAAGTTCAGGTTGAGCGGCTAACCAAACTAGTTAACGAAATTTTAGATATTTCACGGTTTAAAGAGAATAAGCTGGAACTTCATAAGCAAACGTTTAACTTCAATAATCTGGTTGACGAAACCGTTCAGGATATTTTGCATACCAAACCCCACCTTACAATTAAGATTTTCAACGAACCGGTTTGTGAGTTTTATGGAGATAAAGATAGGATAGGGCAGGTGATCATTAATTTTATCACTAATGCCATCAAATATTCACCTGTTGATGAGTTAATTGAAGTTCGGGTAAAGCAGGGAGAGAATAAGCAGATACTCTTTAGTGTTAAAGATTTCGGAATTGGGATTGAGAAAAAGCACCAGGAAAAGATATTCGAGCGGTTTTACCGTGTTGAAGGGAAAAATGAAAACATTTTCGCAGGTTTTGGTATAGGCCTGTTTATTGCCAACGAAATAGTCAAACGCCATAATGGCTTTATAAAACTGGAAAGTAAAATAGGGAAAGGCTCAGTGTTTACATTTGTGCTGCCTTGTTATGAGGAAAATAATAAGGAACTGGCCTATTAGTACTAGGTGAGCAAAAAACGCCGGCTAGCGGTGAATAGACTCACCATCCCTACTCCCCCACTCCGAATCAGACCTCCGACTTCAGACCTCGGATCACCGTTCACTAAATAATTCCCCCCGTTCCCTAACCCACCCCTTAAAAACCAAAACTTCCTCCCTACTTTTCTCCCAATTAGTTAACGATGGGATCGTCCTAATTAAAAAAACCCAGGCGTACCGGTGCAAGTCCGGCTTATTCCTTGTTTTTAAGGGGTGCATCACGGCGACCTGGGTGTTTTCAGTT
>NZ_JBASJU010000364.1:0-3922 GCF_049655485.1 Daejeonella sp.
CTGGAATAGATTCTGCCAGGTTCTTAAGAGTCGATAAAAGGTCCGGCCCAATAGGGGTTTTCGGTCCCAGGTTTCTGTGGGTATGCCGTTTAAAAATTGCTTTATCGAGGTTTTTTACAAGATTCAGGTCCCGGTTTTCTCCAAGCTTTTTGAAACGGACTATTGCTACCAGTTTCTCAGCGTTACTATCCGGGGAGAAGAAATAAGAGGGTTCCAGACCCAAACTGCATGCAAGAATATATAAATTTTCATAGGATGCCCCTAGACTTATAAATGAAGCTGTTTTTTGAAAATCGCCGAAAGAAAAAGATCGATTTTCATTATGAAAAAGATATAAGGCTCCTTGTTGGTATACCCATTTCCAGGGCTGGTCATTACCTGTTGAAGGAGCAGCAGAGGCAGCACGTATCAATTTAATAATAGTTTCCTTATCGGGATAAACATCGTCAGCAGAATATTCCAGTTTTTGCCTGGCGATAATCGACTGCATTTCATCAATTAAAAGAGGCGAGTAAGGGTTGTCCCTGATGAAATTTTTCTTATCGGGTATTTCCTTATCAGTTACCAATTCATCCAAATCAATATAATATCTTCCAGAATCATGGAACTGGTCAAGCAGAATTCGCCGGCAAACATCGGTTCCCACAGCTCCGCCTAATGCAACCGAACTCGCCAATTGCGGCCACGTGTTTATGGTTTGCTCCACCTCAAGCATGGAAGCTTTTGCCCGCAGAGAAATGTTTTCAATACCCAGCATTTGTAACATGACAGGGATTTTGTCTTCTGTACTTAGACCCTTTATTTTTTTAGGATCGATATTATTAATGGTTCCGTGCAGTAAAGCCCGATGAGGTTCAAGGTCAAAACGCTCTACGTCAAGCATACCCCGATCACTTGTATCCATTAATACAGGGATACGAAGCTCCCTGGCCTTTGCCCGGGCAAGTATCTTGATGTCTAGTCCATCACATTCGTCAACTAATAAATCAAGCTTGCCATTTTCGGAAAAGAAAGAATCCATATTTTCTTCAGTTAATCCTTCGAAGAAACAGGTTACATTTAAGAATGGATCTATTTCTGCAATTTCTCTGGCCGTTATTACAACCTTGGGAACCCCAAGATTATGCGCTCCGGTACGGATACGATTTAGATTACTTAATTCAAGTGTGTCAAAATCTGTGAGACGGAGTTCTCCAAATCCACGTTCCATCGCCAGTGTCAGCGCTATAGATTGACCCACAGATAGGCCGACAATACCAATGATTTTCGTATTAAGTATTTCTTGTTCCTTACGTGTTATTTTATATTGGTTGCGATTGGTTCGGACGTGAATAAACTCTTCTTTATCGAGCATATGAACCAGACGGCGACTCCAGGGATAGTACACCCATACCCCGTAATTATTAATATCTCTTCCTGCTAAATGACCTTTAATAAGGGACGCGTAATCTTCTTCTTTTATTTTAACAGAAGGACATTTCATTTTTATCAGTTCCTGCAACTGGTTATAAAGCTCATCGTGAACAAAGACAATTTGGCCCGACTGTGACAGTTCTTCCAGCGAATGCAGATCGGCAGGGTGATCAGTTCGAAAAATTAGGGGTTGATAAATCCGGTTTAATTGTTTGGAGGCACTAATTAGTGTGCTGAACCTGGATGTCATGGAATCTGATTAAAAGTAATTTAACAATTGAACACAGTTTTCGTGAGCTCTAAAATTACAGTAAATTAAGACTGCTTTCATCAACATTTCCTATTGATGCTCCCTTTTGAACATTTGCAATGGTAGCTTGCAGGTCCCACTTGTCCATATTAGGAATTTCAATGTCATAATGGATCTCTATCTTCTTTTTACGAAGTTCCTCAATCCTGACTCCCCGAAGATTTTCGCGAAGTAAGCGGATAGCCTCTCTATTCTCCTGATCGGCTTTACTCAGTTTTTCCAGGTCCCGCAGGATAAGTACGGTTGCCACCAAATCTAGTTTTGGATAATAAAAGGTACCGTTGTTTCCAATTCCCTCCTCGATCTCGTAGCCGACACTTTGGGCCATCTTAACTGTATAAGGAGCACATAACCCAAAAAGGGAATCTAAACCAATCTGGGTAGACATCGCCACACCTACACGGGTTAAAAAGATACTTCCAATGCCGTAGCCGGCAATTTCTCTGGAGTTCCATAATCCGCAGCCCTCGCCTGTGCCTTTTTTGGCATAGCTATACACCATATCATAAATTGATGAGTCCAAAGCCCCAGTCGCTTGTTCGATAGGCAGCGGTTCAGATCCTCCGGCGACGTGTATACGGGCCCCACCATAGATATGCTTTTTATTGAGCGATTCCACTATCATCACAAAAGCAGCTGGATTATCAACCCATTCGTTATTGGAAGATGTTACCTTTTCCACGCCAATGCTGGTTAGAACGCGTTTATGCCCTTCAACAAACAATTCACACGATCTTGGGTCATCTATGGCTCTGAAAGCCCTCAGCCTTACCACAGGGTTTCCGTTATTGAATTGTATTTCCATTTATAATTATATCCGGCTTCAAAGTGCTAAATATTTTTTTGAATGCCAGTTAAGATTTAATAATCGGGTTTCATGAGTAATTTACCTGACTACTTAGGTACTTTTTGTTTATAATCCGTATTTTTGCTAAAATATTAATGTTACAACAAATGTCTGATAAAAAGATCGATATCCTGTACGTTGATGACGAAGAAAATAACCTGATATCATTCAAAGCTACCTTTAGACTTAAATATAATATTTCCATTGCGCTCAGTGCCGCCGCCGCAATAAAGGTTCTGGAAAAGAAACCGATTGAGATTATTATCACAGATCAGAGGATGCCGAATATGACCGGGATTGAGTTTCTTGAAAACATTCTCGAGAAGTACCCTGACCCCATTCGCATATTGTTAACAGGATATGCGGATATGAATGCAGTTATCGATGCGGTTAACAAAGGTAAAATTTTTCATTACCTAAGTAAACCATGGAGTGAAAATGAGCTGGACGAAACAATCAGAAAGGCATTCGAAGTATATAAGGCTAACAAACAAATTAAAGAGATGAACAGTAAACTCGCCGTTTCCAACGATCAACTGGAGTTTCTGCTGCGTCAGAAATTATTATCTTAACCAGATTGCATACCTGTATTGAATTTCAATATCTTCTAAATTCAATAGATTCGGCCTTCCCGGCATTCAATATTTCTTTTCAATAGCTCTTCCGCATTAAACTTTATTCTAAGTTAATTACACTTTTGCCAAACCAAATTCAAAATCAGTGTGTTATAAATTTAATCAAACAACATTAACTATTATGGAAACTAAAGAAAGCACAGGGGTTTTAAACGACCTGATTTTGATAAACAACGATAGGATTGAAGGTTATCAAAGAGCAAAAGAAGAGTTAAAAGAAGGAGATGAGGATTTAAAAGCCTTATTTACCCAGATGATTGGAGAAAGTCATACGTTAAAATTAGCTTTGGCTACTGAAGTAGGCGCTTCTGGGGAAGAAATAGAGCAAGGAACTACCAACAGTGGAAAAATTTACCGTGCTTGGATGGACGTTAAAGCGGCGTTCAGTGGACACGATAGAAAGGCTGTCCTTGAAAATTGCGAATTTGGAGAAGATGCAGCTCAGAAAGCTTATGAGATGGCACTGAATGAAGACGATCTTCCAGCTCATTTTCGCTCATTAATATCCGAGCAGAAAGCTACATTAAGGGTTTCTCACGACAAAATTAAAGCTTTACGCGACGCACAAGCTTAATTTGAATTTAACCATTCTATTAAATCCCCCATTCGTTCGAACTGGGGGATTTTTATTAACCGAATTTTTCATATCGAACAAATAATTTTCACCGCTACTTTCCCCTCGTTTACCGAGTTCTTTCCTTCCCCTGCCTAATACCT